>CAZTGH010000336.1:0-6339 GCA_964612985.1 uncultured Pirellulales bacterium
GTTGGGGAGGTCAGCTATGCCCCCGACGATCTGCACTATGGCAGCGCGTACTCCTGGCGAGTGGATGAGGTCAACGAAGCTGAGACCGAGCCTCGCTGGGAGGGGCCTGTCTGGAGCTTCTCGACGGCGACTTACGGCGTGGTCGACGACATGGACAGCTACACCGACGATATCGACGCGGGCACCGCGATCTTCCAGACCTGGGTCGATGGCTGGGAAAACGGCAGCGGCGCCCTGGTCGGGTACTTCGAGGCGCCCTTTGCCGAGCGGACGATCGTTCACGGCGGCCGGCAGTCCATGCCGTTGGAATACGACAACACCGTCTCGCCCAATTACTCCGAGACTACGCGGACCCTTGATCCTCCTCGGGACTGGACGGCCCACGGCATTGAGACGCTGGGGCTGTATTTCCGCGGCGCACCCGGCAACAGCGGGCAGTTGTACGTGCGGATCAACGGGACCAAGGTCGACTACGATGGCGACCCGGACGATGTGGGCGGGATCCTGTGGCAGCCCTGGAACATCGACCTGTCGGCGGTCGGAGCCGATCTGAGCGAGGTGACGGAACTGACCATCGGCATCGAAGGCGCCGGGTCGTCGGGCATGCTGTACATCGACGACATCCGCGTGTATCCCGAGGCGGTCGAGTACATCACGCCGACCGAGCCCGATGCCGGGTCTCTGGTGGCTCACTACAGTCTTGATGGGAATGTTAACGACAGCTCGGGCCATGGCTACGATGGGACCGCCGTGGGCTCACCTGCGTATGTGGCGGGAGTCGAGGGCCAGGCCATCCAGCTCAACGGCACCGACCAGTACGTCAATCTGGGCAATCCGTCCGACTGGCCGGCGGGCCGAGCGCCTCGGTCATTGGCGGGCTGGGGCAAACCGGGGGCGGTCTACGCGGGCTGGCGCTGGATTGCCTCGTATGGCTCAGCGGGCACCGGCACGGCCTGCTTCATCGGCATGAACGGCACCGACCTGTACGGCGGTGGCTACGGCGACGACATCATGCTCGCGGGGTTCTGGGAACTGGACGAGTGGCACCATGCCGCGGTGACCTACGACGGGACCACTGCGAAGCTGTACGCTGACGGCATCGAGGTTGCCTCGGCTGCCAAGAACTGGAATCTGCCCTTGAGTCGTGCGGTGATTGGCCAGCAGGTGAACGACTTCAGCGAATTCTGGGTGGGTTCGGTTGATGAGGTGCGCGTGTACAATCGGGCGTTGTCGCCCGATGAAGTCGCCTGGCTGGCGGGTAGAACGATGCCGATGCACAAGTCGTTCTGATCCCATCGACAGCCACTCGGCGCAGGTCGGCGACAGCCTGGTCCGTTCGTAACGAGCGTCGATTCAGGCCTGAGGTCCATTGTCGGAGGGCAGGGCGGTGCGCAACCGTTCTGCCCTCCGCATCTCAAATGGCGATTGCATTCAGAGCCCCATGCCGGTAAAGTAGTCCACTGGTGTAAGAGATTGTCTGGAAAGAGGTTTTGCTGATGGCCGAGACGCAGCCGACGCGTGAAGAGGCCCTGGCGCTGCTCCAGGAGTACAATGAGAACGACGCTCTGATCCGTCATGCACTGGCGGTGGAAGCGGTGATGCGCCACTGGGCCCGGAAGACGGGACAGGACGAAACCAAATGGGGCGTGATCGGTCTGGTCCACGACCTGGACTACGAGCGGTATCCCGATCAGCACTGCAAGAAGACCGAGGAGATCCTGCGCCAGCGAGGTTGGCCTGAGGAATACGTGCGGGCCGTTCTCTCGCACGGGTGGGGCATCTGCACGGATGTGGAGCCTCAGAGCGAGTTGGAGAAGGTGCTGTACACGATGGATGAGTTGACGGGTCTGGTGGCGGCCACCGCCCTGGTGCGACCGACCAGGAGCGTGATGGACCTTAAGCCCAAGTCGGTCAAGAAGAAATGGAAAGAGAAGTCGTTCGCCGCCGGGGTCAATCGCGAGGTCATCGAAAAAGGAGCGGCCATGCTCGGGGTCGAGTTGACGGTTCTGATCGAGGATGCCATCGCGGCGATGCGGGACGTGGCCGACCAGATTGGTCTCAAGGGTACTGCGGGCGAGCCGAGTTAGCGGGCGTCCGGATCGTCTCATCACTGGGGGATTGTTTTCGGAATGCACAAGAGCAGGATCGCATTGAAGTACAGGCCATTGAATTCACTGAATGGGCAAACGGTTCTTGCGTTGGTGGCCTCTGCGGCGGTGGTGGTGCTGGCCGGTTGCGGGGGCAACGAGGGCCGGAAGGCCTCGCTGACGGAGGAGGAAATCCAGCGGTTGAGCCTGAGCGCCGAGCCCGCCTCCGCCGACGAGCTGATCGTCAGCGGCGAGCGGATCACCTGCGAGGACATCATGAACATCTCGTCCACGCAGACGGTGTCCGGGGCATCGTTCCGGACGTGGTTGGAGGAGATCGCGAAGACGACGACGCTGGAGCAATTCATGGAATTGGCACGGCCTCGCGTCCGCCAGCAACTTGGCGCCAATGTCAGCAATATCGTGCTCTACAAGAGGGCTCAGCGCCAACTGGGCGACAAGATCGACGAGACCCTGGACAATATGGTCGAAAAGGAGCTGCGCAAGTTCGTGATCGAACACGGCGGCAACAGCGCCGAGGCGGACGAAGCGCTCAAGGCCATGGGCATGAACCGAGCGATGTGGAAGGAACGCAAGAAGAGACAGATTCTGGCGCAGTACTCGGTGGAATCGCAGATGTCTCGAAACCGGCCGATCACCTATAGCGAACTGGTGGCGACGTACGATCGGATGAAGGACGAAGCGTTCGTGCAGTCCGGGCTCATCCAGTTCCGCCTGATTGACATCTCCGCCTCCAAGGTCGGTCTGACCGATCCGAACGAGAATCCCGTCCACGCCGCGCGCAAGATGGCGGAAGGGCTCGTGACGCGGATCGTGGCGGGCGAGGATTTCGGCACGCTGGCGGAAGAGTATTCGCAGTATGCGGACTATTACATTGCCGGGTCGGGGGGGCTGTGGCCGCCGAGGGACCCCGAGTCGCTGGCCGAGCCGTACACGGCGTTGGCGGGGGTGGCGGAGAAGATTGAGGAGGGCCAGATCGCCGGGCCGATCGATGCCCCCGGACACGCTTTCATCATGAAGCTGGTTCAAAAACGCGAGAAAGGGTATTTGCCGATGGCGGAAGTGCAGGATCAGGTGGAGGCGAACATCGAAGAGACCCGGCGCATCGAGGCGATCGCGAAACTCGATGCGGAGATCGTCGAGCAGATGACGCTGGCGGACACGGAAGGGTTTCTCCGGGGGTGCCTGGAACGCCTGTACTATGCGGTGAATCCGCCGAGACCGACGCCGTAGTGCGTTTTCTTCTTTCCTGCGAAAGGCCCATGGACATCATCGCTCACGGTATCGACTTGGTGGACTGTCCTCGCATCGAGGAGATGGTCGAACGGCATGGCGAGCGGTTTCTCAATCGCGTATTTACGCCTGCCGAGCAGGACCGCGCGCGGGATCGGAAGAATTCGATCGAGAGCTATGCAGGGCGCTTTGCCGCCAAAGAGGCGATCCTGAAGCTCATCGGCACCGGATGGCGGGGAAAGATCGCCTGGACGGATATCGAGGTGACCAACGACCCCGCGGGGCGACCTCTCGTGGCGCTGTCGGGCGAGGTCGAGCGGATTGCCCGGGAGATGGGGATCGAACGCATCAGTATCAGCATTACGCATACAGCCAACTTCGCCATTGCCTCCGCGGTGGCGCTGGCACGGTCCCATGAAGCGGGATGATTTCGACTGCATCGTGGTGGGGGCCGGGCATGCCGGCATCGAAGCGGCGCATGCCGCTGCCAAGATCGGCGCCCGGACGGCGCTGGTCACCCTGAGCCGGGAGACCATCGGCAAGATGAGCTGCAACCCGGCCATCGGTGGGCTGGGCAAGGGACAGATTGCCTGCGAGGTCGATGCGCTGGGCGGATTGATGGGGCTGGCGACCGACGCGACGGGGATCCAGTTTCGTCTACTCAATCGCTCCAAAGGACCGGCGGTTCGCGCCCCGAGAGCCCAGACGGACAAATATCGCTACCAGGACTTCATGCGAGCCAGGCTCGACGAGACGTGCAACCTGACGGTTGTCGAGGCGATGGCCTCCGAAATCCTCGTCGACCAGGATTGCGTACGAGGCGTGCGCTGCCAGGATGGGCGGATGTTCACCGCTACCACAGTTGTGCTGACGACGGGGACGTTTCTGCGGGGGCTGATGCACGTGGGGAGCGAGCGGCAGGCGGGAGGACGGCTGGGCGAGCCTGCGGCGAACGAGCTTTCGGAGAGTCTCGAACGCATCGGTCTGGAGTTGCAGCGTCTCAAGACGGGGACGCCCGTGCGACTCGATGCCTCGACCTGCGACCTGGATCGTCTCGAAATCCAGCATGGCGACGCCGATCCCGTTCCGTTCTCGTTTCTGACCGACCGGATCGATCGCGAGCAGACCCCATGCTGGATTACCTATACGACTGAGGCGATTCATCAGTTAATTCGAGCCAACCTCGGTCGCGCGCCGCTGTATACGGGCCAGATCCAGTCGACCGGACCACGATACTGCCCGAGCATCGAGACGAAGATCATCCGCTTTGCGGACAAGGACCGCCATCAGGTGTTCCTGGAGCCGGAGGATGAGGCGCGGACGACCATCTACTGCAATGGGATCAGCACGTCGCTGCCGCGCGAGGTGCAGGAACAGATGCTCCGCTTGATGCCGGGCACCGAGCGGGCGCGGATCGTGCACTACGCCTACGCCATCGAATACGACTATTGCCCTCCGACGCAGTTGCAGCCCAGCCTGGAAACGAAGCGCGTCACGGGGCTGTTTCTGGCAGGTCAGATCAACGGGACCAGCGGCTACGAGGAAGCGGCAGCCCAGGGCATCCTGGCGGGGATCAACGCGACGAAGAAACTCCAGGACGACGAGCCTCTGGTCCTGGGTCGCGATCGAGCATACATCGGTGTGCTGATCGACGATCTGATGACGCGGGGAATCGACGAGCCTTATCGCATGTTTACCTCGCGGGCCGAGCATCGGCTCGCCCTGCGCTCGGACAACGCGGACCGGCGGTTGACGGAGATCGGTCGCTCCGTCGGCCTCGTCGACGACGCACGCTATGAACGGTTTCAGAAGAAACTGGCTGATATTGCGCGCCTCCGCGTCCATTTGCAGACCGCGCGTCGGGATGGTCGCAGTCTGTGGGACCTGTTGCGAAGGCCCAACAGCGAGTTGGCGGGGCAGTTGGGGGACCTCGACGAGGTCAAAGCAGCCGGCTACGGGCGAGACGTCCTGGAGGCGGCTGCGATCGACGCCAAGTATGAAGGCTATCTGGCCAAGCAGCAGAGGCTGGTGGTCTTGCAGCAGAACCTCGACAGCAAGAAGATTCCGCCGGACTTCGACTATGCGTCCGTGGAGCACCTCCGCTGTGAGGCCAGGGAGAAGCTGCTGGCCTTCAAGCCTGCGACGCTGGGCCACGCCTCGCGCATCAGCGGCATCACCCCCGCCGACATCACCGTGCTGCAAATCTGGCTGCGGAAGCTCTCGGGAACCGTGCGCAGGAGCTCGAAGGAAGGCGGGGCGTAGCGCTCATGTTCGATCTGTCGGACAACACGTACAATCGAGGGCTGGCGCGGGATCAGGCAAAGTTCAAGCTCTGGCGTTCGGCGGGACTGCTGCTGACGTACAAGTGCAGCGCCGCGTGCGAATTCTGCTACTATCACTGTTCACCCGAAAAGGGCGGGCTCATGCCTGTTGAAACCGCCATCGCGACTTGGCGATCGCTGAAGGATCTGGCGGGGGATGCGGCCAAGATCCACCTGACGGGGGGCGAGCCCTTTCTCTACTGGGATCGTCTCGTCGAAATCCTTGCGGAGGGGACCAGACAGGAGCTGGGCCCGGTCGATCTGGTCGAGACCAATGGGTCATGGGCCACGAGTGAGCGGCTGGCGGAGGAGCGGCTGAAGGGATTGCGACGCTTGGGCGTCCAGCGCATCAAGGTGAGCGCCGATCCGTTCCATCAGGAGTATGTAGAGATCGAGCGGGTACGCGGCCTGGCACTTGCCGCCAAACGAGTGTTCGGCCTTGACCATGTCCTGGTCCGCTGGGAGGAGTACCTCGAGACGTCCAGGCAGACCAGGCTCACCGATGGAGAATGCGTGGCAACGTATCGCGACCATCGGTTCCGCTTTGCCGGGCGGGCTGGCGACCGCCTGGGCAAGCTCATGGCGTCGAAGCCGGTCGAGGCATTCGAGGGCATGAACTGCCTGGGCGACTTTCTGGGGGCCAAGGGCGTGCATATCGATCCCTATGGCAACGTCTT
>CAZTGH010000337.1:0-6249 GCA_964612985.1 uncultured Pirellulales bacterium
GTCTCGGGCGAGCCCTGCATGTGCATGAGCACCACGCCGGCACGGTGCCGCGCGGCGCGCAGACCTGGGAGGTGCCGCTGCACACGCCGGACATCCTGGCTTCGGCCCATATGGTCAAAGCGTACGTGCTGGGCTATATCCTCTCCGAGAGATCGGCCTACCTCGAACAGGCCCGCTACTGGGCCTGGACGGGTGTGCCGTTTATCTATCTGGCGAATCCGACCGAAGGTGAAGTCGGCCCATACGCGACGATTGCCGTCCTGGGCGCCACGAACTGGAAAGCGCCGATCTGGTTCGGCCAGCCCGTCCAGTGGTGCGGCCTGGTCTATGGCTCCGCGCTGCACCATTTGGGCCAGTACGACGCCTCGGGACCGTGGCGGATGCTCGCCAACGCCATCACCGCGACCGGCCTTCAGATGACCTGGCCCACCAGCGATGAGGAGCGGCAGGGGCTCTTGCCCGACTTCTTCCATCTCCGCGCGCAGGTCAGCGACGGACCCGCCATCAACCCCGGTACGGTCCAGTCTCACCTGCCCGAGCTGTTCGGACAGGGCCAGCTCTACGACGTTCAGCGAATCGCCGGGCGCAACTGGTTCGTCCATGCGCCTTGTGCGATCGACGAGTTGGAGGCTGGCGAGACCGCGGTGAGCTTTGCCGTCGAAGGGTGGGGCGATGCCTCCTACATGGTGCTGGTCTCGGGCGTTACGAGCGAGCCGTCCGACGTGACGGTGCGCGGGCGGGGTGGTGACGTTGTCGACGCCAGGACGCAGTTCGACCGCGAGCTGAAGCTGCTCACCGTTGAGTTGACAGGGGCCTCGACCATCGAACTGCGTGACTAGGAAACCTGTTTGTGGCGGCAACATGACCATTCCCCGATGCCGAGAGGGACGGTTCCGTAGGCGTTGCCCCCATACTCGGAGTATGTCGAGGCCTTTCGAAACCCAGACTGAAGGGCCTTTTCTTCGTTAACCCGTATGGCGGGATTGCTGAAACGCGCTCGCCTGGTGATCGACTCGGCCGTCGAGGAGAGAGCCTTGTTCTGGAACGATCACTGTCACAAGGACTGAGCGGCTTGAGCGCAGGCGAGTATGCAGCGAAGTGACGAAATGAGTGTGAATATCGCCGGTGCGGGGGCCGGCGGAATGCGCGAGCTGCTCGCGATCGCGCTGCCGATGGTGGTCTCTCACGCGTGCGATACCGTCATGATGTTCACCGACCGGTTGTTTCTCTCGCGGCTGGGTGCCGAGCAGATGAACGCCTCGATGGCGGGCGGGCTGACCTGTTTCGTGATGATGACGTTTTTCCTGGGCCTGACAGGTTACTCGACCGCTCTGGTGGCCCAGTATCTCGGCGCGGGACGACAAGACCGCTGTGCGACCGCCACCACCCAGGCGATGTTGATCGCGCTGACCGCCTATCCGCTGATCCTGCTGGCCCGCCCCCTGGTGCATCTGGCGTTCGCCAGGACGGGGATTTCCCCCGGGCAATTGGCCCCCCAGATTGCGTATTTCGACATCGTGGTCTACGCCACCGTAATCGGCCTGCTGCGCAACTGCCTGAGCAGCTTCTTCTCCGGGATAGGGCGGACACGGATCGTCATGGTCAGTGCGCTGACGGCCATGCTGGTTAACGTGGGGATGAACTACATCCTGATCTTCGGCAAGTTCGGATTTCCCGCTCTGGGTATTCGGGGCGCCGCCTACGGAACGATCGTCGGGGGCGTCGTCGGGCTGGGCGTCCTATTCGCAACCTACCTGAGCGGACGGACCCGTCGGACCTTTCAGGTCTGGCACTCGCTGCGGTTTGATCGCGAAGCCATGGGCAAGCTGCTGCGTTTCGGCTACCCGGCCGGCATCGAGATGTTCCTGAACCTCATGGCGTTCAACGCCATGATCTTCGCCTTCCACGCGCACAGCCCGGCCACCGCCACCGCGGTCACCGTCATGTTCAACTGGGATATGGTCTCGTTCGTGCCCCTGATCGGCATCCAGATCGGGGTCATGAGCCTGGTCGGACGCTACATGGGAGCGGGCGAGCCCGACATCGCACATCGTTCCGCCATCTCGGGGCTCAAGTGCGGCTGGCTCTACTCGGTCATCATCCTGGTGATGTTCGTGTTCTTCCCGCACTATCTGGTCGAGGTCTTTCGTCCGGAACAGGTCGATGCAATCTTTCATCTGGCGGCGCCGATCGCGGTGCGGATGATCCGCATCGCCGCGGTCTACGTGATGCTCGAAGCGGCGGTCGTGGTCTTCAGCGGGACCCTGCGCGGCGCGGGCGACACGCTCTGGGCGATGTGCGTGTCCGTAGCGATCCACTGGATGATGTTGCTCATCCTGATCATCATGCTGTACGGGCTGAAGCTGTCGCCTGTGGCCACCTGGGTGGGCGTAGTCGTGGCGTTCCTGTCGTTCTCGCTCGTCTTCTACCTTCGCTTCCGCGGGGGCAAATGGCGAACGATCCGCATGGTTCGCAGCCAGGCCGAGCTGATCGCGACCGACCACGACCACGACTTCCACGAGCCCCGAGATCTGTAGGCCGCGTTCTGTGCAGGAGCGTCGGTCAGCGGACCTTGCTGATCTCGTAGACGACGGTGCCGCCGTTGGTGTACTGGCAGACGTCGGGACACTGCACATAGGCCTTGGTCTTGTCGTCTTTGCCGTCGAGGCCCCACTCGGCGGGCTCGGAGACGCGCAGCGCGTTGTACCACGGCATCAGCGACGCCAGCCCATGCATGCAGACGGGAATCTCGCTGACCAGTTGATAGCAGGCCTTCAGGGTGAACGAATCGCCGACTTTATGCACGGGGCAGTGCCCTTTGACTTCCTTGACGGTTACGGTCAGATCCATATCTCCGACTCCTCTGGACAAGCTCGCGTCGCAGACGTCCGGCTGCAACACGCATCGGTCTTGGGTCCTCTGGATCCCATGCCATCAATCGAAGGATGACACAGGCACGAATGCGAGCTATGATAGCCGAAGCTGGAAAGGAGAACAAGGATATGGCAAAGGAATTGGTCGGTGTCATCGGAGGCACCGGATTGGGCGACGTGCTGGCGGCTAGATTGGCCGGCGTGGAGCGACGCGAGTTCAAGACGCCGTTTGGCCGGCCCAGCGGACCGATTCTCGTGGGGATGCTCGGGGATCGGCAGGTCGCGTTCATCAACCGGCATGGTCCGGGGCATCGATACGGACCGAGCGAAGCGCCCTACGCGGCCAATATCTTCGCGCTCAAGGAACTCGGGGCCCGCGCCGTGATCGCCACCGGAGCGGTCGGTTCGCTCCGCGAAGAGATCGCGCCGGGCGATCTCGTCGTGGTCGATCAATTCATCGACAAGACCTTCCGGCGGACGAGCACCTTCTTCGGAGGCTACGGCGTCGTGCATTGCGAGATGGCCGATCCGACCTGCGATCGGCTCCGCGAAACGCTGCTGCGTGTGGTCCAGCCGACGGAGATTCGGGTTCACGTCAGTGGGACGTACGTGTGCATGGAGGGGCCGCAGTTTTCGACCCGAGCGGAATCGAAGATGCACCGCACGTGGGGAGGCGACCTGATCGGTATGACCGCCATGCCCGAGGCCAAGCTCGCCCGCGAGGCCCAGATGTGCTATGCATTGGTGGCCTTGGCCAGCGATTACGACTGCTGGCGGCCCCACGATCCGTCCAAGGGCAAGCAGACGCTGCTCCAGGAGATCATCTCCAATCTCAAGAGGGCCACCGACAACTGCCTGCGGTTGATCGAGGCGCTGCTGGCGGTTGAGACGCCGCTGGTCAGCGAAGAATGTTCGTGCCGAAAGAGCCTGGAACTCGCGGTCTGGACGAATCCGAAGCAGATCGATCCAGACCGAAGGGAGCAACTGGCGCCGCTGTTCGAGTAGGCAGGCTCTCCGCGAGCGATGAAGGAGACAGCCGTGAAGACGTTGGAACGCAAGATGCTGATCCTGGTTCTCACCGTCGGGGGTCTGTTTGCCTGTGCGTCGGGGTGCCGGCAAGAGGCCGCCCCGGAAGCCAGACAAGCCAGGCTCATCGCGGCTGAGAGCATCCAACTCAGAGAACGACTCGCCGAGCGCGACGCGGAAATGGAGCAACTCAGAGCCCGCCACGCCCGTGAGATCGAGCAGAAACAGCAGCAACTGGCGGCCTGTCAGAAGCGCATCGAAGCGCTGGAGGAGGACCTCCGCAGCGGCATCGCTCAGCGCGTCGACAGCGTGATGGCCCCGGTGATGACCGAGAACGCCAGCCTGCGAAGAGAGCTTGAAACGCTTCGGGCCGAGGTCGAGAGGCTCAAGAGCCAGCCTTAGCCCTGCCGGTCGTGTAGGTTCCGACGATCTGGCCGTCGTCGCGGGTCATTCTGACGTTCAACTCCTGGGCCGTGGCGTCCACCCGGATGACCACCGCTTCGCCTTTCTTCGGGGCCCCTCCGATCACGATCGGATAGACGGATTGCCCCTCGACGGGCTGCCTGATTTCATAACGGTGAGTGTGGCCCGAAATCATCAGGTCGACCTTGCCCTCGTTGAAGAGAGGCCGCCACGTCTGGTACATGTCGTCCGGGCCATGCCAGCGTTCGGAGGGTTGCGCCGGCATGTGCACCACCACCACGCGGAATGGCGCCTGGCGAAACGCTTCCGAGCGGATCTCGTTCTCCAGCCACCTGCGCTGCACGGCGCGGTAGCGATCGAAATCGACCAGCCCGCTGTACTCCTTGTCGGTATCACGCTTGTCCTCGCCTCCGTCCATCACGACGAAATGCACCGGGCCATGATCGAACGAGTAGTAGTACCGCCCGTTCGGCAGCCCGATGTAGTCAGGCAGGTTGCGGGCGAACTTGCCTCGGGTCTCGTGATTGCCCCGCACGTAGACGAAGGGCGTCTGCCGGGCGAACAGTTCCGTGCAGGGGGCGAGCACGTGGTCGATGACCTGCTGCTGGTTCTCGATATGACCGAGGATGTCGCCATTGAGAAAGGCCAGATCGAAAGGCTGGGAGTTGGCGATTTCCGCCACCGAGAAGAGGACTTCGTTCTGTTCGTGGATGTCATTGAAGACGACGAAGGAGATGCTCTCCTTGGCATCGTCGAGCGTGGTGAAGGTGAACGCATCGCTCGTGACGGTGTCGCCATACGTGATGTTATAGGGCTCGAACGAGACGATCTCCTTCGAGCAGATGCGATAGCGGTACTGCTGCCCAGGCGCGAGCCCCTCGATCGTGATCCTGTGAATTCCGCCGTTGGCGTCGATCAGCCCGTGCTCGCTGTGGTGGGCCCTCTGGTCGAGCGATTCGCCCTTTCCATACTCGACCCAACTGACGCAATTGGCGTCGGTGATCCACATCACGGTCATCGAGGTCTCAGACGGCGCCTGGAGATACGGCCCGACCACCATCCGACCTGCACCCGCCACGCCCGATAAAAGTACCCCGGTCAGTAGGACTGCTATGGATTTCCCGCCTCTTGCATGCATGCTGATGGACTCCTGCCTGAAGCTCTGTCTGAGTTCTGATCCGAGCGACCGATGATACCACGGATGCCGAGGTTTGTCATCGGTCGGCGAAGCCCGATTGCGGGGCGGGACCGTCGCCGGTACAATCGGACCGACGAATCCACGAAACCGCTTCTGGAGGTGGACGCATGGACAAGTTGGTGGAGGTTTATACCGCCAGCGATATCACGCTGGCCTATCTGATCAAGGCGCATCTGGAGGACGCCGGCATCCCCGTCCAGATCGCCAACGAGAACATCTCGGCCGCGTACAGCATCGACGGCATGGCCCCCCGCGTGCTCGTCCCCGCCGCCCGCGCCGAAGAGGCCCAGGAGATCATCGTCGAAATCCAGCAGTCATCGCCTGAGATCGACGACGAGGACTTCGACGACCTCACCGACGATTCTGCGGATCTTTGACGAGGACGCCGTCACTTCAGGATGCGGCGGACTCTGGCGAGCTTACCCTCATACGGGGGGTAGATTAGGGGCAGGTCGAGGCGGGTGGTGGCTTTGAGGAGGCTCTTTCGGTGGGAGAAACGTTCGAACCCGCTGAATCCGTGGTAGCTGCCGATACCGGTCTGACCGACGCCTCCAAAGGGCAGATTCGGGTTCACCAGGTGTTGCATGCAGTGGTTGATGCAGCCACCTCCGAAGGGGATCTTCACGATCAACTCCTGCTGGACGTCCCGATTCTCGCTGAAGACGTAGAACGCCAGCGGGTGCTGGGCCAGCCTGGCGACGGTGTCGTAGACCTCGTCGAGTTCGGTGT
>CAZTGH010000338.1:0-6227 GCA_964612985.1 uncultured Pirellulales bacterium
GGCCCGGCCGATACGCTGGAGACCTTCAACATTACCCAGGCCGGCCAGTATGATCTGCGCCTGGTCTTCTACGAACGGGGCGGCGGGTCCGAGTTGGAGTTGTTCGCCGCACCGGGTGCTCGCAACACGTTCAGTGCGACCCATTTCCGGCTGGTTGGAGATATCACCGCCGGTGGACTTCAGGTGGGCGAAGGCAACGTCTGGTTCGCCGATGGGTTCGACGATTCGAGCTGGACCTCCGGCACTGGAGGCGTCGGGTATGAGGCCGGCAGTGGCAACTATCCCGACTATTTTGACATCGACGTCGAATCCGAGATGCACAACGGGAGCACCTCGTGCTATATCCGCATCCCGTTCACCGTCGGCGAAGCGGAGTTCTCGAACGCCATGCTGCGGATTCGCTACGACGATGGTTTCGTCGCCTATCTCAACGGCGCCGAGGTTGCCCGCCGCAACTTTACGGGCGAGCCCACCTGGAACTCGACCGCCAACTCGGGCAACGCCGATCAGGCGGCGATCACGCTGGCCAGCGTCGACATCTCCGCCCATGCGGGTCTTCTGCGACACGGCGCCAATCTGCTGGCGATCCACGGCCTGAATCTCTCGTCCGGCAGTTCCGATTTCCTCATCAGCGCCGAACTGGTGGCCGGTGAAATCAGCCAGGGCACGGTCTCGCCGACCGCGATCGAATATACCGAGCCGATCCCGCTGACCGGCAGCACGCATGTCAAGGCTCGCACGCTGGCAGGGCAGTGGAGCGCCCTGAACGAGGCGACGTTTGCCGTCGGGCCGGTAGCCGAGAGCCTGCGGATCAGTGAGATCATGTACCACCCGGCCGATCCGAACGCCGAGTATATCGAGCTGACCAACGTCGGCCCTCAGCCGATCAACCTGAACCTGGTCAAACTCACACGCGGCGTCGATTTCGCCTTTGGCGACGTCCCGCTGGCGCCGGGAGGCTATGTGCTGGTCGTAGAAGACCTCGCGGGCTTCGAAGCGGCGTACGGGCCCGGCCTGGACGTTGCCGGACAATACGGGGGCAAGCTGGACAACGCGGGGGAGCGGATCGAGCTTCAGGACGCCGCCGGAGCGACGATCCACAAGTTCAGCTATTCCGACGACTGGTACGACGTCACCGACGGCATGGGCTTCTCGCTGACGGTCAAGGACCCGCTGATGGCCGATCCGAATGCCCTGGACGACAAGGCCTCCTGGCGGCCCAGCGCCTACGAAGGCGGCTCGCCCGGTTTCAACGACGCCGGGGATATTGTCGAATTGGGTGCGATCGTGATCAACGAGGTCATGCCCGATGCCGAGGCGGGCCAGCCCGACTGGATCGAGTTGCACAATACGACCGATGAGGCGATCAATATCGGAGGCTGGTTCCTCAGCGACGACAATGACGAGCTGACCCGGTACGAGATCGCCGAGGGCACGGTGATCGCTCCAAACGGCTATCTCGTGCTGCTCGAAGACGCACATTTCGGCAACGAGAGCGATCCCGGCTGCCACGTGCCCTTTGCGCTCAGCCGGGAAGGAGAGACGGTCTACCTGCACTCCGGCGCCTCCGGCGTCCTGACCGGATACAGCCAGCAGGCCTCCTTCGACGCCGCCGACGAAGGCGTCTCCCTGGGTCGCTCCGCCGACTCCGACACCCTCGTCCCCCTGACCGAACCCACCCCCGCCCAACCCAACGCACCACCCGCCGAAACCGCCGACGTGTAAAATCAGGTCCGCCGACATATTGTTGTAGGGGCAGGCCCCCGTGCCTGCCCGGCCCGAAACGTGCCATCCCCGCAGGAGGCTCCCGAAGGCGTTTCCCGCGTATGTTCTTGCCAGGGGCGGCGGGGGTCTGGTATGCTTGGGCCGCGTGTTGCGGTCGTCGAGTGGGGCGGGTGCGACCTTTTTGGCACTGAGTGGAGTAGTACGAAAAACGAGAGCCTATGGCGGATTGGACGATCAACAAGCCTCTGGGCGAATGCTGCGGTACCGGACGGACCATCGAGGCGGGCGAGGAGTACTTCGGGGCCCTGGTCGAGGGCGAAGAGGGGCTCGAACGCCGCGATTACAGCGTGGAATACTGGGAAAAGGAAAAGCCCGCGGTCTTCTGCTTCTGGAAGAGCCGGCTGGCCGACCCCGGTGAGAAGAAGGAGCTGTTCGTCAGCGATGAGATGCTGATGGCCTTCTTCGAGCGGCTCGCCAACGAGGCCGACCCCGAGAAGGTCAACTTCCGCTTCGTGCTCGCGCTGGTGCTCATGCGAAAACGCAAACTCAAATACGACGCCACGAAAATGGATGGGGCCAAGGAAGTCTGGTCGCTCCGCGTCGTGGGCGAGAAGGACCCGGTCGAGGTGGTCAATCCCCACCTGGACGAAGAACAAATCGAATTGCTGACCTCGCAGATCGGACAGATCTTGCAGGCGGATCTATAGGAGATGAAATTGGCACGGATACCGAAGCTCTGCGTGGGGTTGGGCGTTGCGTTGTTGCTGTGGGCGACCGGTTGTGCAGTGCAGGAGCCGGCGCCGTTGCCCGCCTGTCCGGGTAAGGCCAACGTCGACGAGGCGCTGGCTGCGGTCACCTCACGGATCGAGGAGGCGGTCGCCTTTCGCGCCAGCGGAGAGTGCAAGCTCGCCTACTATGAGCCCGACGACGAAGACCTCAAGCGGCACAACCTGCCCATGCAGCTCTGGTTCAATCCGCCTTCGGAGGTCTATATACAGGGCAGCATCGCAGTCGATCCCAAGGCAGTAGTCATCGGCTCCAACGACGAGGCCTTCTGGCTCGCGATGCGTCCCAAGGAGATGAGCGCCTACTACTGGGGCACCTGGGATGAGGCCCAGAACGTCGAAGGGCTGATGGTCAGCCCCCAGGTCGTGCTCGAGGCGTTCGGGATCGTGCATCACGATGGGCAGGTCGACGTCAACGACTGGTCGCTGAGCGCCGAGGGCACCTACGACGTGCTGACCCTGCATGGAGAAGAGGATCGCATTCTCAAACGCGTCTATATCTACACGTGCGATTATCTCGTGCGGAAGATCGAGTACTTCGACAGTGAGGGCCAGATCGTCGCGGTCGCGGAGTTGGATGACTATACGCTGATCGAGGACAAGTTCCACGTGCCCACGGAGGTCTTCGTCAGCGCGAGGGCGCCGGATGGGCGGGAGGATACGATCGACATCAAGCTCAACTCGATCAAGGCCAAGGAACTGAGCGCCGAGGCCCGGCGCCTGGTCTTCACTCGTGACCCGAGCGAAACCAGGAAGTTTGAGAACGTCTATCGCTATCGCGATGGTGGCTGGGTCTC
The DNA here is from genome assembly GCA_964612985.1 of uncultured Pirellulales bacterium. Classification (GTDB taxonomy): domain Bacteria; phylum Planctomycetota; class Phycisphaerae; order Sedimentisphaerales; family Anaerobacaceae; genus Anaerobaca. The sequence continues at coordinate 3,308 of CAZTGH010000338.1, forward strand.
CGAGCGGTAGCGATCTTTGGGCAACTGCGTCGCGTCTGCGGCGGCATGGATGGATGGAGAAAATGACTCGACCCGACCTGAGAACGGCAATCCAGAACAACGTCTTCCTGCTCGACGGTGCAATGGGCACGCAACTGATCGCACGCGGGGTCGAGCCTGGTGTCTGCAACGACGCGATCAACGTCGAATCGCCCGAGATCGTCGCGGACATCCACCGCGCCTACCTGGAGGCGGGCAGCGACGCCGTGATCACCAACACCTTCGGGGCCAATCGCTACGCACTGGCCCGGCATGGTCAGGCGGAGAGGGCATACGAAATCAGCCGGGCCGGCGCCGAATTGGCGCGAAAAGTCGCCGGCGACGACCGCTACGTCCTGGGTGACATCGGCCCGACAGGCGACTTCCTCGAACCGCTCGGCGCCCTCAAGCCCGATGAGGTCCGCCAGGCCTTTGCCGACCAAGCCAAGGGCCTTCTCGACGGCGGCGTCGACGGGTTCATCGTCGAAACGATGACCGCGCTCGATGAGTTGGAGGCTGCCATCGTCGCCGTCCAGTCGCTCGACAGCGGGTTGCCCGTCTTCGCGTCGATGTCGTTCGACAAGACGGCCTCGGACTACCGAACGATGATGGGCGTCGAAGTCCCCGCCGCAGTCGCGAAGATGGTTGCTCTGGGCGTGGATGCCGTCGGTTTTAACTGCGGGACCGCCACGCTCGCCGAATACGTGACGCTCGCGCAGAATTATGCTGCCGCCGCTCAGACGCAAGGACGCAACACCATCGTCTTCGCCGAGCCCAACGCGGGCAAACCCGAGCTGGAGGGCAGCGAAGCCGTCTACAAGGTAACCCCCGAAGAGTTCGCCGCGGCCGCCCAGCAGATCCGCGACGCCGGCGTCCGCGTCCTCGGCGGTTGCTGCGGCACCGCGCCGCCCTTCATCGCCGCCCTCGCCAAGGCCCTGAAATGACCCCACGGTGCTGTTCGATACGGGACATATCAATGCATACGTCAACCGCCTCTACTATGCGTCCTTCTATGCAGTATCGGCGCTGCCGCTTGCAGCAGGCGGGTGATCTGCTCGACGGTACGCGCGGTGGCGCCCTGGTTGTCTTTGATCACCTGGCGGCCTCGCTGGGCGATCGCCTCGGTGTACTTCGGATCGGTGAGGCACTTGGTCAGGACGACATAGAGTTCGTCGGCGTCGGTCACCTCGATCGCACCCGTCTCCGCCAGCAGCGCCTCGACCGTCTGGCGGAAGTTGAACGCATGCGGCCCGAAAATCGTGCACTTGCCCAGCGCCGCCGCCTCCATCATGTCGGAACCGCCCATCGGCACCAGCGACCGCCCTACAAAAACGACCGCCGCCAGCGAATAGAACCTCCGCAGATCTCCCATCGTGTCGCCCAGGATCACCGCGTCGTCCGACCAGTCCCCAGCCCTTCGGCACGCCTTGATCTCGCTGTACCGCACCAGAGAGAATTCCCTCCGCTGGATGAGCTCAGCGACCTCCTCGAATCGCTCGGGCTTACGCGGCACGATGGCAAGACGCAGGTCCGCCAGCGCCAGATCTTCCTTGAGCCACTGGTAAACGTCGAGAATGATCTTTTCTTCCTCGTTGCCGGTACCGCCCGCGACCCAGAGCGCCTGGCCTCCGAGCCTCAACTCTCTGGCCAGTGCTTCGTCGCCTTCCACGCGGTCCGCAATCTGCGCGGTGTCGTACTTGAGCGAACTGGTCACGACCACACGCTCGGCAGGGCAGCCCAATGTGCGGAATCGTTCTGCATATTCCTGCGTCTGTGCCAGAACGAGATCGATCTTGCCGAAGAACCCCCGGACGAGCCAGCGGAATCGGCGATACGTCCGGAAGCTCCGATCGCTGATCCGCCCGTTGACCACCACCACCGGCACCGACCGCCGATGTGCAGTGCGTACGAAATTGGGCCAGACTTCCAGCTCCATCAGCAGACAGAGCGCCGGATCGATCCGCTCGAACACCTTCCGCATCACCCAGGAGAAGTCGAACGGGAAATAGAACACGGTCCGTTGCTCGCCAAACAGGGCGGTCGCGCGGGCGAATCCCGTGTCCGTCGTGGTGCTGATCACGATCTCATAGTCGTCGAATCGCTTCTCCAACTCGCTCACCAGCGTCTTGGCGGCGTTGACCTCGCCCACGCTGACCGCGTGCAGCCAGATGCATGGCTTGGCCCGGTCGCTGCGAGCGAGATTGCCGAACCGCTGGCCCCAGCCCTGTCGATAGCGACCGTGCCGAACCCTCCGATACAGAACGACGGGACTGAACAACAGTCCCGCGAACAGATAAAGCAGATCGATCACGAATCTCATAGCGGCCCTGAACCGGTTGAACTCTGGACATCGACGCGGGCATGATAGCCCGTTGGCTCCGATGTGTCAAATCAAGCCGGCCACGACAGCCTGCACAGTGTCTCCGCAGGTCGTAGGGGGATGGGCGTCCTGAGGCATTGAAGTATCTGGGTGGCAGCCTCAAGCCGGAGCGAAGCGCAGGCTTGGGGATGGTCGCCTGCAAATGCAGCGAGCGGCCTCGGTAGGGCGAGACCGCTCGGAAAATCTCACAGTACAGGTCGTTTGCAGAGAACCGATCCGCTCAGCCAGCCGGTTCCGCTTCGGGCTCCGGACTCGGCTCGATGCGCTGAAGCTCGAGCGCGGGGTCCTCCGTCAGGAACAGGCCGCCGCCGCGCACGATCAGGTTGAAGTCCACGAAGAGGTTCATGCCGATGATCCCGTCCAGCGTGCCGCCTTCCGGCGACGAAACATCCAGCAGCACCACCGGGACCTGCCGCGCCTGGAACCACTCGCCCAGCGCCGGGATGTCGATGGCGTCGATGTAGTAGCCCGGCGCCATGGTGACCTGCCCGGTGACGCCTTCGATCTCCACCTCGAATTCGG
>CAZTGH010000339.1:0-6195 GCA_964612985.1 uncultured Pirellulales bacterium
AATTCGAGTCGGCCTGCTTCGATCTTGGAAAAATCGAGGATGTCATTGATCAGCCCCAGCAAGGAACGGGCACAGTTCTCTACCGTTTTGGCATACTCACGCTGCTCGGGCCTTAGTTCCGTATCGAGCAGAAGTCCAGTCATACCGATGATTCCGTTCATCGGAGTGCGAATTTCGTGGCTCATGTTGGCCAGGAACTGACTCTTGGCCGCATTGGCCACCTCTGCCTGTGCCGCCATGTCGTTGGCTCTGGCGGTGGCTTCCTCGAGATAATGATTCAACTGCCGCAGCTCTTCCTCCGTTTCCTTACGGTCGGTAATGTCCTGCACGATCCCCACGGAGCGAACGGGCTGGCCGTGCTCGTCGAATTCCGTATGGCACGCCTCGTTGACCCATTTGATCCGTCCGTCGGCCATGCGCAGGCGATGCTCTACGTGGTACGGCTCTCCGCTGGCGAGCGACTCCGTATAGGCCCGGTTGACCTTCTCACGGTCGTCCGGGTGGATGACATCGAGAAATGTCTCATACGTCGCCACAGATGTTCCTGGGTCCAGTTCGAAGATCTCGAAGACCATGTCCGACCACTGTAGATGCTGCGTCGCCCCATCCAGCTCCCATCGTCCCAGACGAGCAATGCGCTGCGCTTCGCGGAGATTGGCCTCGTTCTCCCGCAGTGTCTCTTCGGTCCGCTTGCGCTCGCTGAGGTCGCGGCAGAAACAGACCAGCCGTCCACCGTCCTCGTCCAGCCAAGCAACGGATATCTCCACAGGCCAGCAGCTGCCATCCTTATGCCGATGGCAGGTCTCGAAGGTCTCCGAACCGTTGCTGACAATACGTTGCAGACGGGCGGCTATCTCTGCCGGCGTATCGCAGGCGTCCAGATCACCGATATGCAATCCAAGGACTTCGTTCCGAGTGTAGCCTGACATGCGGCAATAGGCGTCATTGACTTCGATAACGCGTTGCCGACTGTCAATCACCCAGAAGCCGTCCGGTGTGATCTCGAGGATCGTACGCAGGTACCGCTCTCTGGCACGTAGCGCATCCTCCGCCTTCTTGCGGTCGGTGATGTCCACGAGTGTTTCCAACAGGAGATCTTCGCCATCGACGATGATCTCGGTGACAGTCTTGAGGATGGGGATCTCCTGCCCATCGCAGCGACGCAGGATACGTTCGGAACGGTCGACTGCCTGCCCCTTATCAAGAACGGGGCATTCCTTCTGCTGGGCCGGACAGAGGTACTCACCGCATGGCTTTCCCGTCAGGTCCTCCATGCGCTCCACACCGGCCAGCTCGCATACCGCAGGATTGGCCCATCGAATGCTTCGCTTCCTATCGATGATCACAACGCCGAACGGGGCCTTTTGAAGGATCATCGTCAGATTCTCGTGGGCATGGGCCAAAGCTTCCATGGCCCTCTTCCGATCGGTGATGTCCGTATGGGTCCCGAACATCAGCAGAGGCAAGCCTTCCGCGGTGCGGCCGACCAATCGACCGCGATCCTGAATCCACACCCAGTGGCCCTGTTTGTGCCGCATCCGGAACTCGCATTCGTAGTCGGGCCGTTCACCCGCAAAATGCTGCTCCAGGATCTCCCGACATTGCTTGAGATCCTCCGGATGCACCAGGGCTTCCCACGTCTCGATGGTGGTGGGAGATAACTCCTCCAGGCGATATCCCAGAAGTTCAGCCCAGATCTCGTTGAAGATGGTCTCACCCGTCTGGACGTTCCATTCCCACGTGCCGGCATGGGTGCCTTCAATGATGCTTTCCAGTCGCCGGCGCTGATCGTTCATCGCTTCTTCGGTACGCTTGCGCTCCGTGATGTCGCGCAGAATGCCTACCCCATGCCATGCGTCTTTGATCTGAATCGAAGAGAGCGACAATTCCACCGGAAATTCTTCGCCGTTCTTGCGCAGGGCGCTGAGCTCGACCACTTTGCCGATCGCGTTGCCGGTGCCGGTTTGGTGAAATCGGTCAAACGCCTCGTGCTGGGCCTCGTGGAATCGGGCCGGGGCCAGCAACTGGTGCAGGTTCTGCCCCATGGCCTCGGCGCGGTCATATCCAAATATCCGTTCGGCCGCCTCGTTCCACATCGAGATGTTGCCATGGGGATCGAGCATGATGATGGCGTCTTGGGCGGCTCCGACGACCTTGTCCAACCGTGCCTGACTCTCAACGAGTGCCTGTTCGGCACGTTTGCGGTCGCTGACATCCTGGAAGACGGCGGCAAACTGGTTCTTTCCAATCCGATAAGCGTTGACATTATAGTAGCGGTCGAGTGGCTCGAAGTATTCTTCCAGGCTGATGGGCTGCCCGGTCGAGACGACCTGGCTGTACGCTTTAATGAACGATGTGTTCTCGATGCCCGGCAGAACCTCCGTCGCGCGATGCCCGATCACCGCCTGGAGGCTCAAACCGGTGTGCAATTCGAACGCGGGGTTGGCACTCAAGAAGACGTAGTCCACGGGCCATCCCTTGTCGTCGAAGATCATCTCGTGGACGGCCACGGCACTGACGGCGTTTTCGAACAGCAGTCGATGCCGTTCCTCACTGTCTCTGAGCCTCTCGACGGCCTGTCTGCGATCGGTGATATCCTGGAGCTTTTCAACGACGAGCACGAGACTTCCGTTATGGTCGACAACGGGAATGCTCGTTTCGCTGATCCACCGGTTCAATTCAGGTACGAATCTTTCGAGGGACACGGGGTGCTTTGTACGGATCGCTTCCGTCGAAGCGCATGGCTCGCACGAATCCGTTCGTCCCATCAGCTCGAAACACTTCTTTCCGATCGCCTGTTCTTCCGGGATACCCAGGATCTGGCACCCGGCCCGATTGAGCAAAACGATCGTGTGATCGGGCTTCTGCAGCGAGATGACGTCCGGTATGCCATCCAGAATCGTTCGCAGTTTCCGCTCGCTGGCCGTGAGTTCTTCCTGCTGAGTCCGAATACTACAGTCGGTGCGTACCAACAGGATACGGATACAGCCCAACAGCAGTGCCACAAGCGCTGCTCCCGCTGTCCCGCTCAGTAAGGCCACGCGGGCAAACGCAGCCTGCGCGGCCGTGATATCGCACATGACGAGCAGATGACCCACTTCAGTCCCCGAAGCATCCTCGAGAGGCATGGCGGACACCCGCCAGGTCATGTCGTCGTAGACGATCTCGCGATCCGCCTCCTCGTGGGCGTATTCTGTGTCCACGCGTTCCGCCCAGGAGACAAACGCGTCAGGCAGACGCCCCTGCGAGGAGTACGCAAGCACGGCGTGAGCCATGCGGTCCCAGTCGGCCTCCCGTTCGAGCAGTCGCATGCCCTCTTCCCAGGATTGTCGCCGGAGATAGGCCTTGTCCACTGCCACCGCCACTTCAACGCCGGGAATGCACCTGGTCTGGAAGATGTCTTCGATCTCTTTGCCCAGTTCCACATAGCCGATCAGAGTTCGATCTTCAAAGACCGGATGGACTACGCGAAGCGTGAGGGTCCCCATAACTCCCAGTTCCACACCGGAGGCGATCCGGCCGGTCCGTTCGGCCTCGCGGGCCGTGAAACGATCGATGAGGTCGCCACGCCGTTCGGGCTTATGGATCCGCAGCAGACAGGAACGATGGGCATCCAGGAAGTAGAAATGAGTTACTTTGTGTTCGCGACGGAGTGACTCGAATACCGGTCGCCACACCGACAGCAACTGTTTGGCGTCACCGGCCTGCAGGGCCTTTCGCAAGCTGTCGTCGGCAACGATGGGCTGCAGTGCCATTGTCAGACCGCCCGTCTGATTTCTCAGGTCCACCTGAAACTCACGGTGAACCTCGTTCACGCGGGCGGCAATCTCATCCCCGATCTTCTGGCGATGCTGCTGCCACAGCAGCGCCGCCGCACCGGTTCCCAGAGACAGGACCACCACGGTTAGGGGCAGAAACAACCGCAAGACCGGTTTCGACGAATCGTCAACGCGAGAAACCGCCAGCGTGCCCCCGACCAAACCGATGGTGATCAAGAATATCAGCCCGGCAGGGATCGCCGCCCTGGCGGTCAGATCCCACTTCCAGGAACTGGTTTCCACGTCCATCCCCAGGACGGCGACGGCCGTCCCCACCGTCCGGTCGACCAGCGGAATCAGTGCGGAGACCCAGGTGCCCCAAGCGTCCGGTAGAGGGCCCTCGATGAAGGGAAGCTTCGTGTGGAATGCATTCCGAAGCTCCTCTGACGCTTCGTCGTAGATGTCTCCAGGCGCGCATGGTGGAGAGTACGCTTCTGCGTCGTCCTGCGTATCCAGAAAGAAAAAGATTCTGCCATCCGACCGACGTCCCATGAGGTAGAGATATCGAGAACCTGGAATGGTTGAGCGGATCGCGCTGAGCTGCTTGTGCAGCGACAGGTATGCGGGATTGGCTAAGTCCGTCGTGTCACCGGACAGCGCGCTGATCTGGTTCACGTCCACCGTCCGCGCCACTCGCTGCGCTTGCAACAGGAGATCCATCCGCATCTGAGAATCGATGCGGTGTATGATCCAGCCTGCGCAAACGCCACCCGATATGATGACGCTGAGGATCACCGCGGCGGAGTGCTGTGTCATTTTTCCAAAGAGGCGCCCTGCCGAGGCGCTGACTCTGCTCTGCGTACTCATCGTGAATCCTTTTCCGTGTTCTCAGCGCCTCTTTACGGCGTGCTCCGCGGTCTTGCGTCCCAGAGCATAGCGAGCCGCCTTGACAAGCGTGTCGGCGCTGTATTGGCCCTTGACCAGATAGTCCTGAGCGCCCTGGGCCAGTATCTCCATGGCCAGGGTCTCGTCATAGTCTCCCGTGATGACCACGACGGCGGAGTGCGGATGAGCACGGACCACGGACGTCAGCGTTTCGACGCCGCCGCTATCGGGCAAGTTCAGGTCCAGAAGCACCAGATCATGGTGACTCTCCCCTAGACAAGTCAGCGCATGGTCGAGAGACTCGACCGTGTCAATTCGTAACACCGGGAAGGAGGAACGTTCCAGGAGCGCCTTGAGAAGGTACCCATTCACTGAATCGTCTTCCACGATAAGCACGCTGGGTCGTGTCTGCGCATCGTGAGTCGCAACGAACTTCGTATCACACATCAGGTCGGTATCCTCCACAGGGAACTCGCATGGACGGAACGCGCAGCGATCCTGCTTGGACGCTACCGGGCCGTCGAGACCAGCCCAAGCTTCTCCATTTCGCCCAGCAGCTTGGCCTTCTCGACGGGCTTGACGACATAGCTCTCGCATCCGCTCCGGAAGGCCCCGAGGATGTTCTCGGAATCATCCAGCGCGGTCGTCATGATCACCTTGACGCCATCCAGGCCGCCAATCCCACGGTCGGCTTCCATCCGTCTGAGCTGGCTTAGCACCGCGTGCCCATCCATGCCGGGCATCATGATGTCCAGACACACCAGATCAAAGGAGACACCGTCCTCCAGTGCCTCGCGGAACGCCGTCAGCGCTTCCCGGCCGTTGCATGCCGTCAGGCAGTCCGCATGATCGGCCAGATAGGCCTGCAGTAGTTTGCGACAGGTCAAGTCATCCTCAACAATCAAACATTTCATCGGTGGGTCTCCTCTCTTCGGTGCGCGTTGTCGGATGCTCCGGTCTAGAAAGGCCGGTGACTATCTGCTTGGGAAGACGAACGGAAGTCTGCCGGTTCCTGTGGTGCCAAGTATCTCTGGAGGACCCGCATGAGTTCACCGCGGACGATGGGCTTGGCAAGGTAACCGTCACAGCCGGCGGCGATACACTTCGCCTGATCCTCCTTCATGGCGTGTCCCGTCAGGGCGACAATGGGAAGTTTCATTCCCAAGTCTCTCAGTTCTCGTGTTGCTTCGTAGCCGTTCATGCAGGGCATTTCCATATCCATGAGCACCAGATCGTACCGTTCACGACGTGTGATATCGACTACCTCCGCGCCGTTCTTGACGGCTTTGACTTTTGCACCCAGCATTTCCAGGAGCTTCTGTGCGATCATGCGATCAATCTGGTTATCGTCTGCGACCAGCACATGACCGAGAAACTGGATTTCGGAATCCTCCGTACTGTTTATATCGAACCTGCCGTGCCCGTCCCCTGCAGCGGCGCCCGGTGCCGTTGCATCCGAAAGGCATGGAGACAGAACGTTTGCGTCGACACTTTTGGGACTTGTCATAACCCTCGGGCCATCCGCACACGTTGTAGCAGATTCCGGGCCCTC
>CAZTGH010000340.1:0-2160 GCA_964612985.1 uncultured Pirellulales bacterium
CCCCCGCCCCGTCTCTCGCCTCGTGCCCAAGACACGCTGCACCGCAAACCGTTGGACGGCCCCCGCCGCCGGCAAGAGGGCCCGTGTTTGGAGCTTGGGTCCTCGCGTCATTGGGGTTTGTTTCGGATTTCGACATTCGTACTTCTGCTGTGTGCCCAGGCGAGCAGCGCAGAAAAGGTCATGCACCCACCCTTTTCTCTTGCATGTCCCGCCGCCGGGCGCCACGATACGAGGGGGTCGAGCGAGCGTATCCGCAACATCAGTGCGGCTGACCGCCTCTACCGCCCGTCAGCCTGCGTGAAAGGACAAGGATGTCGCAGACCATCAAACGCGATCAGAAAATCCCCATCCCCCTCCGCAGGGGCCAGCATCAGCTTCTCCTCCAGCACGCCCTCCTCGATGGCCATCCCTCCAAGCCCGCCGTCCTCGCCGCGCAGAAACGCTCCGTCGACCTGACACTCACTGAACTGGCCGACCTCCTGGGATGCATCCTGACCGCCGCCAATCGCTGCCACGACCCCGATCTCGAGTATGGCCTCGACGCCCTCTACGACCGCCTCGACGCCATCCGCTATTCCTACGAGGAAATGGATGCACCGCCGTGAGCCTCAGGATGCATCCCCCGCTTTTTTTCTCGTTTTTTTCCAAAAAGGCATCCACATTTAGCCCCCCGCCAGCGCCATCGTCACGTTCGGAGGTAAGGATACACAACCAAGCGACTGCGCGGGCTGATCGGCGCACGCGGCCGGCACGCCCTGTGAACACCCCCCAGGCTGTGCCGGCTGCCTCATTTCCCCCCTGTCTCCCATAGTGACGCCATGCGTATCTCGTAGGGCCGACGCATGCGTCGCCCTGGTAGCCTCCTCCCCATGGCGCTTTTTCCTTGAATTCACCGCCTTGCACGCCCAAAATAAGCCATCGAGGCAGACCGCGGGCCGAGCTGCCGGAACAACGCAATGCAAGGAGTCGTTATGGCGATCCAGTACAAGGAATTCACCCGACCGGCATTCTCCGGCGACGCCGACGAGCTGAAGAAGAAGGTCCTCAAGTACTGCAACAGCCAGCTCAAGTGCTTTCGGATCATCTCCATCTCCGAGGCCAAGGGCATCTCCGACGATTTCTATCGGATTACCGTCTGGTACGACGACGAAGCCGAAAAATACGAGCACCTCATGTCCAACTCCGCCGCCGAAAACGCCGGCCCATCCTGATCCCGCCCCGCCGGAAGATCGTGAGTCCCGGGATAGGGCGATGTGGGGACATCATACTTGATGCAGACTCGATACCAGTAAGGTGTCCACACAATCCAATGATTCTGCCTGCCACCGGAACAGCGAGATGACAGACTACGAGATCATCGACACGGATGCCGACTGCATCGGCGCTTGCGCCTTCTGTGGGTTCAAAGACCCCCGCAACGAGGGCTTTCGTCGAAAGTCCGACTGGCTCAAGAAACGCTATGCGGAAGGCCTGAGACTCAAGGTGCTCCGCTCCCGTGAGTCTGGCGACATCGGGATGATCGAGTACGCCCCCGGCCCTCATACCTGGAGACCCGTCGAAGCGGAGGGCTGCCTCGTCATCCATTGCCTGATGGTCAGCCGCAAACACGCCGGCAAAGGCGTCGGCACCGCCCTGTTGGACAGTTGCCTCAGCGACGCCAAGAAGGCCAACTTCCGAGGCGTCGCCGTCGTGACCGGTTCCGACAGTTTCATGGCCGGACCCGCCCTGTTCCTCAAGGCAGGTTTTGTCTGCGTCGACCGTATCCCGCCCTACGAGTTGCTCGTCAGGAAGCTCCACAAAGCCGCCCCCGATCCCCGTTTCGTCGTCGACCGCCGGCGATTAGTGAAGATGTACCCACAGGGCCTCACGATCCTGGCCGCCGATCAGTGCCCGATGATCCCAAAGTGGGTGGACGAAATCGCACAGGCGTCCCGAGCCCTGGGCCTTGAACCGAACGTAGTCCGCGTCGAGAGCGCCCAGGCCTCCCGCGAGCTTCCCACACCCTATGGCGTCTTCTGCATCCTCCACGACGGAAAGCTCATCGCCGAGCGTCCGATCAGTGCCACGAGATTCAGGAACATCATGCGTGCGAATGCAGCGCAAGCAGCCCGACATTCTCGCAGTTCCGCAAGCCGCCCCGCTCCGCCTCAACCCTGACGT
>CAZTGH010000340.1:2260-4049 GCA_964612985.1 uncultured Pirellulales bacterium
CCGCCCGGAGCCAGGTCGATCTGGATCGTCTGCCCCGCCCTGACCTCCCGCGTCGCCTTCTTGTAGTCGATTGCCCGCGCCGCCGCGTTCGCCCCGTCGCGGATCAGCTCCATCTCATACGTCCCGCCGTCGAGAAAATCCAACGTCAGCTCGAACCCCCGCGCCTCCCAGTCCGTGATCGCGCCGACAAACCACGCGTCGCCCCGCCGCCGCGCCAGCGCCACGTAGTCCCCCACCTTCGCCTCCAGCACCCGCGTCTCGTCCCACTCCACCGGCATCCGCGCGATGAACTCCGTGCACTCCCGCTCGCGATAGTAATCCGACGGCGCATCGGGCAGCATCTGCATCGGGCTCTCCAGGATCACGAACAGCGCCAGATCGTGCGCCCGCGTCCCCAGGCCCATCGGCCGGTCCCCCACCGGACGGAAGTTGTGCTTCTGCGCGTTGTTCATCGTCCCCGGGATGTAATCCATCGGCCCCGCCACCATCCGAATGAAAGGCAGCAGCGCGTGGTGCTCCGGATTCGCCCGATCGCTCCAGCCATTCTGCTCGACCTCGATCAGACCCTCCCGCGTCAGCACGTTCGGATACGCCCGCCGCAGCCCCGTTGGCTTGTACGCCCCGTGAAAGTCGATCACCATCTTCCGCTTCGCCGCCTCTTTCGCAATCCGATGATAGAACGCCACCATCTTCTGATCGTCGCGATTCATGAAGTCGATCTTGATCCCCTCGATCCCCCACTCGGCAAACTGATCCAGCGCCCGCTCGCACTGCCGATCCAGCGTCGCCCAGATCACCCACAGCATGATTCCCACCCCCTTCTCCTTCCCGTAGGCGCACACCGCCTCCATATCCAGATCAGGGGTCACCTTGAACAGATCCGCATCGTCCGCCCACCCATCGTCAAACAGAAAATACTCGAACCCGAACTCCGACGCGAAATCGATGAAGTGCTTCGCCGTCTCCGTATTGATCCCCGCCTTGAAGTCCACGCCGTAGATGTTCCGCCGACCCCACCAGTCGAACGTCACCACCCCGGGCTTGATCCACGAAACGTCCTCGATCTCCAATGGCGACGCCAGCAGATACACCAGTTGATTCGTGATCAGATCGCCGTCCTCCCGCGCCACTGCCAGGATGCGCCACGGATAGTCGCGCGTCCCCTGCGTCCGCGCGATGTAGTCCGCGTGCTTCGTCACCCGCCCGTGCTCGTAGGGACTGCCCTCGTAGGACGTCTCCAGCGGATACCCCGCAAACGCCGCCTCCAGAGCGACTCCGCCCGTGCCCCGCAGCCATAACCCCGGATACGCCCGCAGATCCGACTCCGTGACCAGCACCTTCGGACCCCGCGCCGGGATCACCAGAGCCGGAAGACAACACAGATCCTCCGAGGTCAGCCCCTCCACCGCCCCCGTCGAATAGGGTTCCTCATAGCTCGAACGAAATCCCTTTTCCTTCTGTGTGATGATCGAGGCGCCCTCGCCGAAGGCAAATCGCCCATGCTCGCCTTCTATCACCACCTCCCCCGGCAGCGACGTCGAAAACCGGTACGCCACCCCGTTGTCGTACACCCGAAACGTCAGCGCAAAGTCCTCTTTGAACGCCAGCTTCAGTTCGTTGTACCGCTCCTCAATCACCGCGCATTTCTCGCGAATCGCAGGCCGCACCTCTCGCGACACCCTATCCCGCTCGACCCGCGCCACGCGCGCGGCGATCCCGGCCTCGGCCAGCGCGGCGTCATAGACCCGGCAGATGGCCCGCCGGCGCAGATCGGGCTTGAAGATCTTGC
>CAZTGH010000340.1:4059-6052 GCA_964612985.1 uncultured Pirellulales bacterium
CCCGCGCCACGCGCGCACCAGCCCCCAGCACCCCTCGATCCGCAATCGCCAGCGCCACCCCCGTCACCACCCCCACCGTCTTGCCGTCCACCAGCAGCGTCAAATCCACCTGCGCGCCCACTTCCACCCGCGCGCCCACCGTCCCGTCCGGACTCCGCAGCTCATACGTCTCGCCCCGTGCACCGAGCGACAGGCCCAACAGAATCACCAGACCGCATACCACCACATTCATCGTCTTGCCACGCATCGATCGAACCTCCTTACCCCACACGCGATTCAGCGCCCGGATTCTCTTCACCCGAACGGACCGATCGCTTGCGATTCCGCACCGCGATCCCAATGCACCAGGCCAACCCGCCGTACAGAACCATACACCCGAACACGAACATGATCCACGCCGAAACCGGCATCCGTCACCTCCCTTACACGCGCTCCGCCTTCGCCGAGCGCTTCCACAACGCATACGCCAGCACTACCCAGAACAACAGGCTCCCCCAGCCCCCCAGCAGCGTGGCCCACCGCGGATAGTCCTCGTAGCCGGTCGTCACCTCCCGGATCAGGTTGCCAACGAGAATCACCAGCAACACCCCTGGCGTCACATACCGCAGCATCCAGATCCACCACACCCCCAGCCGCACCTCCGACGCGCCGTTCAAATAGTCCCGGAACTCCCGCACCGGATACACGAACCCCACCACCACGCACTGAATCAGCCCCGAGATCACGAGCCCGAAATCACACACCCACTTGTCCACGATATCGAACCAGTAGAACCCGCCCCGCGTCACGAACACCAGCGACAGCGGAAACGCCGCCAGCACGAAATACCGCGCCAGCTTCTCGTGCGGAACGCTCCACTTGTCGTGGAACCCCGTCGTGAAGGCCTCCTGCAACGCGAACGCCGAATCGACCCCCAGCGTCAGCAGCGTCAGAAAGAAGATCACCCCGAACGTCGCATTCAGCGCCGGCAACTGGCTGATCGCCGTCGGAAACGCGACGAACGCCAGTCCCGTCCCGCTCGTCGTCACCTCCGGCACCGGCAGCCCCTGGATCTTCGCCAGGTACCCCAGCATCGAAAACACCACGAACCCCGCGAAGAAACTCGTCCCGCAGTTCGCCAGCCCCGTGATCAACGCGCTGTTGGTGATCTCCGCCTTCTTGCCCAGGTACGATCCGTACCCGATCATCACGCCGGAAGCCAGGCTCAGCGAAAAGAAGATCTGCCCGTACGCGCGCAGCCAGATGTTCACGTCCGTCAGCTTGCTGAAGTCCGGCGTCAGGTAGTATCGAATCCCATCCATCGCCCCCGGCAGCGTCAGCCCGCGCACCAGCAGAATCGCCAGCAGCACGATCGGCAGCGGCACCGTGACCATCACCACCTTGCTGACGCTCCGCACCCCCTTGCGCAGGATCAGGTAAATCACCAGCCAGGTCAGTCCCATCCCTACCACCAGCGAAGGCACAGGCCAGCCCACCTGCCCGGGCCCCGCCGAACGCTTCAGCACCTCGTCGAAGAAGAACGCTTCCGGCTGCCCGCCCCACTCCAGACCCACCGAATGCCACAGATACACCCACGACCATGCCAGGATCGTCACGTAGTAGATCACGATCCCCGCGCTGAGCCCCGCCGCCCACCAGCCGAACCATTGCAGAGGACGCCGGATCGTCCCGAACGCCAGCGGTGCCCCGCGCTGCATCCGCTGCCCCAGACCCATCTCCAGGATCAACATCGGAATCCCCGCCGTGAACAGCGCCACAAAATACGGAATCAGAAACGCCCCGCCCCCGCTGCTGTACGCCACGTACGGAAATCGCCAGACGTTGCCCAGCCCCACCGCCGATCCCACCGCCGCCATGATGAACGACGTCCTGCTGTGCCACTGCTGGCGAACTTCTGCCATACTCCATCCCTTCCATGTCACACCATCGAACCCGACCACCCCCAGCATAGCTCCCCACCAAGCCCCAGTCATCAGTTGAAAATCATAAATCA
>CAZTGH010000341.1:0-6034 GCA_964612985.1 uncultured Pirellulales bacterium
TTGTAGGCGAAGCGCACGATCTCCGCCGCTTTGATTCGGGACCACCCCGCGTGGTGCTTCTTGACCCGACGCGCCCGTACGAGATCACACCCGATGCGCGATAGCTCGCCACGCAATGCGTTGATCCCGGCAATCTCCGTATAGGTGCCACGGAATTCCCTGCCGGACCGATCTCGGGCCGTGTACTGAAAGGTTGGCATCACCCTCGCTCCATATCGATGACCCGCACGATTTCTTCCACCGTCGTCTGCCCGTCCAGGACCTCCGCGATCGCGCCCATCCGCAGCGTCCGCATCCCTTCGGCTACCGCCTGCTCCTTGATCGCCTCATCATCCATCCGGTCGATGATCATGCGTTGCACGCGTTTGGACGCGGAAAGGACTTCATAGACGCTCTTGCGGCCCAGGTAACCCGTTCCATAGCAGTGGCTGCATCCCTGCCCTCGCCAGAATTGTAGATCCGTTCCCGGACGAGAGTCGCCATAGAGCATCCGAACTTCACTGGCGCAAGGAGCATACGCCACCTTGCATTTTGGACAAAGGGTTCGCAGCAGCCGCTGCGCCCCGCTGCCCAGCAGTGCCGAACCGAGCAGAAACGGCGGAATCCCCAGGTTGACCAATCGCGACACGGCCCCGGCCGCGTCGTTCGTATGCAGCGTGCTCAGCACCAGGTGACCGGTCAGGGCCGCGCCCACGGCAATCTCGGCCGTCTCGCGGTCGCGAATCTCCCCAATGAGAATCACGTCGGGATCCTGTCGCAGAATACTCCGCAGAGCCGACGGAAACGTCATCCCCGCGATCGGCTTGACCTGCACCTGGGTAATCCCCTCGAGGCGGTATTCCACCGGGTCTTCCACCGTCACGATGTTCTTGTCGGGTGTGTTGATCAGTTGCAGCACCGAGTAGAGCGTGGTCGTCTTGCCGCTTCCGGTCGGGCCGGTCAGCAGCAACATGCCGTAGGGATTGGTGACCAGATGCCGAAAGGCCTGGTTGTCCCTTGGTGAAGTCACCACCTTGTCGAACGACCACCGCTCAACGCGTTTGTCCAGGATACGCAGCACCACCTTCTCGCCCCCCACCGCCGGCAGCGAGGACACGCGCAAGTCATACTCCACACCTTCGTGTTCGATCGCCGCATGGCCATCCTGGGGCATGCGACGTTCCGAAATGTCCATATCCGCCATGATCTTGATATGAGAGACGACCTCCTGCTGAACGGAAGCCGGAACGTGAATCGTATCCCGCAGGGTGCCGTCCACCCGGTAACGCACGCGAAGGTCGGGCAGTTGCGGCTCGATGTGTACGTCACTGGCGCGGGACGAGATCGCCCCCCGTACGATCGAGGAGACCAGCCTGCTGATCGGATCGTCCCCTTCGTGCAAGGCCTTCGCCCGGTTCTCGGACGCTGCGATCGCGGAACGGTCATCCTTCAATCGCATTGACGCCACGACCTGCTTGGTCACGTCGACCTCGTCGAAGTGCCTGTGAATGGCCTGTTGGATC
Source organism: uncultured Pirellulales bacterium (assembly GCA_964612985.1). GTDB lineage: Bacteria > Planctomycetota > Phycisphaerae > Sedimentisphaerales > Anaerobacaceae > Anaerobaca. The sequence goes on from CAZTGH010000341.1 coordinate 1,503, forward strand.
GCGCTCGGATGGGCGGCAACCGGGGTAACACGGTACCCCGTCTTGACCTCAATCTCGTCCTGGGTGGCCAGGTCCCCCGGGGTCGCCATCGCCACGAGCAACGCGCCATCCTGGCGCCGGATCGGGATGACGGTATGGCGGGTCGCAAGATCCCGCGAAACCAGGTGGGCCGCCATGGGATCGATCATATCCACCGTCAAATCGACATACTCGACATCGCTGGCGAGTGCGATGATCTGGAGAATCTGCTCTTCGGCAAGCAGGTTCTCCCGTCTCAACGCCGCCAGAACGCTCTGCCCGTTCTCCTTATCGCTGTCGGTCAACCTCTCCAGAATGGTCGGATCGACAAGGTTCTCGTTGGTCAGGACCGTGATTATCGGATCGTTGGTCAGCATAAGACGGACTCTCACATAGACATATCCAGAGCCGTCTATCGGCAGATCCGCCCTCTCACCTTAGCCCCTTCGCCATTCTTCCGTCTCCCCGGCTCCCTCCTGCGTCGGCAGAACAGTGGCGCGGAGGCACGACCAGAAAGTGACGCGATGGGCGAAAATAAGCTATCTGCTGTCGATTGTTGGCGTTAGGAAAGACAGGAGGCAGGCACTGCACAACAAAATGAGTCGCTGATATTCACGGGTGGTCGTCATGGCGCTGGAAGAACTTCGCAGTTTCGATCCCGCCGAAACCTGTTGCGTCTGATTCGGACTTGAGCCCGCTGCGTATCGGTCGCCCGCCGTGCCTTCTCATCGGGATTGCGGTCGACCCACGCGTGGACCTCCAAGCCTTCTTCTGCGCGGGTTGAGCAAATCAGGTGGACCACGATGACGAGGTCTTCCAAGGAGATGCCTTGCCCGTTGCGAGCAATGTGACAGAACAGACGGTACCCTGCTGCCAACAACAGGAAATTCGGCATTCTATTGTTTGGCGCGCTCTAACGCCGGCAGTGCAGAACGGCGACATCACCCGATGCCCAACCAGGGATAAGCAAGGGCCGGCTTCTCCTCTCCTGGCAGCCGGCCCTGTGATTGTCGCCGACCGATCGTTTTGACCGAGGCGCGGGCGGTCTCAGTCGGACCGGACCGGGCTCTTGGCCAGCCATTGCTCGTCGCAGGCGGTCTCGCTGCATTCATACCATACATAGAGGAAATCGCCTTCGACGAGGCGGTCGGCTTCGATCATCTCCGATCCGCACTGGGGGCAGACACGCATCCGACGGGTCTGGCGCGACTGGTATTGAATACTCTCGGGGTACAGGGTGTCCATGATCCTAGCTCTCGCTACTGGTGTCCCGACGGCGTGTCGATACGCACGATACTCCGACGTCGGGGCTCATCAATCCGGGTCCTTTTTACCGCGCCGCGCGTTGCGGCTGTAGTGGGGTCGCCCTTAAAAGAGCGCGAGCATTTCCCTAATCCCGGCGGGCGAGATGTCCCCTCGAGGTATGTAGATGGCGGGATCCCCCCGCTCGATAGAGGACAGGCTGGAGTCGTCGATTGCCTCTGGGAGGCAGGATTTTCACTGCTGCTTGAGCGTCGTCAGGATTTCCTTGGGGACGGGGAAGACGGTGCCGTGGCGCACGCCCTGGGGGAAACTGAGTTGATCGGTGATCGGCTCCCAGTGAAGAAGGTCTTTGGAGCGGGCGCCCTCCATGCGGTGGCGCGTGTAGGCGTCGTAGTAGACGTGCCAGGAATCGCCGATCTTGAGGGCGGTGGGGCCTTCGACCCAGTCGGGGGTGAAGGGCGCCGAGGCGCTACTGTAGGGTCCTTCCGCTTTGTCGGCGGTGGCGATGCGGATGTCCTTCTTGGGGGCGGGGGCCTTCGTTTCGTCCTTGATGAACATGACGTACGTTTCACCGTCTTTGACGATGGTCGCATCGATGCAGTTGAATCCGTCGTCGTAGAAGAGCTTCGTGTCGCTGTAGGTCTGGAAGTCGGCGGTGGTAACGTAATAGATGCGGTGGTTGAGGGTGACGCCTTCGTTCTGGTCTCCGCCCTGCTGTTCGGTTTCGGGGAAGCGGCCGGGGATGGTGGTGGCCCAGAAGATCAGGTACTGCTTCGTGAGGGCGTCATAGAAGATCTCGGGGGCCCAGCAGTTGCGAGCGGTGGGTTCGTGGGCCATCACTTCGATCCACTTCTGCTCGGACCAGTGGATGAGGTCTTTGGAATGGGCGATGCCGATGCCTTGGTCCCACCAGCCGGACGTCCAGACCATGTGGAAGGTGCCGTCGGGGCCCCGGCAGATGCAGGGATCGCGCATGAGCCTGGTGCCGACCTGCGGGGTCAGGAAGCTCTGGTCATCGTGGAGGGCCTGCCAGGTGAGACCGTCGTGGCTGTAGGCGAGGTGGAGGCCATCTTCGCCATTGCCTTTGAAATAGGAGAACAGGTACGGCTGGGCGGGCGCGGCCGGCGTCAGAGCCGCCATCAATATGGTTACGAGCACGATCGTTCGACGCATGGTCTGCGGCCTTTCCACGTGAATCGAAATGTTCAGGTTCGGTTGGGGTCTATCGTACCGCCCTGCTGCTGCGATGGCAAGGCCGGCGTCATGGCCAGCGTCCCTGTGGTATCGTCAGAGTGAATGCGTGAGTCGAGGACCTACCATATGGGGCGTCTGCATTCGGCACGTCTGCCATCGGCAAGCTCGCGCTTGCCGCTGCCACCCAGGGTGGGCTGGCCTGGACGCGGGTTTCCTGGCTCCTAAGCAATAGCCAAAGGACCGCGGCGATCGGTTTCGATCCAACTTGCGGACCAGCGGACCGATCTGCTGCCCGACGGGAATGTCGTTGTCTGGCGGGGCGGACTCTGGTAAATTGGGGTACGGAGTGTGCTTTGCCGGACGTCCCGAAGGGCGAGAGGCGGGACGATGATGAAGCGTGAAGAGATGTGGTTGCGGGAACGAATGGGTCTTGACTGTCACCGCCGGTGGCAAAGGAGGAAGAGAATGAACGCCAAGAGACGGGTCACACTCGGAACACTCATCGGTTGGATTCTCATGTTGCTGTGTGCGTTGCCGGTCGGGGCGCAGCTCTATTTTGCCGACGACTTCGAAGACCCGGCGGAATCGGCGGGCAAGTGGGAGGTGGTCACGGGCGACTGGCAGGTGGCGGACGGGGTGTACCACCAGCTCGCTACGGCGAGTCCCTGGCAGGCGTCGATGGTCTCGTGGGAACACTGGCGGAAGGACTGGGTGGAGTACACGATCGAGTTCCGGGTCAAGCCTCTGACGGAGGGCGATGCGCCGGTGAACGTGCTGTTTCGGGTGCAGGACCCGGTACCGGCGGTGTGGGACGACCGGAACGGGCCCAACACGCACATGTACCGCTGGATCATCAACGGCTGGACAAATACGGAATCGCGGCCGTACATCTATAACGAGGGCACCGCCACGATGCTGGCGCAGACGAACAACTCGCTGGAGGTGGGCACGTGGTACGACATCAAGCTGGTGGTGACGAAGACGGACCTGGCGGGCTATGTGAACGACGTGGAGATGTTCAACGTGCAACATGCGGCGTGGACCGAGGGACGCGTCGGGATTCACGCCTACAGCGGGATGATGGATTTCGATGACTTCATCGTCTACGGACCCCTGGGGCTGGTCGGGGCGTCGGAACCGATTCCGGGCGACGGACAGACAGACGTGTCGCGCGACACGATGCTGCGCTGGACGGGCGGGACCACGGCGATGGCGCACGATGTGTATCTGGGGACGAGCTTCGAGGACGTCAACGAGGCGAGCCGGAACGATCCGCTGGGCGTGCTCATCAGTGAGAATCAGACGCAGACCGCCTTCGATCCCGGGCAGCTCGAATTGGGGCAGACCTATTACTGGCGCGTCGACGAGGTCAATGGGGCGCCGGATTATACGATTTTCAAGGGGCAGGTGTGGCGCTTCGAGGTGGAGCCCCTGGCCTACCCGATCGAGAACGTCCTGGTGACTGCTTCCAGCTTCGAGGCGGGCGCGGGGCCTGAAAATGTGGTCAACGGTTCGGGGCTGGATGAGAACGATCTGCACTCGACACGCTCGGAGGCCATGTGGCTCAGCGGCGCCGAAGGGGCGCAGCCGACATTCATCGAGTTCACGTTCGACCGGCTCTACAAGCTGCACGAGATGCTCGTCTGGAATTACAACGTGCAGTTCGAGGCCTTCCTGGGCTACGGGATCAAGGACGTGACAGTGGAATACACGGAGAACGGCACCGACTGGGTGGTCTTGGGCGAGGTCGAATTCGCACAGGCGACGTCGGTTGCCGATTACGCCTCGAATACGACGGTCGATTTTGGCGGGCGAGCGGTGCGGGCGGTGCGTCTGACGCCCAGCACCAACTGGGGCGGCATGTTCGCACAATATGGGCTCAGCGAGGTCCGCTTCCTGTATATCCCGACATTCGCGCGGGTTCCTGAGCCGGCGGACGGAGAGGTCGACGTGCCGCTGGATGCGGTACTTCGATGGCGGTCCGGGCGCGAGGCGGCGGTGCATGAGGTGTATCTGGGGACCGATGCTACCGCCCTGCCGCAGGCGGGTACGTCCAC
>CAZTGH010000342.1:0-6001 GCA_964612985.1 uncultured Pirellulales bacterium
ATCAGGATTTAGCATTGATAAGTGAAGGATGCATAATCGATTGGATTAAGACAGCCATTCCATGTTGGATTGACCCGAGCAGACCCAGACCTCACCCGACAGGACGTTCCGAATGGGGACCGTGTTCTTGCCCGACAGCGTCAGCTCGTACGGACCGCCGGCCGGGGGGCTGGTGATGGTGAAAAACCATTTGCCGTCTTCGTCGGCAGCGGTGCGCCTTTCCATGCTATGCCAGCTCACGCGAAGGCGAACCTCTTCGCCCGGATCGGCCCAGCCCCAGAGTGGGACCTGTTGGCCTCGCTGGAGTACCATGTGGTCGCCTACGATCGACGGCAGCCGGATGTCGGCCCCCGTAATCTGAACGCACGCCAACACCAATACCGTCACCAAAACGGCAAGTCTCATTGTCCTACAGCGGGCGGTCCGACCATCCATATTTCTGCTCCTCGAAATTCGACGTGGTTGATTCAATGCCGGCTGAAGACGGAAGCCGGCATCTGCCGATTCCCGGTCCCGGGACCTACTTGGCGTCGACGGTCACGCCGGGCCAGCCGTCCGTGCGGAAGGGCGAGGCCGGCAGTCCTGCTTCGTTGTAGAGATTGCAGATCGGGTTGTTGGCCCAGGCGTACCGCACCGCCACCGGTTTGGCGACCTGATCGCTGCGGACCACGACGGTTTCGCCTTCGATCCTTGCGTCCGCCCAGACGAATTTACGGTCCTCTCCCGCGATGGCAAAGCCCTTCAGAGGCCCATCACCTTTGGCGACGAGGCCTCCGTCGACGTGCTGGAAGTGCAGCACGATCTCGTCGCCCCGCACGTTCATGAACGAGTACAGCGGTCCCGAGTAGACCACGTCTTTGAAGTACGCCTTGGCGAGCGCCCACAGCGCCAGTCGGTTCCCAACGTCCTGCTTGTTCTTGGGGTGAATGTCGTCGGCTTCCCCGATGTCGATGATGACGGCCATGCCCGTATTCGGCAGGTCGAGAGTCATGGTCTGGGCCTCGCGTAACTCGGCCCAGGCGCTGTCGCCGGGTTCCTCCTCGACCTTCATGAAATTGGCCAGTTGAACGAACAGGAAGGGGAAGTCGCCCTGTCCCCAGCTTTGCCACCAACTCTTGATCATGGCGGGGAACAGCGAGCGGTATTGGTACGCCCGGCCCGCGTTGGATTCGCCCTGGTACCAGATCGCGCCTTTGATGGTGTAGGGGATCAGCGGGGCGATCATCGCGTTGTAAAGGCCCGACGGCGAATGCGGATGACCCGGCCCAAAGGGGGCGCGGGGGCGTTGTGGGGCCCTGGTCCCCTCCGCTTTGGCTTTCTCGGCGGCCTCTTCCCATTTCTGCACGTCCTCTCGGTACTTGACCAGGGCCCGAGGATAGTTGGCTACAGCGTCCTCATAGCGATTGAGGATGGGTTCGAATTCGGGATTGTCTTTCAGGGTCCTGGCGCTGGCCCACGCCTCGGCGGGCGTTCCTCCCCACGACGTATGAATCAGGCCCACAGGGCTGTCCAGGTCCTTATGGAGCCGGCGACCGAAGAAATACGCCACCGCCGAAAACCCGGGGATCGTCTCCGGGCTGCACTCGACCCACTGGCCCTCGCAATCCGCCTGCGGACTGTCGGCCACCTTCCGCGCGACGCTGAACAGGCGGATCTTGGGATAGCGAGCGGCCGCGATCTCCTGCTCGGCGTTCGCGGAGTTCTGAACGGTCCACTGCATGTTCGACTGGCCCGAGCAGACCCAGGCCTCGCCCACCAGGATGTTCTTCAGATCGATCGTATTCTTGCCCTTGAAGGTCATTTCGTATGGACCGCCAAAGTCGGGGGCCGCCATACGCAGCGCCCAGGTACCGTCTTCGTCGGCCTGCATCTGCGCGACGGCATCGCTCCAGCTCATCCGGACTTCGATCTCCTCGTTGGGATCGGCCCAGCCCCAGAAGGACACGCTTGCCCCTCCCTGGAGGACCATGTTGTCGCCGATGACTGCGGGCAGACGGACGTCCGCCCGGGAAGGTGGCGGCGAAATCAGGCAGGCGAGGCATGCCAGGACCAGGCAAAGAACGACTCTGGGGACAGGAATGGTACGGTTCATCTCGACTCCTTCACTTGCAGGTTGCCTTGCTCCGAGTGCCGGTCCCGAGGGGATGGAAGGGCCGTACCACACCGGGCCGGACGATTCTTACACTATAAGGTCCGATCGCCAGGTAGTAAACAGCAAACGGACGCGTGTCGATGTCGCGGTGCAGTGCGACTCGATTCCGTCGCGGGCACCGGTCCTTTGCCGTCTTGGCGTTTGGCACGTAAAAAATTGTCAGATAGACCTTTACCCGGTTTGGGCGGTGGGATATAGTGTCCTCGTGTACGAAAATTACCCAGGGAGGATTTCCTATGGCCATCAGGAGTAGAATTCGATTGTTGTCGCCGGCGGCGTGTGCCATCGTCGCGCTGCTGGTTCTGGCAGGGTTGACCGGCTGCGGGGAGGAGAACCCGCCTGCAGAAGACCCGAATGCTGCGACCGAGACCCCGACTGCCGAAACGGAAGGCGAGCAGGCGATGATGGACCCGCTCGACGCGGCGGCCAATCTCTTCCGCGAGCCCTCGGTGAACCTCCAGAACGTCGTCAAGGGCGCCAAGACCTGGAGCCCGGCGGCCGAGCAGTGGTGGGGCAAGATCGCTCCGGACTTCACGCTGACCGACATCGACGGCAACGTCCACACGCTCAGCGACTATCGCGGCAAGAACGTGATCGTCGTGATCTGGACCACCTGGGTGCCGACGTGCAAGCTGGAGATCCCGCAGTTGAAGGACGTGCGGAACAGCTTTACTGACAAGGATTTAGCTATTTTGAGCGTTTCGAACGAGCCGCCGGGGCTGTTGAAGGAGTTCGCCGAGAAAGAGGCCCTCAATTTCGTCGTGCTGACCGGTGGCGGCAGTCTGCCGGCCCCGTTCGGCGAGGTCCAGTTCGTGCCGAGCAGCTTCTTCATCGATCCGCAGGGGCGGTTCAAGGTGGCCGCGACCGGATTGATGCCCGCTGAGGATGCCAAGACGATCATCCAGGCCCGGTAGAAAAGGCGAAGTTTGCCAAATTTTGGGCTGGACATCGCAAGATGTATCCACTACACTTCTTGGTTTAAGGCATTTTTCACGGAAACAGGGCAAGAGAGATTGAGGTTGTAGGCCATGGCACATAAAAAGGGACAAGGTTCTTCGAGGAACGGACGAGACAGCAATCCGCAGTATCGCGGCGTGAAGTTGTACGGCGGCCAGGCGGCCAAGGCGGGGGCGATTCTCGTGCGGCAGTGTGGCACCAAGTTTTTCGCTGGTTCCAACGTCGGCATGGGCAAAGACTACACGCTGTTTGCCAAGGCGGACGGGACCGTGGAGTTCCAGGGACGCAAGGTCCACGTGCTCTGAGCGTTCCGGACAATCTGTTTGTGCAATTCCCAAAGGATGGTGAAATGCCATCCTTTTTTTGTGGTCGCGTTCCATTTCCCTCGTACAAGAGTCCGGTGAGCTGATGTTTGTCGATGAAGCACAAATTTGGGTCAAGGCAGGCGACGGAGGCCACGGCTGCGTGAGCTTCCGGCGGGAGAAGTTCGTGCCCAAAGGGGGCCCCGACGGGGGCGATGGAGGCCGGGGGGGGCATGTGTACTTCGAAGCAGCGGCGGACCTGGATACGCTGCTGGATTTTGCCGGAAAGCATCACTGGCGCGCTGAAAACGGTCAGCCCGGCCAGGGCAGCAACAAGAGCGGTTCGGACGGTAAGGACCTGGTCATCCGTGTGCCTGCGGGGACGCTGATCTACGATGCCGATTGGAACCTGCTGCTCAAGGACCTCAGCGAGCCCGGGATGAGGGTGCAGATCTGCAAAGGTGGCAAGGGCGGTAAGGGCAACAAGGCGTTTGCCACCTCGACGCACCAGACGCCGCGCGAGTTCCAGCCGGGAAAGCCGGGCCAGGAACGTAATCTCAAACTCGAATTGAAGCTGATCGCCGACGTCGGCTTGGTGGGCCTGCCCAATGCGGGCAAGAGCACGCTGATCTCCCGCTGCTCGGCAGCAAGGCCCAAGATCGCCGACTATCCTTTCACTACCCTGGAACCGGTGCTGGGCATCGTCGGGCTCAGCGATTTCCGACGGTTCGTGATGGCCGACATCCCGGGCCTGATCGAAGGCGCCAGCGAAGGCGCCGGTTTGGGCCACGACTTCCTCAAACACATCGAGCGCACGACGATCATCGTCCACATCCTGGACATCATGCCGATGGACGGCAGCGATCCGGTCGACAACTACCACACGATCCGCGCCGAGTTGGAGCGCCACAGCCAGGTCCTGGCCGATAAACCCGAAGTGACCGTCGCCAACAAGATCGACCTCGACCCCAACGGCGAGAAGCTCGCCCACGTCCGAGACATGCTCGGACCCGACATCCCCGCCATCTCCGCCGCCACCGGCCAGGGCATCAAAGAACTGACCGAACTGCTCTGGCAGAAGGTCAAAGATCTCAAGGCCAGCGCATAAGGGCCGCGGGCATCCGAAGATTGCCGGCTCCTGCGGGGCGGGAGCCGCGATTGACAGTCCGGCGGAAATGGGCTAGAAACGCAGTGGCGGCGCCCGCATGAGGTGCCCCGCGACGAATGCGACGATCCCGAGTGTGATGTATGAATATCGTAGCGGTAGACATTGGCAATACGAATCTGGCGGTTGGGCTTTTCCTGGATGGCAAGGAGAAGTCGATCCAGTCCCTGCCGGGGGTGGGCGAGACTGAGGTGCGGGATTGCCTGATCTCAGTCTGGGAGAAGATCCCGCCATTGGAGACTTCGACCGAGGGCAAACGCGACGGGGTCATCGTGGTCAGCAGCGTCAAGCCGGCGTGGACCGAACTCGTCCGCAAAATCGTCGAAGAGGATCTCCACGATAAGATTCACGTCATCGGTGAGGACGTCCCGCTTCCGATTGCGACGTGGGTGGATGAGCCGACCATGGTGGGCACGGATCGGATCGTCTCGGCTGCCGCGGCCTACGATGTGGTGGAGGACGCGGTGGTGGTCGCCGATTTTGGCACGGCGGTGACGATCGATCTGGTCGACGCCAACGGCGTTTTCCAGGGCGGGGTGATCTGCCCGGGCTTCGAGATCAGCGCCCAGGCGCTCAAAGACAACACCGCTCAGTTGCCCAAGGTCACCGTGCACCGCCCAAAGAGACCGTATGGAAAGAACACCGCCGACGCGATCAATTGCGGGCTCTACTACGCGGTGATCGGGGCGCTGGAAGAGATCGTGCGGCGCTATGCCGAGGAGATCGGGCGCTGGCCCCAGACCGTCATCACCGGTTCGGGCGCCGAGATGATCAGAGAAGACTGTCCCTTCGTCGACAACTATGTCCCGCATCTGGTCGTCAAGGGCATCGTTTTGGCCTATCTGAAGTATATCGAGCAGCGAAGCGAGGCGACCTGAGCGCATGACCGCCTTTGCAGCCGTCATGACCGGATCGGGGGCGGGAGCGATTGCCACGATCCAATTCTGTGGCGACCGGGCGGAGGCCGTCCTATCCGAGGTTTTCCGACCATCCGGCAACGGTAGAGCAGTTTTCGAGACGGGCGGTATTTTGCTGGGTCATATCATGGATGGCGAGGACCCGATCGACCAGGTCACCGTCGGCTGCGAGAGCCCTCAAACCTTCGCCATTCACTGCCACGGGAATCCGCTTCTGGTCGAACGAATCATGAAGCAGCTTCAGAGTCAGGGTGTCGAATTGCTGGATGCCGAAGCCATGCTGGGCAGGATATTCAGCAAGGAGGAACCTGCCGATTCGATCGCTGCCGAGGCAAAGCTGGTCCTGACGAAGGCCAAGACGGTGGAGGGGGCCCGCATCCTCATCGAGCAGATTGAAGGGGGGCTGTCGCAGAGGGTGCGTCAGTGGTCGGGCCAGATCGATGCGACGCAACCTGGCGAGATTGCCGATGAAGCCCGACAGATCCTTCGTGACAGCGAGATCGCTCGC
>CAZTGH010000343.1:0-5998 GCA_964612985.1 uncultured Pirellulales bacterium
CTCACGCCGGAGGTCCGGCTCCGCGGCGTGCACCACAGCACCAACGGCCCGCGCGGCCCCTACCAGACCCCATTCCCTCTCGATGACACGCACTACCTCGTCTCCCACGACGGCACGCTGCTGGTGCGGGATTACGCGGGCACGGAACAGGCCGTCGTGCTGGCGCCACGCGGCCTCGGCTTCTACAACCCCCGCCCGCTCCGGGCACGGCCACGACCGCCGATGCGGGCGTCCACGCTGCCCGAGCAAGATGCAGGCACCTGGGCGACAATGTACATCCAGGACATCTACCAGGGACTGGCACCGCACGTGCAGCGCGGCGAGGTGAAGCAAGTGGCCGTCGTGCAGGAGATCCCGCGCCGCCTGATCAGCAGCCGCGGCATTCACCGCCCCGCCTTCGGTTTCCAGCGCATGCTCGTGTCGTGCGGCGCAACGTACGTGCCGAAGAAGGTGTGGGGCTTTGCCGACGTGCGCGAGGACGGCTCTGCCTGCTTCCGCGTGCCGGCTCGCCTGCCCATCTACTTCATGGCGCTTGACTCCCAGGGCCGTGCGGTGCAGCGCATGCGGAGCTTCACCCACCTGATGCCGGGCGAGACGCAGGGCTGCATCGGCTGCCACGAGCCGCGCACGCAGGGCCCGACTTCCAGTTTCCCACTGCCGCTGATGGCGGGACCACCGCAGGAGCTCAAGCCCCCGTCTTGGGGCCTGCGCGGCTTCGACTACATGTCCATCGTGCAACCCGTGCTCGACGCGCATTGCATCAAATGCCACGAGCCCCTGGACCCGCCGAAGGGGGTGGACCTGACTGGCGACCGAACGGACTACTTCAATGTGTCGTACGAGGTCCTCGCCCGACGGAACCAGGGCAGAACGGGCAGCCCGTTCGTGAACTGGATCCCCACGTACAACGGGCACGAGTGGAACATCCGCGAGGTCACACCCAGAACTTGGGGCTCGCCCGTCAGCAAGCTGGCGGATCTCATCCTCAGCGGCCATCCCGACGGCGATGGCAAGCCCCGGATCAAGTTGGGCAAGGACGCCCGTCGACGCATCCTCACGTGGATCGACCTCAACGTGCCCTACTACGGAACCGCCGACACCGCGCATCCCGAACTCCCGGCCTGCCGCCAACTGATGCCCGCCGGCCTGCGCAAGGTCATGGACGACGTCTATGCCCGCCGCTGCAACGAATGCCACACGGCGAAGAAGGTGCAGATCCCCAAGCCCTGGCAGGGCCACAAGTGGGGCGAGATGGGCATCCGCATCGAGAGCCCTCATCTGAACGCCTTCCTGCTGGCGCCGCTCCCTGAGGGCACTGGAGGCACCGGCCGTTGCGACTCTCCCGTCTTCGCGTCGAAGCAGGATCCGGACTACCGGGCCGTGCTCGAGACCTTCCAGCCCATCCACGACCTGATCGAGCAAACTCCACGCATGGATATGCCCGGCGCCAAGCCCGCGCGATGCTGCATCACCATGCGCGCTGGAGACTGACGCCCTCTTGATTTGCATTCTAAGGAAACGTATGATCCCTTCTGTAGGAAGGGCAGAGGTGCAGTGAGAATGTCAACGCAAGACTATGAGCGAATCCTGCGTGAGACAGAAGGACTCGCGTCCGAGGAGCAACTCCGCCTGATCCATGAGATTGCGGAGCGTCTGCGCGCCACGAACGAACCGGGGGTGAATCGCACCCGGCTCGAGGATCTGGCAGGGTCTGCGCCCTACCCTCTGTGCGGGGAAGACGCACAGGAATGGGTACGCCGAACACGCGGCGAAGGAGACAATCGCAGGGAAGTGCCATGACCGTGCAAGAGGCCCTGGAAGGCGTAAGTCTTCTCCTTCTCGATACTGCTCCCGTCATCTACCACCTTGAGCGTCACCCGCGCTATGGCCAGTTGATGGCGTCCGTGCTCGCAGTTCGAGCTGAGCGACGGATCCAGATGGTCATTTCGCCTGTCACGCTTGCGGAGTGCTTGGTACACCCGTTTCGCCTGAACAGAACCGACCTCGTCGAACTGTACACCACGACACTGCTCACAGGAGAGGACATTTCCTTCCATGCTCTCGACGCCCAGCCGGCCAGACAGGCCGCACGCGTCCGGGCAGTTCACGGCCTCAGTCTCCATGATGCCATCCAGGTGGCCGTCGCCCGGCAAGCCGGCTGTGAGGCGATCCTCACCAATGACGCCGACTTCAAGCGCGTCAGTGACCCGCGGCCTGTCATTCTCCACGAACTTGCAGGAGACCAAGCCACGTGAACCGTCGCAACATGCTGAAAACCTCAGCCGCCGCACTCAGCGCGAGCGCCTTTCCTCTCGGGTGGACGGCGCGAGCCGGCGGGAAGACCCAGAAGGTGTTGTACTTCACACGCAACGTGGGCTACTACCACTCGGTGTGCGTGCGGCAAGGCGGCCAGCTCAGCCATTCCGAGAAGGTGATGGCCGAACTCGGCGAGAAGCATGGGTTCGAGGTCCACTGCACGAAGGACGGACGCGTCTTCGACGGGGACATCGATCAGTACGACGCCTTCGCCTTCTACTGCAACAACGATCTGACGAAACCGAACAAGCAGAACGAGCCGCCCATGACCGAGAAGGGCAAGCAACGGTTCCTCAATGCCGTAGCGGGCGGCAAGGGCTTCGTCGGCCTGCATTCGACCTGCGCCTGCTGGCGCACGCCCGGGAAGCGGGACGCGAACAGCGAAAAGGTCGATCCCTTCATCGCCATGCTGGGCGGCGAGTTCATCGCACACGGTCCCCAGCAGAAGGCCACGATGCGCGTCACGTCCCCCGCGTTCCCCGGGATGCAGGGCCTCGGGAAGAGCTTCGCACTCCGCGAGGAATGGTACGCCATGAAGAACTTCGCGGAGGATCTCCACGTGATCCTCGTCCAGGACACGGCGGGCATGAAGGGCGGCTGCTACCAACGTCCGCCCTTCCCCTCCACGTGGGCGCGACTGCACGGCAAGGGCCGCGTCTACTTCACGTCGATGGCGCATCGCGAGGACGTGTGGGTCGGCCAACCGTTCCAGCAGATCCTCCTCGGCGGCCTCGCCTGGGCTCTCGGCAACGCGGAGGCCGATGTGACCCCAAACATCGATAAGGCTGCGCCGGATGCCTGGCAACTGAAAGGCCAGCCGAGTTCCTGATTTCTCCACCTTCACTTCGTCGGAGGCCGTGTCCCATGCCCGATGCCGCGTCGCGCCCGAACATACTCATCCTCTTCGTTGACGACATGGGCTTCTCGGACATCGGCTGCTACGGCTCCGAGATCGACACGCCCAACCTCGACGGCCTCGCAGCGGATGGCGTGCGATTTTCGCAGTTCTACAACACGCCGCGCTGCTGTCCCTCGCGTGCGAGCCTGCTCACGGGTCTCTATCCCCACCAGGCCGGCATCGGGCACATGGTCGGAGACTATGGCGTCCCGGGGTATCGGGGCTTCCTAAACGACGAGTGCGTGACGGTCGCCGAAGCGCTCCGCCAAGCTGGCTACCGCACGCTGATGAGTGGGAAATGGCACGTCGGCGAACACCGGCCTCACTGGCCCATCGACCGCGGCTTCGACCACCACACCGGCCTGATCAGCGGCGCCTCGAACTACTGGACGCTCGACGCGAAGCGCCAGATGGCCATCGACGACCAGCCGTTCCGCCCGGAGGACGACGGCTTCTACATGACCGACTTCATCGCCGATACGGCCGTCGATTTCCTGGAACGCTACGGACGGGACGATTCGCCGTTTTTGCTCTACGTGCCCTTCACGGCGCCACATTGGCCACTCCACGCCTGGCCCGAGGACATCGAGAAGTATCGCGGACGCTACAGCGAAGGCTGGGACGCGCTGCGCGAACGGCGGCTCGCCCGCCAGGTCGAGTTGGGCATCATCGAGGACAAGTGGCCCTTGACGCCGCGCGACGGCGAGGTTCCTGCCTGGAGCGACATGCCGGACCCGGAGAAGCTCGACCTCGAGATGGCGGTGTACGCCGCCCAGGTGGACCGGATGGACCAGGCGGTGGGCAAGATCCTCGCCAAGCTGCGCGCCATCGGCGCCGAAGAGAACACGCTGGTGATGTTCCTTTCGGACAACGGCGGCTGCGCCGAGGAGATCGGCCGCGGCGAGCCCGGCGTGGCGCCAGGACCGAAGGAGTCCTTCCTCAGCTACGGGCGCCGCTGGGCCAACGCCAGCAACACGCCATTCCGCCTCTACAAGCACTGGGTGCACGAAGGCGGGATTGCCACGCCGTTCATCGCGCGATGGCCCGCGCGCATGCAGCAGACGGGCGTCCTCACACACCAGATCGGGCATATCATCGACTTGATGGCAACGTGTCTCGACGCGGCCGGCGCGGATTATCCCGAAGAGTTCAACGACTCACCCATCCGCCCACTCGAAGGCAAGAGCCTGCTGCCGATCCTCGACGGCGCCCAACGTGACGGACACGAAGCTCTCTTCTGGGAGCACGAAGGCAACCGCGCCGTCCGCATGGGCCGCTGGAAGCTCGTCTCGAAGTTCCCAGGCGATTGGGAGCTCTACGACATGGCCAGCGACCGCACGGAGCTCAGCAATCTCGCAGACACACATCCCGACCGGGTGGAGGATATGGCCGCACGGTACGATGCGTGGGCAGCCCGATCCAACGTGTTGCCCTGGCCCGTGAAGAAGTAGTATCAGCCAGTTCCGAAGACACCACTTGTCTCGTCCGAGCAACCACCAGTAGGGCTTTCGCCTTGGCAGAAACGAAGACACGACCGAGCATCGTGCTCATCATGGCCGACGACATGGGCTACTCGGATATCGGCTGCTACGGCTCCGAGATCGCGACGCCGAATCTCGACGGTCTCGCAGCCGACGGTCTGCGCTTCTCCCACTTCTACAACACGCCACGCTGCTGTCCCTCGCGGGCAGCGCTCCTGACGGGGTTGTATCCGCACCAGGCCGGCATCGGCCACATGACGCAGGATTCCGGGAGGCCCGGCTATCGCGGCTTCCTGAACGACCGGTGTGCCACCATCGCAGAGGCCCTGAGGCCAGCGGGCTACCGCACGCTGATGGCAGGGAAGTGGCACGTCGGCAGCGAGCGCGGCCACTGGCCTCTGGACAGGGGCTTCGACCACTTCTTCGGAGTCCCCGAAGGCGGCGGCAACTACTGGACGGTGCAGGAGGGCCGCACCCTCGTGCGAGACGATACGCCTGTCGAGCCGGGCGACGGCTTTTACATCACCGATGCCTATTCGAACGCAGCCGTCCGGTTCATCGAGGACTATGGCCGCAAGGACGACCCGTTCTTCCTCTACGTGGCGTATACCGCGCCCCACTGGCCCCTGCACGCGTGGCCCGAGGATATCGCCAAGTACAGGGGCACGTACACCGAGGGTTGGGACCGGCTCAGGCGGGAGCGCCACGGGCGGCTGATCGACAACGGCGTCCTCGACGCGAAGTGGCCCCTCAGCCCGAGGGACCCGAGCGCCCCGGCTTGGGATGACGTGAGCGACAAGGACGCAGAAGACCTGAAGATGACGGTGTATGCGGCCCAGGTGGACCGAATGGACCAGGGCATTGGCCGCATCCTCGGGAAGCTCCGTGAGACGGGCCAGGAGGACAACACCCTCGTCATGTTCCTCTCGGACAACGGCGGGTGCGCGGAGCAGGTAAACCGCACGCCCGGCGTCGCCCCCGGCCCGCCCGAATCCTATCTGAGCTACGGCCTGCCGTGGGCGAACGCGAGCAACACGCCCTTCCGGCTCTACAAGCACTGGGTGCATGAGGGCGGCATCAGCACGCCCTTCGTCGTCCGCTGGCCTGCCGTCATCCAGAAGGGCGCTGGCGTCACGCAGGAGGTCGGCCACATCATCGACATCATGGCCACGTGTCTCGATGTCGCGGGTGTCGCGGCTCCCTCCCACCTCGATGGTGAGCCGGTGCTCCCACCCGAAGGCAAGAGTCTGCTGCCGGTGTTCGAGACGGGCACCCGCGAGGAACACGAAGCCCTCTACTGGGA
>CAZTGH010000344.1:0-5985 GCA_964612985.1 uncultured Pirellulales bacterium
GCGCGCTGGTCTTGGCCATCCCGATCGAGCTCAGCACCTCCTCCGACAACGCCTCGTTGAGCACCCAGACCTCGTCGATCATCCCTTCGAACCACCAGCCGGCATTCAGGACGCTGCCGTCATGGGAGCGCGTCTGTGCCTGGACGTTCCCCAGGGCGTTGTCGTCACTACGTCCTCGCAGTTCCCCGCCGGGACCCTTGCCGATCAACTCTCCGTCCATCCACATTTCGAACTTGTCATCTTCCTGCGCTGCGCCTCCGTCTCGCAGCACGGTCGCCACGACGTGCCATTCATTCGATCCGATCGGCGCCGAATGCCACGTGCCCGGGTTCCATTGCGGCGTATAGTCCGCCCGGTTCCACGCGCCGACATAGGCCATGCCTTCCTGGACATAGATCACGAGCCCGCGCGTGCTGCCGCCTTCTTCATACACCACCTGTTGTTCCGGTTTTGTCACATCGGCGCAGTTGAACACTGCAATCACGGTGTGGTTTTGATGGGTCGCCGTGTTGATCCACTGCCCGTCCGGGATGTGGACGCCGTCGCTGGACCCGTTGAGCAGCAGCGCCTCGCCGTTCAGCCCCGCCACCGTCTGCGGGCTGCCCAGCAGATTGCCGTTGTTGCCATTGGCCGATACGTCCGGCACAGTGGCTCCGACGTTGTCCATCAGGTACACATACCCTTCGGTCACCGTCGCCGGGTCGATCGGGACCAGGGATTGACCTATAGCCGGGCCTGACACGAGGCCCGCAACCACAAACAGGCAAAGCCAGAGTTTCTTCGACATGTTTCGTCCTCCTTCATCAGCAACGGTCATGATTTCGCTTTGGTCACATGCCAAAGCGCCCGTCTCCACCGATTCGGATCGAGAGGCTCTGCTCTTGCGGATCGAGACCTGGGCGAGGCGGTCTTGCCATGGAGACGTTCAGTATGCCGGCCCGGTCACCTCCTTCCTGCGCAGACGACGGGCGCCCGGATGGAATGAATGAAGGCCGGATGCGCAGCGCAACGGCGCACACCACCCCCGACGGTGATTACGCGTTCGTGAGAACACTCGTGGTCGAAGCCTCCGAATCGGACCCGAGCCGCCTTGGCGTACCCGCGCCCATGGACTGACAGACCAACACACCCGACACACTTCATTCTACAGAAATCACGTCCCTGCTGCAACCCTTTGGCTCGGCGTCCGGGTCGGTGGGATTGCTTTGACTGCTCCCGTCGGATGCGGTACACTGCGTCATGCTGTGCGCCGCCTTGTGCAACAGTATTGAAGCCAAAGACTTAGAAGACCCGGCGCATTGTGCCAAAGGATCGTACGTTGACGCCCTCCCAAGTCCAAGAGAACCATCCGAGACGGGAATTCCGGCTGTGGACCCTCCTTTTCGCAGCCGTGTTCGTCTATCTCTGGCAGGAGGTCCGCCCCGAATTCCTGTACTCTGGCTTCGGCATCTTCACCGCCTATCCGGTCTTCGCCTGGGACGGCGCATTCCTGCGGGAGGTGCTGAGCACTCCCGGTGGCCCCTTGAACGCCCTGGCGGCCCTGCTGGCGCAGACCTATCGGCTCGGTTGGCTGGGGGCGCTGACCATCATGCTGCTGCTGGCGGCGATATTCGTGGGCCTCCGTCGCCTGCTGCGACGACGCGTCACCCGCGACCTCGCCTGGGTCCTCGTCCTCGCCGCTCTGATGATCTACACCCGCTACGACGACCCGCTGCCCACGCTGCTGGCGATCGGTTTGTTTGTCTGGCTGGCGGTCCTATATGATTCGGTTCCGATAAAGATGCTGTGGACACGGGTGGGACTGTTCCTGGTTCTCTTCGCCCTCGCCTATTACCTCGCTGGTGCCTCGGCCTTGCTCCTCGCGGCCGCCGTGTGTCTGATCGAAGCTCTGCCCCATCGCAGAGTCGCGGTCGCGCTCATTGAAGTGGCTCTGGCGGTAGGCGTCGTCTTTGTCCTGGGCCGTCTGGCCTTCGGTCTCGAACCCCGGGCCATCTTCACCGCCGGCACGCCCTGGAATCCGACCCATAACGCCAATTTCTCCGCGTTCTCCCACACGCTGATCGTCGTTCTCTATGCCTCCGTCCCCACCTTGCTCCTGGTCGACTCTCTGGCAAACCCGCTCATACGCCGGATGGCAGCTTCAGCGCCGCAGGCGTTGGGCATGGTTTCGAAAAAGCGCCGTCCCCAGGCTTCCCTTGAGGTGGCCACGCGGAAAAGAGACGCCCGATCCAAGCGCCGCGATTGGCTAGGGTTGGGAGCGCGCGCGTTGATACTGGTTGGCGCAACCGCCTTATGCTTGGCCTTCGCCCGAAACCACCTCCGCGACGAACGCGCCCTGCACTATTACAGCCAGCAACGCCACTGGAGTCGCGCCGTCGCTCTGGCGCATCGCATGCAGAGCGCCGGCGCCTTTACCCGTTCGGCCGTCTTCGACATCAACCGCGCCCTGGGGCACGAAGCCCGTTCGGGCGACGAGCTCTGCGCCTATCCTCAGGACGGGACCAAAACGCTGTTCCTCGGCTTCCACGACATGGTCGGGCGCTTCCAGCACGCCAAGTTGCTCGAATTGTATCTCGACCTGGGTTGTCCGAACGCCGCCGAGAAGAACGCCTACGAACTGCTCGACAACGAGGGCCCCTCCCCGCACGTGCTCGAGGCGCTCGTTCGCATCCATCTGGCCAAAGGCGAACGCGAATCGGCGAAAATTGCGCTGGCAGCGCTGAAGAAATACGCCGGGGCCGGCCCGCTCGTGCGCCGCTGGCAGCCAGCCGTCACCGATCCCGCCAAGGCCGAAAGCGACCCCCTCATTCGCAATTGGCGGCACGTGCGAGGCACGCGCGACTACGCCGTTGCCGGGATTGCTTTCGAGCCCCTGCTCAAGACGCTCTTGCAGGAGACGCCCGACCATCGCCTGGCCTTCGAGTACCTCATGGCGCATTTCCTCCTGACGCATCAGCGGGACCAGGTGCTCGGCGGTCTGCCCCTGCTCGCATCGCTGGGCTACAAGCGCCTGCCGCGTCACTACGCCGAAGCGGTGCTGGTCCATTCGCTCGAAACCCGCACGCCTCCCGACGCGCGAGGCTGGACGATCGAGCCCGACGTCTACAACGGGTTCCGCCGGATCACCGCCATCGCCCAAAGCGCCCAAGGCGACAGCCAGGCCGTCTTCGACCGCCTGGCCCCCCAATACAGCGACACCTACACCTTCTACAGCCTCTTCAACACCTGCGGCCTCCAGTAACACCGCCACCGGAACAACTGCGGTGCAAACTCGTTGAGGTATTGTTGCCGGTTGATCCACGTATGGGTTCTGTCCGTCTCCCTGTACACGACGTCCAGGCCCCGTTCTTCCATCAGCACGAGCATGGCCCGGATCGTATTGGCATCGGAAGAGGCCCCGTTTATCATCCCGACCGGCTCTTCCTTCCCAAAGCAGGCCTACTGTCCATTTTTGCAGAAGTCCGGCAATGACGGAGATGGCGGTTCTTGAGCGCTGCGCGGGATGCGGTCCTGTTATTTCTCACCATGGCGGCGCCACTGCCGAAGTCAGAGTGACAAGAAAAGAGAGGCTCCGGTCGAGATGACAAGTGGAAGGTTGCCCACCCCCAACAGTGGGGTCAGGAGCGGCAGTCCAAATCTGGCACTGTTTGCCGACCGCACCCGGCTGGCGACTCAGGCGAGTTCCTCCTTAAGCTGTGCGACCCAGCGGGCGATGCGATCGGGGGTCTTCTCGGGTTCGGTATCTTCGTCGAGGGCCAGGCCGACCAGGCGGCCGTCGACCTCGGCGGCGGAGGCGTTGTAGCGATATTCGTCCTTGGGCCAGGCGCCGATGACCTGGACGCCGAGAGGTTTGACCTTCTCATAGAGCAGGCCGATCCCGTCGACAAAATGGTCGGCGTAGCGGGTCTGATCGCCCAGGCCGAAGAAGGCGACCTTCTTGCCGGACAGGGCCTCGGCGCTGAGATGGTCTTCGAACACGGCCCATTCGTCCTGGAGTCCACCCCAGTGCCAGGTGGAGGTGCCGAGAATCAGCACATCGTAGCGTTTCAGGTCGTCGGGCGAGGCCTGCCTCACATCCAGAAGGTCGACGTTATCGGTCCCGAAGGCCTGCTGGATCTCTTCGGCGGCCTTGAGCGTATTTCCGGTGGTGCTGCCATAAAACAGGCCGATCTTTGCCATTGATGCACTCCTTCCTTGCCCAGTTTTCGATGTCGTCCGGCACGACTGCGATTCGTTGGTCCGGCCTCGTGACATTCAGCGTATCAACCTCTACGGCGACCGGGGGACATCGGATCGCTCCTTTTTTGGCTGGGCAGAGGGCACAAGGGATTTTTTTGGAGATATTGGCTTTTTTGGTTGAACTCGTTCTGGGCATATGCCCATAATATAATGGAGTGTCTACAAGATGAAGACTGAAGTGAAAGGAGCATGACGATGCCAGGTGGAGATGGAACCGGTCCGATGGGGGCCGGAGCGATGACGGGTCGAGCGGCGGGCTACTGCGCCGGGAACGGCGTGCCGGGCTATGCGAATGGCGGAGGCGGCCGAGGGCGCGGGTTTTGGGGGCGCGGATGCGGTCGAGGCCGAGGGCGCGGGCTTGGATTGGGCTTCGGGTGGTTCGGGCGAGCGCCGATGAGGACCGAGCAATCCGCAGCACCGACGCGGGACGAGGAACTGGAGGTGCTCAAACGCCAGGCGGCGGAGATTCAAGGGCGCATCGAAGCGCTCGAGGCCGACGCAAGATGAAGGCTGGGGCATCAACGAGCGTTGCTTGAGGCCCTCGCCAAGGGAAGCTGAGAAGGAGATCGTGGTATGAAGGTAGCGGTGACATCGCTTGGAAAGACGATGGATTCACAGGTGGACCCCCGATTCGGGCGGGCGGCGTATTTTGTCATAGCCGACACGGAGAGCATGGCGTTCGAAGCGGTCGAGAACGGCAACGTCGATGCGTCGGGGGGCGCCGGCATCAGCGCGGCCAAGGTCGTGATCGACGCGGGAGCGCAGGCGGTCCTGACGGGCAATTGCGGGCCCAACGCCGAGCGTACGCTGCGAGCGGGCAACGTCAGTCTCTATACCGGGCTCGACGGCACGGTAGCCGAAGCGGTCGAACGATTCAAGGCGGGAGAGCTGACCGAGGCGACGGGACCGAACGTGCAGTCCCACTCCGGGATGAACGCATGACAGTCAGGACGCAGGGTCTGCAGGGGAAGAGACCATGATCGTGGCGGTGGCATCGGGCAAGGGGGGCACGGGCAAGACGACGGTGGCCACCAGTCTGGCGAAGGTCTGCGCGGGGGCGGGCGTGCCGACGCAGTATCTCGACTGCGATGTGGAGGAGCCCAACGGGCATATCTTCCTGCGACCGCAGATCACCGGGCGAGAGGACGTGACCGTCGAAGTGCCCGAGGTGGATCTGGCGAAGTGCACGGGATGCGGACGGTGCGGTGAGATCTGCCAGTACAGCGCGATCGTCGCCATCGGTGAGAAGGCCCTGACATTCGAACAGCTTTGTCATAGTTGCGGCGGGTGCTGGCTGGTATGCCCGACCGGCGCGATCGCGCGAAAACCGCTGCGAATCGGCGAGATCGAAACGGGCGAGACGGGAGGGCTGCAATTCGTTTCGGGCCGGCTGGAGATCGGGCACGTGCGCACGCCTTCGCTCATTCGGGATGTCAAGCGACACATCCGGTCCGAGAGCCTGGCCATCGTGGACGTGCCTCCGGGAACGTCGTGTCCCGTGGTGGCGGCGCTGCGGGGCGTGGATTTCGTGCTGCTGGTGACGGAGCCGACGCCGTTCGGACTCAACGATCTGAAGCTGGCGGTGGATCTCGTGCGGGAGATGAAGCTGCCGTTCGCGGTGGCGATCAACCGCGACGGGATCGGCAATGATGAAACGGAGGCCTACTGCAAGCGCGAAGGGATCCGAATCGCGGCGCGGATTCCCGACGACCGGCGGATCGCCCAGGCGTATTCATCGGGGCAGAT
>CAZTGH010000345.1:0-5978 GCA_964612985.1 uncultured Pirellulales bacterium
CACACCGACCCCGGCCATTCGCTCTGTGAAAAAAATCACATTATCCACGAGCCGCCTTGACATTCGCGCCGTATCCCTATAGCATCTCGCCCGATCACCAGGCTGAAACGCTGAATTTGTGAGGTTTCTACCATGGCGAAGGACAAGATCACGGTCGTCGGCGCCGGAAACGTCGGCGCCACCACCGCACACATCGCCGCCACCAGGCGGCTCGGCGAAATCGTCCTGCTCGACATCGTCGAAGGGCTCGCCCAGGGCAAGGCCCTCGACATGGCCGAAGCCAGCGGCCTCTTCAGCTCCGAACAGCGCGTCACCGGAACCACCGACTGGGCCGCCGCCGACGGCAGCAACGTCGTCATCGTCACCAGCGGCGTCCCCCGCAAGCCCGGCATGAGCCGTGACGACCTCCTCGCCACCAACGCCAACATCGTCAAATCCGTCAGCGAGCAGATCGCCGCCCACTGCCCCGACGCCTTCGTCATCGTCGTCTGCAACCCCCTCGACGCCATGGTTCACGTCCTCGCCAAAACCACGAAGTTCCCGGCGCAGCGCATCGTCGGCATGGCCGGCGCCCTCGACTCCGCCCGCTACCGTTACTTCCTCGCCTCCGAGCTCAACGTCTGCGTCGACGACATCCACTGCGTCCTCATGGGCGGACACGGCGACGACATGGTCCCCTTGCCCAGATTCACATCCGTCAGCGGAATCCCCATCGCCCAGTTTCTCGACGACGCCGGAATCGCCGACATCGTCGAGCGAACCCGCAAAGGCGGAATCGAAATCGTCAACCTCCTCGGCTACAGCGCCTACTACGCGCCCGCCGCCGGAGCCGTCAAAATGGCCGAGGCCATTCTCCGAGATATCAGAGGCGTTTTTTCATGTTCTGCCTACTGTCGTGACGAATATGGGGTGGGTGGCTATTTCGTCGGTGTACCCGCCGTCCTGGGCCAGCGAGGCGTCGAGCGAATCGTCGAACTCGATCTCGACGACGCGGAGAAAAAGCAGTTCGCCGCATCGCTTTCCCACGTCAAAGAACTCGTCGCCGCCGCCGACCGAATTCTCTAAACGCCAGCTTCTGAGGCTTTTTTCTTGTCACCCGCGCACGGATCATATAGACTCCCGGTTCTTTTAACATCGCTGTGACGATAGGGGTATACCGGCACATGGAACTGATCGCAAAAATCAAGCAGGCCGAAGCACAGGCACAGGAAACCATCGAGCAGGCCAAAGCCGAAGCGGCGCGCATCGCCGAAGAAGGCCGCAAGCAGCGCACCGCCGCACAGGCGACCGCCGAGCAGCAGCGACGCAAGGCCATCGACGCCGCCGTCGCCCAGGCCCGCGAAGAAGGCCAGGCCGAAGCCGCCGCCCTCAAGACGGAGGCCGAGTCCCGCCGCGCCGCGCTGCGCAACGAAACCGAAGGCAAGATCGACGCCGCCGCCGACAAGGTCGTCCGTTATCTGAGAGGCTGAGCATGGCCATCACCCGAATGGCGAAAGTATTGATTGTCTGCCATCGCTCCCAGGTCTCCGACCTCATGGAGGCCCTCCAGCAGGCCGGCGTCGCCGAGATCATGGACGCCCAGGCCGCCGCGCTGGCCAAAGAATGGCCCGACCTCCGCGCCGAGGGCAAGCGCCCGCGCGACATCGAGGAGATGGTCGGCCGACTCGAACAGGCGATCGCCTTCCTTAACGAACATCAGAAAGAGAAAACCAGCTTCCTGCGCCCGCACCGCGAAATCTCCGCCGGCCGGTATTCCGACGTCGTCGGCGGTCGCGAAGCCCTCGATGTCCTCGAACGCATCGAGCAATCGCGCACCCGCATGGAGCATCTGACCAACGAACGCGAAGCGACCCGCGCCACCCTGGAAATGCTCGAGCCCTGGCAGTCGCTCCAGACGCCCGTCGAGCAACTGCGACATCTCGACAGCGTCGAATGCCTCACCGGCCTCGTCCCCGAACGCCAGTGGGAACCCCTCCGCGCCGAGCTCGAACAGCAGCAGGCCCTCGTTCAGGCCGTCGGCGCCGCCCAGAACGCCCGCGCCGTCCTCATCGTCGCGCTGCCCGAGACCGTCGCCGACGTCCAGAAACGACTCCGCGCCGCCGACTTCAAGGCCGTCAGCTTCGAAGGCATGACCGGCACCGTCGCCGAGCTGATCAGCGATCATCGCAATCGCCTCGCCGACCTCGAGCGAGACATCGCGCAATCGCGCGCCACCATCGAGGGCCTCACCGCCCATCGACTCGCCCTCCAGATCCTCTACGATCATTACAACAACCTCCTCCAGCGCGAGCAGACCCGCGTCTCCGTCCCCGCCACCGAGCACACCATGCTGCTCGAAGGCTGGGTCAAGCGGCACGACTATCCCCAACTGGAGAAGATCGTCGGCAAATTCGACGCCTGCACCGTCGACGAGATCACCCCCGCCGAAGGCGAAGAGCCGCCCGTCGATATCGAGAACCGCACCACGATCCGTCCCTTCGAGGTCGTCACACGCCTCTATGGCATGCCCGGCGCCCACGAAGTGGACCCGACCGCCTTCTTCGCGCCGTTCTTCGCCCTGTTCTTCGGCCTGTGCCTCACGGATGCCGGATATGGCGTGGTGCTCATTGCCATCCTCGGGCTGGTCGTCTGGAAGATGCGCGGAGACCGCAAGCTTCTCTGGCTTCTCATCATCGGCTCGATCCTCACCGTCGTCGCCGGCGCCCTCACCGGAGGCTGGTTTGGCGACGCCATCCAGCAGTTCGTCCCCGGGCTCGACCGCGCCCGCCAGGCCGTCATGTGGTTCGACCCGCTCGAAGACCCCATGAAGTTCTTCATCCTCGCGCTGGCCCTGGGCTACTTCCAGATCATCTTTGGCGTCACCATCGGCTTCGTCCACGCCCTGAGGCAGCGCCGCTACGTCGATGCCGTCTTCGACCATCTCACCTGGCTGGTCATGCTCAATTCGATCGCCATCTTCGGCGCCGCCAAGGCGGGCGTCTTCCCGCCCGTCGTCGGCACCATCTTCGGCTGGATCATCCTCGTCCCCGCGGCGCTCATCTTCCTCGGCAGCCACCGCGAAGGCGGATGGGGAGGTCGCCTCGGCATGGGCGCCTACAGCCTCTTCAGCACCATCTTCTTCCTGGGCGACGTCCTCAGCTACCTCCGACTCATGGCCCTCGGCATGGCCACCGCCGGTCTCGGCATGGCCGTCAACGTCATGACCAAGGTCACCATGGACATCCCCTGGATCGGATGGGTCCTGGCCCCCCTCGTCTTCGTCGGAGGCCACGCCTTCAACCTCGTGATCAACGCGTTGGGCGCCTTCGTCCATACGCTTCGACTCCAGTATGTGGAGTTCTTCCCCAAGTTCCTGCAAGGGGGCGGCCGGGAGTTTCGCCCGATGCAAATGGCAAATCGGTATGTCCTCGTCACCGGCCCGGATCAGCCGGCCGACAAATAGCATACCGCAGACAACAGAACGCTGTGTACGGATGTGGACCAGCAAGTTAGGAAAGGCAAGTATATGGAAGGTTTAGGCAACGGGTTGGCTTTGATTGGGGCAGCGCTGGCGGTGTTCATGGCCGGAGCGGGTTCGGCAGTCGGGATTGGCATCGCCGGTCGAAGCGCCGCCGGTGTACTGACGGACAAGCCCGAACGATACGGGCTCAACTTCATCATGGTCGTGCTCCCCGGTACGCAGGGCTTCTATGGCTTCTTGGCCGGCTTCCTCGTCCTGCTCAACATGAACCTCTTCGGTGAAGGCGGCGTCAAGAGCCTCACCTGGATGCAGGGCCTCCAGGTCATCGGCGCCTGTCTGCCGATCGCCATCACCGGCTTCATCAGCGCCATCCACCAGGGCAAGGTCTGCTCCGGCGGTATCCTCATGGCCGCCAAACGACCCGAAATGGCCTTCAAGGCCGGCGTCGTCTACGCCGTGCTCGTCGAGGTCTACGCCGTGCTGGGTCTGCTGATCACCATGTTTGCCATCCTCCTCGGTGGGATCTTCCCCGCCTAGTACCGCCGAACGGCGCAGACGCACGATGGCAACCACGAAGGGCAGGGACCCATTATGAATCCTCAACAGGTAGTGGACAAGATTCTCGCCGAGGCAAAGACCAAGGCCGACCAGATCAAGCGCCAGGCGCAGGACCAGCAGGCCGCCGAGCAGAAGAAGTTCGACGACCGGATGGCCGAGTTCCAGCAGCAGACGCAGCAGCTCGCGGAACAGGCGGCGCAAACGGAGAAGGCCCAGATCCTGGCCCTGGCCCGCATGGAGAACATGAAGGACTTCCTCGCCGAGAAGGCCAGACTGCTCGACGAGGTCTTCGCCCGAAGCCGCCAGAAGCTTCGCGAGCTTCCCGATGATCAATATCGCCAACTGATGGCGCGACTCCTCGCCGAGGCCGTCGAGACGGGCGACGAGCAGGTCGTTGCCGGTAAAGACGATCCCCGCATCGACCAGAAGCTCGTCGACGACGTCAACCGTCAGCTCGCCGACAAGGGCAAGGGCAAGCTGTCGCTGTCGCCCGACAAGCACAATCTCGGAGGCGGCTTCCTCCTCCAGCGTGGCCAGATCCGTACCAACGTCACCACCGACGTCCTCGTCGGACAGGCGCGGACGGACCTGGAAATCGAATTGAGCAAAGAGCTTTTCAAGGACGCCGACGTCCGTGGGGCCCGCTGATATGCAGGCGCAATCTCAACAGATGATGAGCGATTTCTTCGGTTACCCGTCGGTCGGCGCCGACGACTGGCAATATGCGTTCCAGGCCGCCGAGGTGCGCGCTATGGAAACGCAGTTGCTCACCGGCGCTGCCCTCGCGGAGATGATCAACGCCCCCGACTTCGCTTCGGCGCTCGTCGCCCTGGCGGGCAGTCCCTACACCATCCCCGCCGGCGGCACGAACTTCGAGGCGGTCCTGCTCGAACGCCGCGCCGCCGTGCGCGACCTCTTCGCGCAACTCGCCCCCGACCAGTGGGTGGCCCTCTTCAAAACCCGCGACGACTTCGCCAACCTGCGCGTCGCGATCCGTCGCGCCGTATTGGACAAGCCCATCGGCGCCGACTACAGCGACTGGGGCAACGTCCCGCCCGAAATGTTCGAGCAGGTCTTCCAGGGTGAAAACTACACCCTCATGCCCGAGCCCTTGCCCGCCGCCACCGAGCAGGCGGTCCTCGCCTACTACCAGAACAAGGACATCCGCCAGATCGACTATTCCCTCGATCAGTCCCAGGCGCAGTACGAAATCGAAAGGGCCCAGGAGCTGGATTCGCTCTTCCTCTCCAATCTCTTCCGCGTCCAGGTCGACCTGACCAACATCCGTACCATGCTGCGCCTCAAGCTGATCGAGAGCGACCGCCGCGACGTCTTCCTCGAAGGCGGGTTCGTTGACCCCGACCGCTTCTGGGCCGGACTCGACCTGGGCTACGATACGCTCGCCACGCTCTTCATGGCCACGCCGTACCAGCACATCCTTGATACCGGCGCTGCCTACGTCGCCAGCCATCAGTCGTTTCTCAAGACCGAGCAACTGTGCGAGCAGTACATGCTGGGCTTCCTCGAATCGACCGCCCAGATCACCGCCGGGCTCCAGCCCGTCGTCGCCTTTCTCCTGCGCGTCGAGCACGAGATCCGTACCGTCCGCCTCATCCTGACCGCCAGGAAGAACCGACTCGACGCCAAACTGATCCAGGATCGCGTCGCCTGAAGTCCAAACGCCAGAACGTGATGACAAAACCGACAAGGACATTCTGCTGGGCCCTGCCCCTGATCCTCAGCGTCGCCGCGTGCGCCGAGAGCCTGACTCTGGCCCAGGTGCAGCCTTCGCCCCAGGCGGGCGAACCCAGCCGTTCCTTGCACCTCGCCGCTGCCGCTGGCGACCTCGACCAGGTCCGTACCCTGATTGCCGCCGGCGCCGACGTCAATCTCACCGACAAAGACGACGCCACGCCCCTCTACCTCGCCGCTCGCAATGGCCACTATGCGGTGGTTGAAG
>CAZTGH010000346.1:0-5977 GCA_964612985.1 uncultured Pirellulales bacterium
GACGAAACCGTTCTTCCGGCTAAAGACCTTGACCCTTTCGGCGACCTGGGCGCGGACCTCGTCGGGGGTGCCGAAGGGCAGCGTCTGCTGAGTGTCGACGCCGCCGCCCCAGAAGACGATGCGATCGCCATACTTCTCGACAAGCCCCTCAGGGTCCATTCCTTTGGCGGACGTCTGGACGGGGTTGAGGATGTCGTAACCCGCCTCGATCAGCCCATCGATCAGTGGCTCGCACCCGCCGCAGCAGTGCTTGAGCGTCTTCCACTTCGTGTGGGCGTGCACCCAGTCGTTGAGCTTCTTGGCGTGCGGCAGGTACAGCTCGCGGTACGCGTCGGGCGAGCAGAACAGGCTGTTCTGCGACGCCAGGTCGGTCCCGCACATGAAGACCACGTGCACCCGGTCGCCCACCGCCTGATGAATGCGTTTGAGGTTCTCCAAGGCGATCTCCGCCTGCCGCGCGAAGACCTCCTGGATATAGTCCCGCCTCGTGATCGTGCTGATATACCACTCCTCGATGTCGCGGATGCCCTTGGGGTCCTTCATCCAGGGGGTGGGCACCAGGGCGATATCGCCGAAGGCGGTGCCCGGAAAGCCCGCCGCGATCGCCAGGTCGGTGTTGTCGTAGAGATCGGCCGCGTGCCGCTCCCAGAACGCCAGGTCCTCGTCGCTGACAGGCCCGAATTCTTCCAGATTATCGGCCGGGTCGAGCTTCGCGTCGTCAATGGGGTGCTGGCGGATGATCGAATCGAAATAGAACCCGCCCTTGGGCATCCGCGCCGATGGCTTGGCGGACCGGTCGCCCTCAGGGTACATCAGGATATCCCCGCTGGGCTCGGGTTCGGTATTGAACTTGCCCGGCACCAGCACCTCCGTCCCGTCGAACGTCCGCCAGGGCTTCCACCCCGCGTTCTCGAATCCGAACATATTCCGAGGCTTGGGCAGCTCGACCACGTCGATCCCGAGCGCCTCCCGCAGATCCGCTCCGATCTCGCCCAGCATCTGGTATGCTTCGACGACCTTGACGGGGGTGCCGGGCTGATCGAGACCCAGCGCCTGGCGGAGGCGGGCGACGACGCTGACCTGGGCGCCCGAGCAGGCGGTGCCCCCCAGATCGACGGGGACCCGGTCGACGGGCTGGTGGTTGATCGCGGCGACAACCCGCTGGCGGCTGGTCAGGGGTGCGGCGGACGAATCGCTGGCCATGGCAAACTCCTACGTTACGTTCACAGGTCGCGCCCGGCCCAAGGCCACCCCAGTCGAGCGGTCCAGGAACCGGCGCGAGGCCCATTGTACCGTCGGATCGGGCCGTTTGAAGCCTTTTCTACGCAACCGACCCGCGACGAACCCGGCGCCATCCAGGGGTGCCTCAACGGCTCGATTCGCACCCGAATCGCTGCAAGTCGCACTCACAGAAGCGGTTAGGTCACCTGATCGCGCAAATTTGCCGCGACGCTTGACACGATCCGACGGTCCTGCTATAATTAAGTCTCTGTCGGGGCAGGTTTTGCGCCGCCCGGTTTACCGCTCGCGGAACCGGCAGCGCCTGGGGTGTAGCATGCGACCGCACAGACAACGGACAGACTCTGAAAAAGGGGAAACGATGAAAAGCGTAGTGGCTGACAAAAACACCAAGCACCGGATCAGTCGTGTTAACCTTCGTGCGCTGACGCTCGCTTTGATCCTGGGCGCTCTGGTCCTTTTGTCCTGTGGTTGCAGCTCGGGCTGGAACTATCCGGGCGAGACGGCGGCCGAGGGCCATCGCCGGCACAAGCGAGTCGTCAGAACCAACATGGAGATGATGCGTGCCGATATCGACGCGGTGCTACTGCTGGATCGGCCCAGCCTGCTCACCGACAAGAGACTGCCCTAGTCTCAGAATCCGTTGAGTGTGACCGGGCCCACGGAAGGGTATTTGAGTAGGTGGATACACTGGTTGACTATTTCAGTCGGGTCACACGCTACGAGTGGTGGGTGGTCGTTGTCGAACTCGTGCTGATCGGGCTGGTCGTCTACTGGGTCGTCGATTTTCTCGAAGGCACGCGCGGGGAGAGGCTGTTTCGCGGGGTCATCTTCATCCTGGTCGCGGGAGTGCTCGTCCTGAACCTCGTCGTCGAACGGCTTCCCTTCGACCGTCTGCAATACCTCTACAAAGGCTTCCTCATCGCGGTCCTGATCGTCGCCGTCGCCGCCTTCCAACCCGAAATCCGCCGCGTGTTAATTCAGATTGGGCAGCCGCGGATCTGGACGGGGTCTCTGCATCAGTTGTCGCGGACGGTGGAGGCGTTGATCACGGCGGTGACGGAGCTTTCGGCGGCTCGGATCGGGGCGATCATCGTGCTGGAACGGCAGGTCGCGCTGGGGGAGTTTATCGAGACGGGGGTGAGGCTGGACGCGCGGGTGACGGCGGATCTGCTCAAGACGATTTTCTATCCCGGCACGCCGCTGCACGATATGGCGGTGGTGATTCGAGGCGACCGCATGGTGGCGGCGCGGGTGCAGCTTCCTCTGGCGGAGGCGGGCGCGATGGACGGGATCGAGCTGGGCTCTCGACACCGGGCGGCTCTGGGCATCACCGCGGGGTCGGATGCGACCTGTCTGGTCGTCAGCGAAGAGACGGGGGCGATCTCGGTCGCGCGCAACGGCCGGCTGGTCCGCAACGTGACCGAGGCCCAGATCCGATCCTATCTGGGCAGCACCATGACGGTCAACATGCCGCTGGTGGGACGTCTGCTGAGACGCCACGGCTAGCCGTCCGTTGAGAAAGCCTGAATCAACGGAACGAAGAGGGCCTGGTGCTATCGCCAACGGGCGCAGGATCATACGGTGGCCACTTTTTCGACGGGCGGATCGACCGGCTCAGGTCACCAGCATCGAACGAATCAAACGCAGCAATCGGACAGAGCAGGTTTGAAGAGTACATGGCGAAGAAACCCAAACTGGGCAAAATATCCATCGTGGTCTTTCTGACCGTCCTGATCTGGGTGTGGTCGGATCTGGCCCAGGACGAGCGGATGTCGCTTTCGAACTATGTGACGATCGCGGTGGCCCGTCCGAACGATCCGGGGCTGTGGGTGAGCTTCGAGGGGCCGCAGTCAATGTTGCGGCCTTCGATCACGATCAACAGCGTCGATCTGCAAGGGCCCGCCTCGCGCGTCACAGAAGTCGAACGGATGAGGAAGAAAGGCGAATTGCCGCTGGATCTGTTCGTCTCGCCCGAGGAGGAGGGCTGGACGGAGGTTGGCGTTCGGACCTTTGACGTGCTGGATTTCCTGAAGCAGAGCGACGAAATCCGTCAACTGGGTCTGACGGTGGAGAGTTGTGAGCCCCGCACGGTGACGGTGCAGATCCGCCAACTCATCGAGCGGCCGCTTCCGGTGGAGTGCATCGACGAAAACGGAGCGCCATTGCGGGCCAGCGTCGAGCCTCCGACGGTGGAGGCGTACGTGCCCGATGGTGTGGTGGCCGCCCAGGTCCGCCTTTCGGCGAACGAGCAGGCGCAGGCGAGGATTTCGCCGATTGAGAAGACGCCGTACGTGGAACTGGTTCCGGGGCAGCGGCGGGACGTTTCGACGCGGGTCAGCGTGGCGCTGGCGGCCGAAGAGGTGGTGCTGGCGGAACACCCGGTGCAGGCAGTGCTGGGGTTCTGTTTCAGTCCGAATTTGCAGGGCAGGTATCGGGTGGTTCTGGAGAACGAGGCGGAACTGGCGACGGTTCTGGTTCGCTCGACGACGGATGCCTGGCAGGCATATGAGTTGCAGCCGTTTCACATCTTTCTGTACGTGCTGGATTCGGACCGGCAGGCGAGCGGCGTCATCAGTCGGCCGGTGGTGTTCAATTTTCCCCAGGAGTACGTGCGCAGCGGGCAGATCGAAGGCACGATTCCGCCGCCGGCGCGATTCACGCTGGAGGCGATCCCTGAGCCGGAGGTCGAGCCGTCAGGCCTGTAACATCCCGGCGGGTTCGTTCTTCTCGGCGGTGTCCTTCTCGACGACCACGTTCTTGAAGGTGATGGCGGCCTCGACGGTCATCCACAGCGCCAGGGCGAAGATGCCGGCGCCGATGACGACCAGCAGCCAGTTCTTGTCGCGGATATAGGTCCGTTCATTCTCGATCATCGCCCAATTGGTCACCAGCAGCATGATCACGCAGGGGATGGCGGTGACCAGGAACTTCAAGCCGCCTTTGCGCTTCAGATAGAGCGTGACTACGAGCAAAGCCAGCGAGGCCAGGAGCTGATTGGCGCTTCCGAAGAGGGGCCAGAGGACCAGGGCGCCCTTGCCGTCGGCGCCGGTGGCGAAGGCGAGCGCGGCGGCGGTGACGACCGCGACGGTGGTGGCGACCCATCGGTTGGCGGCAAAGGGGATCTTGAGGTCGGTCGCCAGCTCCCCGATGACGTAGCGCTGGATGCGGGTGGCGGTATCGAGGGTGGTGCCGGCGAAGGAGGCGATGAAGACGCCCATCAGGGCGACGCCGACGGTTTCGGGCAATCCGAATTGGCCCATCATGTTGGCGGCGCCGACGACGACGGCGGTGAGGTTGGCGGCCATGCCCGAGGCGGTGGACCAGGAGGCATAGTGGCGGTGCCAGGCGTCGAATCCGGTCAGAAGTTCTCCGTCGACGGTGGTATAGGCCATGGCGATGCCGGCGCCGACGCAGATCAGGACCAGCACTGCCAGGGCCCCTTCGAGCAGCATGGATCCATAGCCGACAAACTGGGCGTCGGGCTCGGTGGAGATCTGCTTGGGGCTGGTGCCCGAGGCGACGAGGCTGTGGAATCCACTGACGGCGCCGCAGGCGATCGTGATGAACAGGAAGGGCCAGATCGGCGGCGCTCCGGCGGGCGCCAGATCGACGGCGGGGGCGACCATGGGCAGGCCCTGTGAGAGGCTCGACCAGACCACGCCCAAGGCCAGCAGACTCATCATGATGAAGAGCTGCCAGGCGTTGATATAGTCGCGGGGCTGGAGCAGCACGGTGACCGGCAGGGTGGAGGCGATCCAGGCGTAGATCAGGAGCAGGACGGTCCAACTTCCGGTAGCGGGCATGCCGGCGATGACGGGCATGTCGAAGGGGACCTTGCTGCCGATCCAGATCGTGGCGTACATGGCGGCGACGGCTACCGTGGTGGAGACCAGGACGCCGGCGCCTTTCTTGTAGACCATCCAGCCCAGGGCGATGGCGATGGGGATCTGGAGCCAGACAGCGGCGACCGAACTGGGGAAGCGGGCGAAGACGACGGCGATGACGACGCCGAAGACGGCGATCACCAGCAGCAGCGTCAGGAAGACGATGGCGAAGAAGATAAAGCGCACGCGGGCGTTGATGTACTTGGCGGCGGTTTCGGAGATGCTCTTGCCTTCGTTGCGCATCGAGACGACGAGCGAGCCGAGGTCGTGGACGGCACCCATGAAGATGCAGCCGACGGTGACCCAGAGCAGGGCGGGCAGCCAGCCCCAGATGATGCCGATGGCGGGTCCGACGATGGGCCCGGTGCCGGCGATGGAGGTGAAGTGGTGTCCGAAGATGATCCCCCGGCGTGTGGGTACGTAATCGATACCGTCCTGCAACTCCCGGCTGGGCACCACCGCCTCGGGGCGGAGTCTGAAGATCCTGCGGGCGAGGTATCGACCATAGGTGTAGTAGGCGACGAGATAGCCCCCGCCGCAGATCAGCATCAGCCAAAGGGCGTCCATATGCAGCTCCTTTCGGATGGTATCCCCAGTAGCAGTATCGGTCGATTATAGCGCCTGGATGAGCCTGGAACAACAAAATGAAGCACCAAACCAGCCCGCAGCCGCAATCCACGCCGATCGACAGATTCCCACCAACCGTAAGGGCGAGGCATGCCTCGCCCCTGCAAGACACACCCGACCCTCTGGCGTCCGCCCCGGCACCTTTGCCTTGGCTCGGTGTCTGTGCCTTGCTATAATACTGTCCCGAAAATCTACTTGGCACCGTAATTTCCTCCCAGCGGGAG
>CAZTGH010000347.1:0-5940 GCA_964612985.1 uncultured Pirellulales bacterium
GTGGCAGAAACGATTCTGGGAGCACAAGATCCGTGACCAGAGGGACTTTATCCGGCACGTGGATTACATTCATTACAACCCGGTCAAACACGGATTGGTCCGGTGCCCTCATCATTGGCCTTATTCGAGTTTCCAGCGTTGGGTGAACGAGGGCTATTACGCGGAGGACTGGCTTTGCGATTGTGGGGGCAAGACGCCGGTGGTACCGGAGGAGTTACGCCGGGGGTTGCCGTTCGCGGAATAGGGGAGATGGTGTGCGGTGCACACCCTACGTATGGAAGGGAGGGATCATGTCGGGACGGTGCTGTAATACTTGCGTGTATTGCGTGTTCGATCGGGAGGACTGGTTGCGGGGGCAGTGTATGGGCAAGTGGGCGGCACACTACCGGCTCAACGGGCGGCTGCATCACCTGGGGTATTTCGACGACGAGGTGGAGGCGGCGCGGGCGTACGACTATGCGGCGGTCGGGGCATTCGGCGAGTTCGCCTGTGTGAATTTTCCGAGGGAATGGCCGGCGGAGCGGCGGGGGAAGGTGCGGGAGGAGTATTTGGAGGGGGAAGTGGCCTGAGGGCCACGAATATCGAAATCCGAAGCACGAATCTCGAAACACATTCGAAATGAGAAATGCGCATTTTGCACATGGTGCGCGAGGCGGCAGGATGGCGGCGGAAGATTCGCTCGCCATCCTACCGGCAGTTGCGATAGAATCGTGCTGATGCGTACGAGGGTGGCACAGGTCCGAGTCAAGACGTTGCACGCGAACCTTCTCGCGGGGGGTGTCGGGATTCCGCTGGTGCTGGTGTGCCTGTGGCTGGCGCGGGTCTTCGGATACGAATCGGATGACTTTCCTTTCACCGATGTCCTGATCGCGTCGGCTATTTTTCTTCCTGTTGCGGCTGTCCATGAGCTGCTGCACGGGGCGGCGGCGCTTGTATATGGCAGAGTGCGTCCGGCGGATCTGCACATCGGCGTCCGCTGGAGGGCGGGAGCCCTTGCCTGCCATGTGAAGGTCCCGGTGCGGGTCGGGGTGGCTCGCGTCATCGCGGTGACGCCTCTGGCGATTGGCGGCCCGGTCGCTCTGGCGGTGCTGGTGGTGTATCCGTCCAATGTGACGGCGCTTCTGGCCGGGTTTACGTTTATCGGAGGCGCAGTGGATCTGCTCCTGCTCTACAAGCTGTGCCCGTTCGACGGGAATCTGCTGTTCGTCGATCATCCGACCGAACCAGCCTTCGAGATCTACGAGCCTTGAGGTCGAGACGGTACGGGGCTGCTTCCGGCAGGCGGTTGCCGGTTCCAGCCTGCTATTTTCCAATGCAGAAACGGGTGAAGATGTGGTCGAGGATCTGCTCGTCGAGGGGCTGCTGCTCGATGTCGGCGAGGGCCTGGCAGGCGGAGCGGATCATGGCGGCGGCGACTTCGTCGGCGTTCTGCTGGATCTGGGCGATGGCCTGGTCGAGGTGCGAGATCGCCTCACTGACGGCCTGTTTGTGGCGAGCGGTCAGGGCGGTGACGTCGCGGCCTTCCGCGTCGGCCTGGTTGGGGCCGGCGAGGGACTGGTTCGCAAGGTCCTGTAATTCGCGGAGTCCCTGGCCTGTCCGGGCGGAGACGGGCACGAAGGGCGCTGCGAACGAGCGGGCGAGGCGGTCGCATGCCTGGGCGAGTTCGGCGGGGCTCAGGAGGTCGGCTTTGGTGGCGATGCACACTACGTTGCGGGCTTCGATCAGGGTGCGGATGGCGAGGTCCTCGGAGAGGTCGGGCCTGGTGGCGTCGACGCAGAAGAGGACGGTCCGGCTGTGCCTGAGGGCTTCGATGGCGGCCTGCTGGGCGAGGCGGTCGAGGATGTCTTCGGGGGCGGGCAAGAGACCCGCGCAGTCGAACAGCACGCATTGGAAGCGGTCGGTGGTCCAGGGACCGCTGAGGACGTCGCGGGTGGTCTTGGCGCGGTCGGAGACGAGGCTTCTGGGGCGGCCCAGCAAGGCGTTGAGCAGGCTGCTCTTGCCTGCGTTCGGGGCGCCGGCGATGCCGACGGCGGGCAGGTCGATCAGCGTTTCATAGCGGATGCTGCCGGTCAGGAGGTCTTCGAGGTCGGCCTTGATGATAGTTAGACGGTCGACGGCGTCTTCGGGGCTGATGAAGGCGAT
The DNA here is from genome assembly GCA_964612985.1 of uncultured Pirellulales bacterium. GTDB lineage: Bacteria > Planctomycetota > Phycisphaerae > Sedimentisphaerales > Anaerobacaceae > Anaerobaca. The sequence continues at coordinate 2,143 of CAZTGH010000347.1, forward strand.
CTCTTCGGAGCTGAAGTCGAGACCCGCTTCGATGAGGCTCAGCGCTTCGAGCAGAGCGGCGCGGGCGGCTTGGGTCTTCTGGGTGAGGCGGCCAGTGAGGAGCCTTTCGGCGGCGTCGAGCTGGAAGCGGTTGGAGCCTGCGACGATCTCGTTGACCGCCTCGGCCTGGGCGAGGTCGAGCTTGCCATGGAGATAGGCGCGGGCGGTGAATTCGCCTGGGCCGGCGGGACGAAGGCCCATCGCCAGGAGGTTCTGGACCAGGGCAGCGACGAGGACGGGGGCGGCGTGGACGTGGAGCTCGGCGAGCGTCTGGCCTGTGTACGAATGCGGGGCGAAGAAGAGGTAGAGCCTGGTGTCGACGGGCAGGTCGGCGTCGATGAGGACCGCGCCCGAGAGGATGCCGTTGGCTTCGAGGGCGATCGGCGCGGTGAAGATGCGCCGGCAGGTGGCGAGCGTGTCGGGTCCGGTGATGCGGACGATGGAGCGCGGGCCCCCTGGGGGGGAGCTGACGGCTACGATGGTGTCGTCGCAGTTCATGGGTCCGATGGGTCCTGGTTGGATGACGAAGGACTATGGCACCGACAGGACGGGTGAGCCCCTCTCACACACTCTGTTGGTTGAGGACTTCAGCTAGTCTTACTCTCGGCAAAACCGCTCGGGGCCCTAGAGGCCCAAATTACCCCCCAGGTTGCCCCTAATTTGGCCCTCTGCCCAATCGGTTTTACCGAGAAGATCGCGGCTGAAGTCACGGTTCTCACGAATGCAAACAGGGTCCAGGCTTGTCAAGCGCTTTCCAGGACCTTGGCAAAGATCCGGGGTCAGGTTTTGTAGAAGGGTTTGGGTTTCTTCTTTTTGACCTTGCCGCCGGTCTTGCTGGTGACGGAGACGAGGCCTTTGGACTCGGCTTCTTCGCGCTGGCGGATGTGTTTGCGGATGGCGCGCTGTTCGATGACGCCGGCGAAGGTGCTGGCCATGATGTAGAGATTGACGCCGGAGGGGCCGTTGTAGAGCATCAGCGGGAAGAGAATCGGCATCATGATCATCATCATTTTCTGCTGCTGGGCCATCTGCGGATTGGTCGCGGCGCTGGCCTGGGTCGGCATCAACTTCTGCTGGAGGTAGAACGCCACGCCCATCAGCAGCGGAAGGAGGTTCAGCGAGGCGACCTTCCAACCGAGGAAGGGGATCGTGAACGGCGTCCAACTGATCAGCGCGTCGGGCACGGACAGGTCGGTGATCCAGAACGGCAGAAACGCGGCGCCGCGGAGGTCGATGCTGGTATAGACGGCGGACCAGAGGGCGATCCAGATGGGCATCTGGACCAGCATCGGCAGGAAGCCCATGATGGGCGAGGCGCCCTGCTCGCGGTAGAGCTCCATGAGGCGCTTGTTCATTTCCTGCTTGTTGTTGGCGTACTTCTTCTTGATCTCCTCAGCGCGGGGGGCGAGGGTGCTCATCTTGCTCATGGAGATCTGGCTCTTCTTGGTAATCGGGTGCATAATGAGCCGCATGAGGAAGACGAGGATGATGATGACGACGCCGTAGTTGTGGATGACGACGTACATCGCCTTCATGATGGCGAGGATGCCGAAGGCCAGCGGATTGATGATGCTGGAGGGGCAGCAGCAGCCCATGAAGTCGATGGTCTGGACGAAGCCAAGGTTTTCGTAGAGCTCGTTCTTGTCGAACAGGCTTTTGTCCTTGGGTCCGAGATAAAGCTGGAAATTGTAGGTGCGGGTGCTGTTGGCCTGGCCGTTCGGGGCGAGCGTGGCGGTGGCGGTCGAGAGGTTGAGGCCGATGGTTTCGTCGCCGGAGTTGGCCTTTTCGTCGGCGTCGGGGTTGTAGAGGCGACCCGTCTTGGCGGCGATCCAGTCGACGAACGGGTCGTTGGCGTCGGGTACGGGGACCAGGATGGCGGCGAAATACTTGTTCACGGTCGCGGCCCAGAGGAACTGATCGCTGCCATTCTTGGGCTGGATGGGCAGCGGGGCATCGGCTTTGGTGAGGTCCTTCCAGTCGATCTTGCTGCGGGTGACCTGGCCCTGAGCGTGGCGGTAGCCTCCGACGATGCTGCGCATGTCGCTGCGGAAGGCCTCGCGTTCGAGCCCGAGCGGTCCGGCCAGATCGTAGCGAACCTTCTGGGCGCTGCCCGAGAGGTTCTCGATGTCGAGCGTCGATTCGATCAGGTAGCTGTCGGGGCGGATCCGATAGGTCTTGGCCAGCCTGAGGAAAGGTCGGTCCTGGGAATCGGTGATGGTGGCGGCGAAGGGTACGATCCGGGTTCCATCCTCGGCGGTCTCGGCGCCGAGCATTTCCCAGCTCAACTGGCCCAGATTGAGCTGGCGCTGCTGATTGACGAGGACGAGATTGCGATTGGCCATCGGGAGGATTTCGCGACCGGCGCTGGTCCGGGCGGGCGAGAGGAAGACCAGGGGCTGGGGGTCTTCGCGATCGCGGTCCTTGAATTCGCTGAAGGTGGCGCTGCGGATGGCGGCGCCTCGGGAATCGAGGTCGAGGAGGAACTTGAACCCGGACTGCGGATCGACCGAGCCGACGGTTGTGGTCCGGCTGGGTCCGCCGACGGCGCCGAAGGTCTCGGACGTGCCTGGCTGGAGACTCGGCTGAGGGACTTGCTGCTGCGGCGTCTGGCCCGCAGCGGGGGTGTTGACCTCGGCGGTCTGCTGGAGCAGCAACAATCCCGGGCGGGTGGGGGACGAGTCGGCGTCAAAGGCCCCCGATTCCCAGACCAGCCCGGCGCAGAGGGCACAGAAAGCAACGAGAGCCACAGCGATCGATATTCTAAGACTCATACAATCCTTTACGTTCAGTTTGTGAAGCTGCCGGACCGATCCTGCGCGGACGGCGAACCATCGCGGCAGGCATCACCCCCGTGGCGTTTACCGGCCGTCCCGGAGCCGTTCGGCGTGGAAATTGTCCAGGCGGTCGATGGCGTAGATTTTCTTCATCGTCGCCTCGAAATCGTATTCGAGGCGGACGAAATTCACTTTGTTCTCTTCGACATATGCGTAGCTGGCGCGGTTGTCCTTATCGCGAGGCTGGCCGACGGAACCGATATTGATGATGGCCTTTTCCTCTTCGATGATGGGGTAGACGCCGCCGAGTTCGTCGGGCAGGTAGAAGTCGGGCTCGTCGAGGAACACGCCGGGCATGTGCGTGTGGCCCACGAAACAGATGTGGGGGATGCGTTCGAAGAGCACGCGGACTTTGGCGGGGTTGGTGTAGACGTCGTCGGGAAAGATGTACTCGTTGATCGGTCTTCGCGGCGAGGCGTGGACGAAATCGATGGTGGTCTTGGTGGGCCCGAGCTGGGTTTCGAGGGTGCGGCGCATGGGCAGCTCGCCCAAAAACCGCCAGCGTTTGTCGCTGCGGGCCTTGTCCTTATCGGTCTCCATCACGTCCCGCGTCCAGAAACTGGCCTGTTCGGCGCCGTAGTTGAAGTTCGTCGGCTCGTAGAAGACGGCGTAGTCATGGTTGCCCAGGACGCACCATTCCGTGCGCTCGATGATCAGATCGAGGCACTCGGTGGGATTGGGCCCATAGCCGACGACGTCGCCGAGGCAGTAGAACTTCTTGATGCCCCGCTTCTCGGCGTCGGCGAAGACGGCGCTTAGGGCCTCGATATTCGAATGGATATCGCTGACAATCGCAAACATAGGTTCTCTTATCTCTATCTGACGCCCGAAAGGGCTGGAATACGCGACAAAAGACTATTCAATAGCAAAAGAAGGGCCAGATTGCCAGAAGTTTTATCCGCTTTCGGGCGGGGTGGTGCAGCAG
>CAZTGH010000348.1:0-5932 GCA_964612985.1 uncultured Pirellulales bacterium
TTGATTCGGGCTTTCGAAGCACATACTGGCATGGGCGCGGTCTTGAACACGTCCTTCAACCTGCACGGTTACCCGATTGTTTATTCGCCCCAGGACGCCATTCAGGTTTTTCTGAACTCCGGCCTGCAGCACCTGGCCATGGGCACCTGTCTCGTCAGCAAACGATCCAATCCTTGAAATCTTCTTCAGAATACCAGGGCGGGCCACGGCCGTCTTCTAGGCGGGCGGCGGCGGGAGTCATGTTCGAAGGCCGTTTTCATGTGTACGGAGGGTTCGGCGTCTCCGGCACCGTGCGGCCGGATGATGTGGGCTCGGATCTCTGGAGGTACTCGGATCGATGGGAGCTGATTCAAGATAGGGGACCCATTGTTGCCCGCTACCCGAGCCTTTATGCCGACGATGGAAACCTCTGGCTTTTCGGTGGCTGCGGGTGGGATCCAAAGTTAGGGGTGTGGTTTTCGAATCAGTTGTGGCGAAGACGGGGACAACGCTGGGAAAGGATCCCTATTGGAACCCCGGCACCTTCAGGCAGGTATACGAGCCTTATGGCATCCGGTCCGAGAGGAATTTGCGTGTTCGGAGGACACAGTCAGGACGGGCATGGTGGAAAGACGTTTTACGGCGACCTCTGGGTCTTTAATCCATATGAAGGGCGCTGGGAAGAGGTCCACGGAGCTGGAAAGGGACCAGGGCGGCGTTATGGGTTCGGGTGGGCGGTGGCACAGGACGCTGCGTGGCTTTATGGAGGGTTTGATGGAGAGCGGGATCGCGGAGATCTCTGGAGGCTTGATCTTTTTCGGCTCGACTGGGAACTCGTGGCTGCAGAAGAAGTTCGGGGACCTCTCCCAAGATATTGCCCGGCTCTGGGGATGGTGCATAAAAAGCTGCTCCTTTTCGGGGGACGCTCCAAGATAAGGCCGAGAGAAAACTTCAAAGACACCTGGTGTTTCGGAAAACAGGGTTGGGAATTGCTCGAGGCGGGTGAAGGCCCGGGATACCACGCAAAGTCTGCCTATGCTTCGGATGGCGATACCTTGTTCCTGTTTGCCGGAGAAGGACCTCGCGGCCATGTCAGCGATCTATGGAAGTTCGATGCGTCCGGATGGGAACGGCTGCAAGGATGTAGGAGTGATGATCCGATACTCTGGTGAATCTCGAAGCGACCAACAGGCCCCGATTCTGTTTTTGGATTTGGAAGGGGGTTTTGGAGGCTCTGCGCGTTCTCTGTTTTTTATGGCTGAGGCGATGGATAGAGCTACGTTTTCCCCTGTGGTTGTTTCCCGTTCAGATGGCCCGATTGCTGGGAGATGTTCTGCGGCGGGTATTCCGCATTATATTCTTGATATGCCTGATTACCGGCCCAGCGAGCGAAAGAATTGGCTTGCAGCGGTTTGGTATGCGCTTAAGTCATCGCATCGCAATCGTCTTAGAGAGCGCTTCAAGGATATTATCGATAAGCACCATATTCGACTTCTGCATTGCAACCATGAAGGACTTGCCCTATTTACAAATTGGCTGTCTTCACGATTCGGGATGCCATGGATCTGCCATGTAAGAACTCGCATGCATGCTTCATGTTGGTCACGTTATCTATACCGTATTATTAGTAAAAACGCTGTGCGTATAATATTTATTACCGAAAACGAACTGGAACATTTTGCCCGTGTATGCGGGCCATGTTTTGATTCTTCCAAAGCTGTGGTTATTAACAACCCTTCGGGCATTGAGAAAAGTTCAGTCGATCCCTTAGAATCGCTTGCTAAAGAAAACGCTTTTCGGATTGTCTGCCTTGGTAACTACTCTCCGAATCGGGGCACAGATCTCGTGCCGGAGGTCGCTGCGGCAGTGCGTGCCAGAGGAGGGCGTCCCTGCCGTTTTCACCTTTTCGGGCGCCCGGCAGCCGGGAGCATTCTCCCCTGGAAGCGGAACAGGTTCATCAATGAACTCAAGAAAAGGGTTGCTGCTCCAGAGCTGGGTGGATCCGTTATTTTGGAGGGTCATACAGCCAATCCGGAGCGTGCCCTGGCGGCCGGTCACATGTTGTTGCAGGTCCGCAGAAAGGCCAACCCTTGGGGTCGGGAAATAATCGAGGCCATGACACTCGGTTTACCCGTGGTTGCTGTTGGTACATACCAAGGCGTGGTTCAGCATGGGAAGACTGGATTTCTTGTGCCGGAGTTTCAGCCTGATCTTATTGCCGACTGCATCGTGCGCCTTCGGGACGAGAACGCTTTGCGTCATCGAATGGGGGAAGCGGCTGCGAAGCGGGCTGCCAGGTTTTTTGGCCGGGGCATCTGCTCCGCTCAGATGGCCGCTTTGTACAGGGAAATTTTGGATCAAGGTTCACACAATCCAAGCCTGGGAACCTCCTCAATTTACACCATAGCTGACCCATGAGCCTTCTTACTGTCATAGCTTTCCCTCTTAATCTACAAAAGCCCTATCACCTCTCATTCGGTGTGCTGGATAGCTTCGATGTCTTCTATGTATTGATGGAAGACGAGGAGTCCTTCGGCATTGGCGAGATTACCCCGCTGCCCGGGTACGGACCCGAGACGCCCGATGATGTTGAGCGTTCAGTGGCGGTTTTCGGCGAGTGGATAAAGGAAGGAAGGGATCTTGAGGACTGTATTCGGAAACTTTGGGAGAAAGCACCTTTTACAGCCAGTGGTATCGCTTGTGCGATCGAGACGTTTGGCCCTGAGGCCGATCAGTGGTTCGAGACCCCCGCTTCTTGTCATGCCGATCTTGCGGCGCTTTGTGCAGGTGTGACCCCGGAAGCGTCGGGGATGTCAGCAGAGCGTCTGGTTGCCGAGGGTTATGGAACGCTCAAGATGAAGGTGGGCAGACTGAGTCCTAAGGACGATGCAGGAAGGGTAAGGGCGGCAGCAGCGTATCTTCCAACAGGAGGCCGGTTGCGCCTGGACGCCAATCAGGCGCTCTCCATGGAGCAGGCGCATATTTTTTGCGACGACCTGGAAGGTGTTGCGGAGTCGATCGAGTGCCTGGAACAGCCTTTTGCCAGGGATGCCTGGGTCCTACACGAGGAGCTTGCCTCCGCGGTTTCCGTGCCCATCATGCTGGACGAGTCCATCTGGTCCCCTGAAGACGTGAGGCGTGCTGCCGGCTGCGGAGCCAAGGCGGTCAAGTTCAAGCTTTGCAAGCATCCCGGCATGAAGGGAACTCGAGACATGGTCTCTGAAGCGCGTCGACTAGGGCTTGATATTGTTTACGGCAACGGTGTGCAGTCCGCATTGGGTAATCATCTGGAAATGATGTCTTACTGTGATTCCTGGCTTTCAAGTGCCTTTGAGGGAAACGGATTCTTAAAACCAGTTGACTCTCCCATTCCTCATGCCCTCTCGGTCCGGGAAGGCAAGTTAATGGATGAAGGGCTGCGGGATGTGAGAGCTTCCTTGCGTGCGGGGAAGGTTGTTTTCAGCACGGAGTTCGAAAGCGGGCTCTTGAACAGTTGAGCGTGTTGCGGTGGACCGATATCGAGGGCTCTGGGACGTGCAGAAAGAGAAAGGCATACCATGAAATCCGGGATCAAGATACTGATGACAGGCGGTGGAGCGCCTCAGGCGCCCACCCTAATTCGGCACCTCCGGGACAATGGAGAGAGGCCGGTAAACATCGTTGCGATGGATATGAATCCGGAAGCCTGCGGCCGTTGGATGGCGGACGGCTTTTATCAGATCCCTGCGGCAGGAACAGAAAGTTACAAGGAAAGTCTGATTGAAGTGATCCAAAAGGAAGCGCCGGATGCCCTGCTCAATGTGTGCGGTACGGATGTGCTGTTTATTGCGCCCATGAAGGAGGAGCTGGAGGCACTCGGTATTGTGGTAATCGGTTCTGACGCCGGCGCCGTGGAGGTTGCCAACGACAAATTCAAGCTCTTTTCCACATTGAAAGGTGTGCAAGGAGTGGAAGTCCCTGAATTCACCAACCCCGGATCCTTGGAGGAATTCATTTTTTCGGCCAAGGAAATGGGATATCCCAATAGGGACCTCTGCTTCAAGCCGCACGTTAGCAAAGGGTCCAGGGGGTTCCGCATTCTTTCGGAGCGCTTTGACAGAAGGGACCTTCTTCTCAACCACAAACCGACCGCCGTTTACATGACGCTGGATGAGTTTCAAAGCATCTTCAGCGGCTCCGGGGAATTCCCGAAACTCCTGCTCATGGAGGTCGCCTCAGGTGAGGAAATCGACCTGATGACCATTGCATATAAGGGAGAAGCCCTGCTGACAACATGCAAGACACGGGAGTCCCATCGCTGGGGGGTCATTGATCGAGGGGAACTGGTGAAACGCCCGGAACTTGAAGAATCCGCAGACAGGATCGTCGGAACCATTCGGCTTTCATACAACATCAGTATCCAGTACATCGGAAGGAAGGTGATCGAGATCAACCCCAGGACGAGTACCTTCATATACCAGGATGACCTCAACGAACCCTGGCTTGCCGTGAAACTAGCGCTCGGCCTGATCGAACCTGATGAGGTGCGGGCCTACCGTTCAAATATCCGTTATGGGAGACGAATGGTTCGCTTTATGGATCAAGTCTTTTTTGATCTCGACGGCAAATGGTCTTACTAGAGAAAACTGAACTGATTGGGGGCGGCGGAAAACGAATGAAACCAGTAAATGAATGGAAACCTTTAGTCCTTGGGGTCTGCGGGAGCCCGCGTGCCCGGTTCAAAGACACGCAGCAGGCAATAAAAATTATCCAGGAGACGGAGAGCTATCAAGATCTCTATTCCACCATCTATGAGTTGGCGTCGAAGAAGAAGATCTCCAATAGTGAAGCCCTGATGTGGATGGCTCTCTTTGGGGCGGCCAAGGAGGGGGCGGGTATCGATATCTTCCTTCTCAAAGAGGTGCTGGGAAATTCAGGAGGGTCGTCCGATATTTTAAATGAACACGTTCAGGAGACTGTGGCGAAGGCCCAGGCGATGGTGCTTGCATCTCCAGTATATTTTGGAGACTGCTCCAGTTGGATGTCCTTTTTTCTGGACGCGGTGTCGCTCAGCGGCAAAGTGGTCGGGACGGTTTCCGTCGGCGCGAAACGAAACGGCGGCCAGGAGACGAACAATATTTTTACACTGATGACGGCCTTATCCAGAGGGGGAGTGGTTGTTGGAAACGGCCCCCCCACGAGCCAATACGGCGGCACCGGCTGGGCCGGTGATGTGGGGGCCATCCTGGATGACAATTTCGGTTTGGCCACAAGTCTCGGGACGGGAAAGCGTGTTTTTGAGGTGGCCCGTCAACTGCAGATCGAAGGCGGGTCAGATGCAAGGATATTGATTGTCTCTCAACCGAGAGAGAAAAGTGACGATCCCTTTATTGAGGAAATGAAAAAGGCGTTCTCTGATGTTAATGAGGTGGAGCCTCGCTTCCTAAACCTGAATGACTATGCAATAGGCCCCTGTCGCGCCTGCTCCATGTGCCCTGTTGAAAGAAATGGAGAGGACGCCTACGGTTGTATTATTGAAGATGACATGCGGAATGTAGATAAGGAGATCACCGGTTGTGACGCCTTGGGGTTTGTAGTGGACGATACACCTGAGAACTCATCGTTTTGGGCCAATTTTAAAAGGTTTACCGAGAGGACCAGGCATATTCGAAGGGATCATTTTCGTTTGTCCGATGTCCCCGTGTTTTTTTTCTGCAAAAAGGATTTGGCCCGAGACAACCTTTTGGACGTCAAGACAGTTACATACATGCTGCGACAAAACGCATTATTGTTCGGGCCGCTTATTACAAGCACCTATCAAAACGGGAGGCTTGTTTACCGCAATGTGCCGATTCCTGAGGCCTGCCGAGCCATGACCAGAGCAGGTCAGACTCGTAAACGGGCGGTCGAAAAAAATGGTGCGAATAACTATTCCTACCGTGCTGTGGGTTATCAGGGTGAAAGCCTTTGAACC
>CAZTGH010000349.1:0-5921 GCA_964612985.1 uncultured Pirellulales bacterium
CCGCATTCGATCAGATCAGCCACTTCCTTCGATGCTCGGTCCGAATCAAGCGAGCCGCCTCAGGGGCATTCCTGGCCGCCATCGTTTCGCCATCCCAATCCAGGTCTCTGCCGGTGCGAATCGCAAGCACCCCCGCCAGGCCGATCTCCGTGAGTGTGCCGCCAAGATCGAAGTCGGAGAACGGGCGGCCTTCGCCCCGACAGGCGTCGATCCACTCTCGGGCATGCCCCTTGCTGCGCGGCAGGCTCTGGGGAATGTCCTGGGTCGCAGGGTGCCGCAGCACGTCCGTGAGGCGCGACTCGCCTCCGAGGCGGATCAGCGCGCCCGTGTTCCAGTGGCTCGAATAGATGCACCCCTTCTCGCCGACCATCAGGACGCCACCGTCCTTCTCCTTGTGGACTGCAACCACTGGCGCCAGCACTTCGGCCGGCGGCATTCCGTTGCCTTGCCAGTACAGTTTCACCGGCGCAAGCTCGCCGCGGGCCGGGAAATGAAACTCCACCGCGGGCTTGCCGGGCGACTGCTGTCCGGAGCGACCCACGTTCGTAACGAGCCGCTCGGGATAGCCCAGATTCAAAGCCCGCATCGGCAGATTTATGGAGTGGCAGCAGAAGTCGGCCAGGCCACCGTTACCGAAGTCGAACCAGCCGCGCCACCTGGCCGGATGATAGACATCCTTCTTGAAGGGCCGCATGGCCGATGGACCGACCCACAAGTCCCAGTTGAAACCGGTCGGAACCGGATCTTCGCCTTCTGCACTGCCTTCACGGGCGGTGCAGCCGATGCCCCACTCGTAGATCTCGCGGATCTGCCCGAGGGTTCCGGCCTGGATGATCTCGATACAGCGGCGCAGCGAAGAACTGGCGCTGCCTTGGTTGCCCATCTGAGTGATGACCTTGCTGCCTCGGGCCAACGCGCGAAGTTCGCGGGCCTCGGCCACGCTGTGCGTCAGCGGTTTCTCGCAATAGATGTGCTTGCCGGCTTTCATAAAAGCCTTGCAGAGCGGCGCGTGCCAGTGATCGGGAGTGGCGATCAGGACGGCGTCGTAGCTGGACCCATGATCGAGCAGTCGGCGATAATCCTCAAAGCCTCTGGCCTCGTCCCCGCCGTTCTTGGCGGCGGTCTCGCGGGCCTTTTCGATCTGGTTCGCATCCGGATCGCACAGGGCGACCAGCTTCGCGCCGCTCGAAATCAGCTCGGACAGATCGCTGCGACCCTGCCCGCCGCAGCCGACCACAGCCAGGTTTACCTTGCTGTTGGCGTCTGTCGCGGCGGCACTGCCACGCATTACCAGGGGGCCGCCCAAGGCAGCCGCAGTGCAGCCCAGCGCGGATGACTTGAGAAGATCCCGACGCGACACATTCAGTCTATTCTGCCTCATTGTCTCTCCAAGCAACGCATTCAGATGACCGAAACTCGTCTCTTCTATCCGCCCATGTTCTTTGCCTGACGACCGTGCCACTCTCGTCACGTACAGATATACCACGATTCCCGTGGGGAATGCAAGTGCGGTATACAGAAACCCATCGATTGCCGCATGAGCGAATCCCAGGTGTTGCCGACGGAGTCGTGGATCTTGCGGACCTGGTCATGCTGATCGACAACTGGGGCACGGACGATCCGCTCTATGACATCGGACCATTTGCCTGGGGCGACGGCGTAGGTGACGCCCAGGATCTACTTGTCTTGGCGGAGTACATGGTTGAGACCCCACCATTGGAGGGAGTCGACCCGTGGAGGTGACAGTGCCATCTGCTTATCAGCAACCCCCGACGACTCCGTCCGTCGGTGCCGGTGATCGTTCTGGCGGATCACGGCGCCATTGACGTAGCGATACACGCTATCGGGGAGGGAGGGAGCGACTGATTGCCTGGAGAGACCCATTGAGACCGATTGACAATGATTCATTCATTGTTCTTTTCCAGGCTCTCAGCATGTTGAGAAAAGAACGGTTCATGGTTTGACCTCCACGATCACCCGCTGATAGCGGGTCAGTGGCGGTGTGCCGGTATCCGTCACCTCGCAGATCACATGGATGGTTTCCCCTGTGTCAACATTGCGTGGCACCGTGAATGAGGCATCCTGTTTCCCGGCATCCCGGATTTCGATGCTTCCATCGTAGGAACCCGCTTCGCAGTACTGCCACCAGTGGAAGACCACTTCGTCCCCGTCCGGATCGGTCGTTCCCTTCGCGCTCAGCGAGACGCTTTCTCCGGGCCGGACCTTCAGATCACGGGCATGGGCCAGCTTGACCACCGGCGGGTGATTGGCTTCCTTGAAGTCCTTCACGCACCAGTCCATCCGCGCCTGGAAGTCGCGGTTGACCGCGTCGATCCAGCGGGCGAACTGATATTTCTTCCCGCCCTCGTCCTCGGCGTCGATATAGACGCGTTCAAAGCCTTCGACCTTCTTGAAGCGGCCGCCCCAGCCGCCGAAGCCGGGGTGCTCGTGGTTGCGCAGGCCATTGGCGATGACGTAGAAGAACGCCGGCGAGTCGCCCTCGCTGACGTAGGTTTGTGGGTACAAAGCGCCCAGCGGGCCATGGCCGTTCTTCACGTGGCGCGTGATGAAGTCATGCGTGTCGGGCTGGCTCCGGTAATTCCACGTGCCGGCAAAGTGCCCGCAGTAGATCATCGTGACCTTCGGGTGGTGCGTCTCGATGTAGTTCCCGGCGTCGTCCTGATACCAGATGTTGTACATCACGACCTTGGAGATGGCGCGCTCGTAGTCGGCGGGATGATCCCGCTTCAATTTGTAGAACGCGCGGGACGCGGTATTGCCCCCACCCCAAGCCTGGAGGTGAATCGGCGCGGGATCATCCTGCAGCAGAATCCTGACGATTGTGTCCGAGCCGGGCGTGTCGGGCCAGCCGGCGGGGTCGAACTCGACGGGGCCGCCGGGGATCTGTTCCCATCTCGTTTCCCGCGTTCCTTTCAGGTGATCAAAGTCCTCGTCGCCAACAAAGCTCCGGGCCCGCAGCTCGTCTGCCGTCGGGTAGCCGGGGTGGTGCTTGATCAGGTTGGGGTAAAGCTCCTCGTAGGCGGCCAGTTGAGCCTCGATCCACTTCTTGTCGCTATGGCCATGTCGTTGAAACATCGAATTAGTCTCGATGATGGCCCGCACGTCGACGTCGCAGGTATAGAGAAGAAAGCGAATCATGGAACTGCGATCGTCCACTTCACCATCCGTCATCACAATGACACGCGGACGTGTTCCCTGCGGCTCCATGGAGGTTTCAACCGAGGCAGCCCGGTAAGGCGCCAGGATCATCAACCGTTCGATTTCATCTTTAACCTGGCTATCATCGTTGGGCGCTGCATATCCCCTGTAACCCTTCTTAAACGTCCAGGTATATCTATTTCTTAGACTGCCGCCACCGGCCCATGTTTCATTGAACCACTGAGTTCCATATACAGCATAAAGTACGGACACCTGGTCCCAGCTCGATCGGCCAGTATTGGGACCTCGGTGTAATTCATATGCCCTTCTCACGGGATTATTTACCGGCGTCGTGGCGGTCAGTGTTTGGCCGGTAATCATGCTTCCACCCACATGGGTGGTAACCAAAGTCCCTGGCCAGTTTTCAATGACATATTGAGTCTGGTCCATAAGGCCATGCCGGACAAAGTTAAAACCGTCATCATTCAACCCGCCCATGGCAACCAACAGTTTGACTTTCTTTTCTACCAGGGCATAACCCTCTGGGTCTTTTAACAGGTCATACAAGTTATTGAGAAAACCGACGCTGATGATGGTCACCGAACGGTCCGGTTGATCTGCCAGAACCTGTCGATACGTATCCAGAGCACTGGCGGCCCGTTCGTTATCAAGATCGTGCGGAAATGTTGTAAGCGCCTCCAAATACCGGGACCTATCCGGATTAGAAAGGCGACTTTTATAAACACCGACGGGGATGTCGCCGCGGCCGTACCAGGTGTTAATGGCATCGATGGCGGCCGCACCGCTGGGATGCACTTCATTAAAGCAAACGGCAAGGATGTTCACTTTGCCCTCATTTTGTAATCCATGCAGCACGGCCAGTGCACCCACATCATCCACATCGAGACACATATCGGTTTCATAAATAACCGGTATGCTGGCTGCGGCCTTGGCCGTACGGGCCAACAGCATGAAGATCGCAACCGGTGTAAGTACAAAGAGAATGACCTGTGTTAATTTCATAGCGTGTCTCCTTGAGTGAAGATGAACCCAAAATAGACAGGGTTTTCCCCGTTGCGAAGCCGATGGGTAAATGTTATATGTCCACGATGGGTATACGTCAAATTGAAATTGATATGACAATAGCGCTCCATTACACCCCCAGGCATGGATAGAGACTCTTCAGTTTTGTTCTGGCGTCGGCGGTGGTGAACTGCCAGTTGACTTTGACTTCGGCTTGGTCCCGGCGTTTCTCCCACGCGCGGGTCTCGGCACGCAGTTTTTCGATGCTGTCGATCCGTTGCGAGAGGCACTGTCGGCTGAGGATGCCCAACTCGATCTCGGCGATATCCAGCCAACTGCCGTGCTTGGGCGTGTAGTGCCATTCGAATCGCGATGCCAGCCGTTGGGCCGCGGCCGGCGCGAACGCCTCGTACCGCGACGCGGGCGGCCCAGTGCGCTCCCATTGCCAACTGAAGTGGCCAGCCCGCGTTCGCTCCAGTGATTTTGTTGGGCATTGCGGTTGTTGTCATTTGAGTTCGCCGCGATGATCACATCCTGGCGGGGCGCGCCACCCCACCCGCCAGTCCGGGGCATGCTGCCGTCGTATGGGATAACCTCGTCGTCCAGGCCTGAGATTTGCAGGATTGGCACGGGCCGAATCATATCACGGTGTTCCCAGGTGTACCCGCTCAGGGTGCCGATCACCGAGGCCGCGGCTCTAAACAGCTCCGGTTTTTCCGCCACCAGGGTGTACCTCATCAATCCGCCGTTGGAGATTCCACTGACAAAGGTCCTATTGGGGTTGAGTTTGTGCCGTGCTTGCAAGTGGGCCGCCAGTTCCGACAGAAAGCCGATGTCGTCGGTCTTGCTGATCTTTAGCCGGGCGTTCCAGTGAGGCGTCCCTTCGAAGTCCTTTGCCCCCTGTGGGTAGCAGACCGCGAACCCGTGGGCGTCTGCCACTCGACTCATTCCGAGCTCGGCCATGTATTCTCTGGCGTCTGCGCGGTAGCCATGCAGAAAGAATACCAGCGGGGCATTGTCGGGGAGGTTTTTGGGAAGGTGGAGAAGGTAGTTTCTCTCCACCGTCTTGTGCATGAAAGTGAGGACCTCGCCGTATGTGGGCGGATCGGCTGCAGCTGCCCCTTTTCTCTCGTATGCAAGTATCACGAGAGCGACCATGAGACAGGCAATTACGTCTCGTCGTTGCTGCATCTCTTGTCCTGATATTGTATCAATACCGTGCTTTGCTCGGACCTGGGATCCTGGAACCGGACTGATGGTTCTTCAAGCCCAACGTTGTGCTCATCCGCGAGGAATGGTGCAGAGCGAAGCGGCGCGCCATTCTATGTCGGGTGCAGCGATTTGTTAGCCGAAATCGATTACGCGATCTGCTGTCCTGCTTCCGGCCCCACTGACTGGTCGTAGACAGATTCCACGGTGATGTGGACAACGTACTGGAGTGGCGGCAACTCTATCGGCGCTTTCTTCAATCCCTCTGCCATCTGCTCGAACAGCGGTCCGGACTCCAGTATTTTCGCATAACCCTTGATCTGGTAGCCTTTGTACGTTGCTTGATCTGCAACGGTGATCGAGACCTTCGGATTTGCCAGAAGGTTTTCACGGGTCTTCCGGGAAAACAGATCAGCAAAAGCAAGGTGCTCATCATCAATCAATTGGACGGAACCCTTAGGCGTCGCGTTGGGCATACCATCGGATGCCGCTGTCGCTACCCAAGCCATTTTGCCAGTCAGGAAATCCTG
>CAZTGH010000350.1:0-5915 GCA_964612985.1 uncultured Pirellulales bacterium
GTTGAGCGTGCTGGCGTGGGTGCAGGGCGGCGCGCCGGGGCAGGTATTGATCTCGCAGGTCGACGGCGCCGACTGGCTCGCGATCGATGCGGACTACGTCACGCTGAAGACCACGCTGGCGCCCGCTGCGACGCGCAAGGCGATCCCGCCGCTGGTTTCGGATATCGCGATCACCGATGGCAACTGGCATCGCATCGGGTTCGTGTGGGACGGCGCGACGCGCGCGTTGTACGTCGACGAGACGCGGGTCGCCGAAGATACGCAACCCAACCTGGCGCCCTGCACGGGCGGTCTGCACATCGGTTGCGACAAAGACCAGACCCCCGGCACCTTCTTCACCGGCCTGATCGACGACGTCCGCATCTACAACCGGGCGGCCAGGCCATGAAGTACTCTGATTTCGGGCTTGCTGTCGTCACTGCTGCAGTTGGAGCGCCGTCTCCAATACGTTGCCGTATTCGGAGTTTTCGGGCTCTTTCTCGACCGCTTTGCGGGCCAGCAGAAGGGCCAGGCGCAGGAGCCTGTCGCGCAGCTCCGCTGGACTGGTGAGGATCGCCTCGGCACGCGCCGCGCATCCGGACGCTTCATACGGCACGCACTGGAAGGCACGTTCCAACTCGGTCAGGAACTGTAGAGCTCGGGAATCTTCGATCCATAGAGCGGCATCTGTCCGACGTAAGTGGCTGTCGATATGGTTGGGGTCGGCGGCGACGCCGCGACTGTAGTATTCGATGAGTTCCCGGCAATGCCGCTCGACGGTTGCTCCGTCGCCCAACGCCTCGGCGGTTGGGCGGTTCGGGTCGAGGTCCGCCAGCCAGACCTCAATATGCGGACCGCTCAGCTCGATCAGCATTTTCAAACCGTCCGGTGACCAGATTCCCGACATGACCGGAACACCCAGCATGCGTCGCGCTTCGCCCGTCTCGACATCGAAGATCCACAGCCCGATTCGACTGGTGGGCCAGCCGCCGATGCTCAGTTCGCGACTGTCGGGGCTCCAGTGCAGGGAAAGCCCCGTAGCCGGAAACGGCGGCGCCAGCCACTCGGAGATCACCTTCCCGGTACGTGCATCCCGAACGCCAAGCCAGCGGAAATGGGTTTCGGCTATGTACTGTCTGTCCGGAGACAGTAATCCCGGTACATCTGGGACCTCCACCGACACCGGGGGATCTTCGTCCAGCGCGACCGAGTACAACGCACCGCCCGAACGATAGTAGACCTGTTTGGAATCGTCGCTCCACCGGAGAATCCTGCCCGGAGCCACAAATTGCTGTTTGCCGCTGTCGACGTCGAAGATCCAAGCCTCGGTCGGACCGGACAACTTCCCTCCCGTCCGCCGTCGTTCCGATGCGGGAATGTGCCCGATCAAGGAAACGGCGTCCAGTGCAATGCGTTGGCGGTCGCGAACGAAGGCGATGCTTTGCCCGTCGGGCGACCAGCACGGGTACATGCCGGGCGCCGAGAGGATCTGGGTTACCCCGGTCTCGAGGTCCAGGGTCGCCAGGGCGCTGGCCCAGTGAGTACCCTGACCGTAGACGATCTTCTTGCCGTCCGGGTGCCAGTCGGGCCCGAATCCGTCCTCGAGGAGACAGCGAGCATGACGGCTCAGCTTGCGGTAGTCGTCGGTAGCCTCCCGGATGGCCCAGGAGGGAGAGTAGGGCAGTTTTTCCGGGGGACGTTTCCAGGACGGTTGGCGGACCATGAGCCAGAATGCACCGCCTCCCGCAACGAAGTCAAACCATTCCCTCATACTCCAGTCGGTCCCTGCGGCGGGCATAAACGCCCTGTACGCCAGATCGACTCCCGGCCGGCTCAGAAGGGACTCATACTGCTTCCTGGCCTCCTCATACCTGCCGCAAGCGATCCTGATCGCGTAGAGGCCGCCGGCATAGTGGACGTTGCCCGGATCGAGTGCGTTTGCCTGCCGCCAATCCTCCAGACCGAAGGGATACCGCTCCATCAGCGCATAAGTCCAGGCTCGCAGGTGGTACAGGACGGCGTCCCGGGGTGCCAGTCGAATCGCTTCGCTGTGATCGGCCAGGGCCTCTGTCCCCCGGCCCTGCTCCCGGCGCGAGAGCGCCCTGAGCAGATAGCCGGCGGGGTCGCCCCGGCGCAGCGTGATCATCTGAGAAGCATCCTCTCCCATCCGTACATAGTCTTTCTGCACGTAGCGGATGTAGGCACGTTCCCGAAGCGCATCATAATGACTGTTGTCTGCCTCCAGGGGTTGGGTCTCCAAGACCTTCTGTAGAAGCATGAGTCTATCCGCTATAACCGGTGATGCCTTCGCCTGCAGGAAGTAATACGGGGCGGTGCCGGCGATGAGTCGCTCTGCCTCCTGCCTGTGGTGCTGCCGTTTGCTCCGGTACTCACTCGTCCTCTCCGGCAGCCACGGGTCGTCTTCCCCGTAGATCCCGGCCAGAAGGAAATGCGCCTGGCCGGCAACCTGATCCTGCCCGTCTGTAAGAGATTCCAATTGAGCGACGGTGGAGTCCAGATCTTTGAGGTCCAGGTGACTCATCTGTTCCAAGAGCGACTGCGCGTGAAGCAGCCTCGCCTGGCGGCCCACGTGCGGGCTGTCGAGGAGCCGAGCGATTCCTGCAAGGGCCTGATCGTACCTGCTGCTTGCGGCCAGGGCCTGCACTTGGGCCAGTGCACGTTGGTGCTCCAGCGATTGAGCGCGCTCGTGTTCTCGGCTTGTTCGAGCGGCCATGATGAGGGTCAGCAGCACGGCAATGAAGACCAGCGCTGCCATGCTGACTACTATCGAAGACTGCTGATGCCGACGGAAGAACTTGCCGAAGCGATACAGGGCCGCAGGCGGGGCGGCGCTGACAGGGTGATCGGACAGATAGCTGCGGATGTCGGCGGCCATCGCATCGACCGTGGTGTAGCGCCGCGCGCGGTCCTTCTCCAGCGCCTTGAGCGTAATCCAGTCCAGGTCGCCGCGGAGCTTGCGTCGGAGCGATCGGGCATCGGTCCGACGCCGTCGGGCCGACTCGATACCGTCTTCGGGCGATACCTTGTTCAGGCGTGTGCTTGGCGTCTTCGGGTCCTCCTGGCAAATGACCTCACGGATGTGATCGACACCGCTGGTGCGGAATGTTGCGGGATCGAAGGGGAGTTTCCCGGTGAGCAGCTCATAGAGCACAAGTCCCAGAGAGTAGATGTCGGTGCGCGTGTCGATGTCCTGGTTGTCCGCCTGCTCGGGGCTCATGTACTCCGGTGTCCCGATGAACTGGCCCTGCTCAGTGCACAGAGTTCGTTCGGTGAGGGGCTGATGGATCGCGCGGGCCACGCCAAAATCGATGATCTTGGGAATCATCTCCTCACCCTGGGGCATCACGAGGATATTGGAGGGCTTGAGGTCCCGATGGATGATCCCTTTTTGATGGGCGTGTTGTACGGCTTCGCAGACATGCAGGAATAGTTCCAGCCTCTGATCGATCGACAACGTGTGCTTGTCGCAGTGCTTCGTGATGGGCAGACCCCGGACGGGCTCCATGACGAAGTAGGGCCGTCCGCTCGGAGCGATTCCGGCATCGTAGACCCGGGCGACGTGCGGATGCTCCATCATCGCCAGCGCCTGCTGCTCGGCCTCGAAACGGGCGAGCACCCGCTTGGAGTCCATTCCGGGTTTGATGATCTTCAGCGCCACCTGCCTCCGGATGGGATGCCTTTGCTCAGCCAGATAGACGACGCCCATTCCGCCTTCACCAAGGACCTCCGACAGCGTATATCGACCGACTTGCCCGCCCGGTTGCTCGATCATGCTGTTCGGGGAATGCGGACGCTCCTCGACGCGATCGCTCGCTTCCTCCCGCAGGCCCAGGGAGAGCAGGTGATCGAGCTGATTCGGTTCAGCCCCAAATGTAGACGGTTTCTCTGCCACGCTTCTGGGCAACCTCCCGGATCCTGCGCAGCCCTGATCGTACAGCGGCTCTACCATGATATCCGGAGGACGATCAGGTACCCTGCGCGCCGAAATCCCAGGTTTTCAGCATATCCTGAAGTTCCTCTTCCGCCTCTTCATCGGAGGCGACGGTGCTGCGAAGGTGCTTCCGTAATGCAGCTTGAAAGCGTCGTTTTACGGTGATGACCATATTGGACGCCTTGGCCTCCGAGGCAATGCCGTAGAGCTCGCAGATTTTGGTCAGAGACGGAGGCGGACGGTTTTCCAGGGCCGGCCGCAGAATCCTGGCTTCAAAGGCGTTCCAGTGCGTCTCCAGACCATGGTCCAGGCAGTCGGACTGCACCTCCGCGAGCGTCTCGTCGAGTATGGCCGCCTTCCAGGCATAGATGAAGCAGTCCTCAGGACGCCAGTTGGAGGTTGTCTGCGGCAGGACCGGCGGATCACCGATCTCCAGCGATATCAGCTTCTCCTTCGGGATGTGTCTGCGGGCGGCTGCCTTTCGTCTCTCGTCGACCAGGTACTGCTTGAGGGCGTGCAGCAGAAAAGCTCGAAAACGGCCTTTCGATGGGTCGGCGCGTTCGATCAGGCGGCGGTTCAATACGACCTCGTGGAAGAAACCCTGGGTGAGGTCCTTGGCCTGCTCGTTGTCGCAACCCTTTCGGCGCAGATAGCAGTAGACGGGCTTCCAGTACCGCTGCAGCAGTAGTCCGATCAAAGCCTGGTCCGGGTCCTGGTCTTGCTGGATATGGGCGATGAGCGACCAGCGCGTGGTGAGGAACGTGCGGATGGTCCCACCCAGATCGGTTTGGTCGAGAGACCTCATGCCCTTGTCTCCGGAAACTCAACCCGTCTTACCCGGCTCTCCTCTGATTATAGCGTCTCGTTGAACGAGGCGGTAGTCCCATTCTGGCCACTACAGTGGCGCCGAACAGCTTTCCGGGAGCAGAAATTCCGCCTCGATGCGCAGGATGGTTCCATCTGTCACGGAGAACTCCGTGGAGAGGCCGCTTGCCTCCGGCAGTGGGCTCCCAAGTGAAGCGCGTTCCGTCAGATGGTTTGACCAATTCATACGCTGGAAGGAGAAATGACTATGGACACACGAAGAAAGCAACGAATCGCAGCGATCGTGACCGTTCTGGCCCTGGGAGTGCTGGTGTCAGCACCCTGGGCCGTCGTCAGCGGGGGCATCGGCTACACGGAAGTGCATGGCTCGCCCTCGCTGGAGGGTATCTGGACCACGACGATGGCGGAGAGTCCGGAGGACATTGCCTCGATCAATTCCTTCGTGATTAACGCACGCGGTTCGGAAGGCCTGGCGTACACGGTGGTGGGAAAACACCCACAGTGCTCTCCCACCTTGCTGGGTTTCTTCCCAGAGAGTGAGCGATTGTCTGACATGCTCGGAAACTGTGTGCGTACAGGTGTCGACACGTTTGAGTTCAGCGTCGTCTGGCACGGAATCAAAGCAGGTGGTCCAGAGCGGATGAGCATCGGCGAGGTCGTCTTCATGGGAGTCATGTCGGGCACCGTGCAGTTCATCGATGCTGACACCCTACGCTTTGCAGGCACCGTCTCCGCTTATACCCCTGACCAGGACGCCGACGGCGACGAATTGCCCGATGAGGGCGCCGTACCGCTGGTGTGCATTCCCGGCGAGTTGACGGTAAAACGGCTACCAATGTTCCCCTCCTGCGAGCCAACGCCCATGCCGGAAGGACTCGAATAGTGTAGGCGTTCCCGCAAGCTGTAAGCCGGGTCGTCAACGGCACGGCCCGGCCTCATTTCTCGCGCAGGCGGAAAGACAGGTGAATCGTGAAACCCACGCGACCATCCTCAACTAGCGTCGTTCCGATGAAGACCGTCGTTACGGTAATCATGCTGGCTATTTGTAACGGAGAAACCAACGCCGATTTCCTCTTCGGTGAGCCCGTGAATCTGAGTCCCGTAGTCAACACGACCTGGGTTGAAGCGAGCACCGCCACGTCGGCAGATCATCTGGAAC
>CAZTGH010000351.1:0-5913 GCA_964612985.1 uncultured Pirellulales bacterium
GGAAAGAGCGACGCGGTGAGAAGCCTGAAACTGGCGCTCGGCATCGCTCCGCAGGGGATCGATTTCTCCTCGATTGACGGCGAGCCCTCCAAGCTGTTCTTTCTGCTGGTGGCGCCGCCCAATCAGTCCGGACCGCACGTCGAGGCTCTGGCAGAGATCGTCAAGCTGGTCCAGTCGAAGGCGTTCTGTCGGGCGCTGGCGAATGCTGAAGACGCGCACGAGGTGGTCGAACTGATCAAGGGAGAGTAGGGACACCGGGTGTCTCGGCGGGATTTCGCGCGCTTAAGGGCCTGCGGCGCGCCGGCTATTCTGAGGCCTGATCCTTTATGAGACTGCCATGCCATTGACCGAGACAGAACTGGACAATCTGGAACGCACCTTTCACCTGTCGGCGCGCGAGGTCGAGATTCTCGTGCTGATCCTGGACGGCGTCAGTACCAACGGCGAACTCGCCGCTCGCATGGGGTTGACCGTAGGTACTGTCAAGATGTATGTGCACCAATTGCTCTCCAAGCTGGGCGTGCCGGACAAGCTGGCCGGCATCATCATGTGCCTCGAAGCGGTGGGTCGCCTGTAGGAAGGAGCAGCCTCGTTCTTGACTCTTCCTTCTCAGGCCTGACGATTTGGCTTTAGCCGACTCACACCCTTGTCCAAGGGAATCGCGACGCGGAGTCCCCTGGAGAATACAGGCCCCTCTCCATTCCTGCAGAAGTCCGCCTCGACACAGGCAAGCTGACCCGTCAGGAGCGGGCTGCGGCCTGGAGACTTTCCCGCGCGGCCTGGACCGTTCGCTCGATGTCCGCATCGGTGTGAGCGAGCGAAACGAACATGGCCTCGTAGGCGCTGGGCGCGAGGTAGACGCCACGCTCCAGCATGGCCGCGAAGTACCGCTTGAAGCGCGCAATATCCGTCGCCTGGACATCCGCAAAGCTTTGGACGGGATGGTCGCAGAAGAACCCGCTCAGGATGGACCCGACGCGATTGATCGTCAAGGGCACACCCGCCCTGGCGGCGGCGTCGGCGAGTCCTGCCTGTAGAGAGGCCGACAGTGCTTCGAGCCGGTCGTAACAACCGGGTTCGGCCAGCAGATCGAGCGTCGCGACGGCCGCGGCGGTCGCGATCGGGTTGCCGCTGAGCGTGCCCGCCTGGTAGACCCTTCCCGCCGGGGCCAACTGATCCATGATCGAGGCTTTGCCCCCAAATGCCGCCAGCGGAAGCCCGCCGCCGATAATCTTGCCCAGGCAGGTCAAATCGGCGGCGACGCCGTAGCGGTGCTGGGCGCCGCCGAAAGCCACACGAAAACCGGAGATCACTTCGTCGAAGATCAACAGCGCGCCGTTTTCATCGCAAAGTCGGCGCAGTGTCTCGAGGTAGCCCTCGATTGGCGGAATCACACCCATGTTGGCGGCCACCGGTTCGACGAGCACCGCCGCGATGCGATCCTTGTGGCTCTCAAACGCTGCTGCGCACGCTTCGGCGTCGTTGTACGGGACCACCACCGTCAACTGCGCCAACGCCTGCGGCACTCCCGGACTGGAGGCGGTGCCCTGCTCGGCGACGCCGGAACCAGCCGCCACCAGGAACGAATCGCCGTGGCCGTGATAGCCGCCGGTCATCTTGACGATCGTGTCCCGTCCGGTGAACGCCCGGGCGAGGCGAACCGCGCTCATCACCGCTTCGGTGCCGCTGCTGACGAGACGGACCTTCTCGATGGAGTCCATGGCCCCGACGATCCGCTCGGCCAGCGCCGTCTCGGCCAGCGTCGGCGCTCCGAAGGAGGTGCCCCTGTCGACCGCCTCGTGGATCGCGCCGATCACCTGCGGATGGGCGTGGCCCAGGATCATCGGCCCCCAGGAGCCCACATAGTCGATGTACCGGCGCCCGTCCACGTCCGTGACCTTCGAACCCTGGCCCGAAGCAAGGAAGACCGGTCCGATATCCACCCCGCCAAAGGCGCGGACGGGCGAGTTGACGCCGCCGGGCAAGAGGCGGCACGCTGCGGCGTACGCCGCTTGGGATTCTGCATGTCTGTCGTGTTGGTCCATCATGAGCCCTTTGTGTTTCAAGTGGAGTGCGCCATGGTACGCCAATAGGCCCTTCCATGCAACGGTCTACAGGCCTACCGTCCATTCTTGCAGAACTTGGGCAATGATACGCCCCCACCCTTTGCCGGCGCACCGCGGCGAGACAGGCGAAGGGTGAAGACCGAGGCTACATTTTTCTTGCAATGGGCCCCTGGTTGCAGTAACTTTAGGCCTTTTGTGTTTCAGGTGAACGTCTGCAAAAATGGACCGTAGGCCTACGGTTCATTTTTGCAGACCTCTCGTTTCACTGGATAACAGGCGCATGCGTCCCTAAACCCGGAGTTGGAATATGAACTTAGTCAAATGGTTCAGGAAGAACAACAAGAAGATCATGGCTGTGGTGGTCATCGTGCTCATGGTCGGGTTCGTCGGCGGCTCGTCAATCGAATATTTCTTCCAGGGCAGCGGGGGTCGAGATGAGACGATGGCGTTCTATGGAAAGCATGAGATCAACACGTACGACCGGGAAGAGGCTCGTCAGGAACTGGATATCCTTCTGAGGCTGGGCGCCGCCCAGGTCCTGCAATCGCAGGATCTGCGGGGGATCGTCCTGAGCGAGCTGCTCTTCACCCAGGATCGCGCCTCGGCCGAGGTGATGGACTTCGCCCGGCAGACCATCCAGCGAAACCGCTACCGGGTCAGTGATAAGCAGCTCAGCGCGATCTATACCCGGACGGCGCCGACGGACATCTACTGGATTCTGCTTCGGGAAGAAGCGGCGGCTGCCGGCATTCACGTCAGCAATGAAGACGTCGGGCGGTTGCTGGCCCAGGTCGTTCCGCAGTTGTTCAACGGCCAGACCTATGGCACGGTCATGCGGACCATGGTCAGTCAATTCGGCCGGCCTGAGGACCATATCCTGACGATCTTCGGCAGGCTGTTAGCGGTGCTCCAGTACGCCGAGAGCATCTGCTCGACCGGAGCGGTGACGGACGCCGAGATCCGGCATCTCGCCAGCTACGAGAACGAGACGATGAACGCCGAATGCGTGCAGATGCAGGCCTCTTACTTCGTCGACCAGGATCTGGCGCCGTCCGACGCCGAGATCCAGCAGCAGTTCAACGCGTACAAGGCGATTCCTGCCGGCGATCCGAACGAGCAGAATCCGTACGGCTTCGGCTACGAGCTGCCCGATCGCCTGCAACTGGAGTACATCGGCCTGAAGCTGGGCGACGTCGCGTCGGTCGTTCCGGCGCCGACCCAGGAAGAGATGGAAACCTTCTATCGAGACAACCGAAGCGAGCTGTTCAGCGAGCAGGTCCCGACCGACCCCAACGACCCCAACTCTCCTCTGATGGACCGATTGAAAAATTTCTCGGAGGTCGCGGTCGAGATCCGTCAGCAACTGACCCGGCAGAAGATCACAACGAAGGCCGAGCAGATCCTGATTGACGCCCGCAACATGGCCGACGCCAACCTGGCACCGATCAACTCGCGACAAGAAGACGCCAGTCTCGAGGAGTTGGAGGACGCCGCCGGCAGCTACGGGGCCATCGCTGAGAACCTGAGCGTCAAGCACGGCGTGCCGCTGTACAGCGGCCGAACCGGACTGCTCAGCGCTGTGGATATCCAGACGAGCGAGCGCCTGGGACGGCTGTTCGTCACGGCGTACGGAAACGACCCCGTCCGGCTCGCCCAGCTTCTGTTCTCTATCGAGGCCCTGGGCGAGCGTGCCGTGACGCTGATGTCCGTCCCGGAGGCGCGGATGTTCCGGAGCATCGGGCCGGCCCATGACCTTTCGGCCGCGAACACCCCGGATCTGTCGGACCAGATCATGGCCCTGGTCCGAATCGTCGACGTCGCTGCGACGGGGGCGCCCGAGAGCGTGGAGGTCACCTACAGCACTCGAACGCTGCGAATCGGCGATTCCGAGGACGACGAGGACAGCGTCTATTCCGTGAAGGAGCAGGTGATCGAGGATCTCAGGAAACTGGCCGCCTGGGACGTGACCAAGACGCGGGCCCAGGAGTTTATCGCAACGGCCACCAAGGACGGCTGGGACAGCGCGGTGAATCAGTACAACGAACTGTACGGAGCCCAGGCCAAGGAAGATCCCAACGATCCGAACGTCTTCGAGGTCCAATATCTGAACGGGCTGCGCAGGATCGCGACCGAGCAGTTGCAGGTCATCGCGATTCAGGCGGCCGGCAACCCAGCGGCGCCCGAATACATCCGGCGGCTCGGTATCGAACGGCGTTTCATGGATCGGCTGTATTCGCTCATTCCGGCCGACAAGGACAGCCTGGCCGAGGCGCCGATGCTCATGGAGTTCAAGCCGGACCAGAGCTACTACTGTCTTCGCAGCCTCTCCATCCAGAGGCTGGACCAGCAGCAGTTCCAGAATCTGCGTCCCATGCTGCTCAGCCGCGAAGAGCGCGCCGAGTCGCAGTCGCTGTCCGTAGTTCACTTCAACCCGGAGAACATTCTGGAACGCATGGACTTCAGGTACGCCGAACAGCTTTCCCCCGTTGTGGAGAGCGGACCGCAGGAGCCCCCGGAGGATTCCGTGTGATGGCCCAGAACTGGAAGGACAATCACGCCTTCTACCTGATCGTGGTCGGCCTGCTGGCGTGGGTCGTCCCCGGCGGCGGACATTTCCTGCTGAACGAGAGAAGACGAGCGGTCGTGATCCTCGTCACCGTCCTGCTGACGTTTGCCGTCGGCCTCTATGTGGGTTCGGTCGGGGTGATCGATCCGATCCATGCCAAACCGTGGTACGCGGCCCAGTTGATGAACTCGCCGATGGTCTTCTTGCTCGGGCAGATCAGCGCATCGGGGAATTTTCCGGTGTATGGGCGAGCCGGGGAGATCGGACAGATCTATACCAGCATCGCCGGATTGCTCAATCTCCTGTGTATCGTCAATGCGGTTTATACGGCGCATCTGCGCAACCTGAACGAGGCGCACGCATAAGATGACAGTACCGATGTGGACGCTATTGGCCAGCTTCACGGTTCCGATGCGGATCGATACGGACGTTTCGTCGATGTTCTGGCTGCTGCCGCTGGTGGTGGCCATCGCGGTGGTCTATAAAGCCACGAAGGTCCATCAGATCCGTCCGGCCGCTTTTGCCCGGGAAACGGCGCTGCTCATCGGATCGATCATGGTGTTCATCACGGTGGCAGCGCTGGTGCTCTACGCAGTGGCCTGGTTCGTCACGGAACAGCTTCCCGCCATGGCGGGCGGGTCGGCCTTTTAGCCGCTGACCTGCTCGGCCGATCGCTGAAGCACCCCCAGCTCCACCAGCGCGTTGTGGGCGGCCTTCTGCTCGGCTTCCTTCTTGTTGGCCCCCCAAGCGCTCGGGAAATGGCGCTGGTCGATCACCACTTCCGATTCGAAGCACTTGTTGTGGTCGGGCCCCTTCTCGTCCAACAGGACGTAGATGGGAGCAGCGCCGAACTGCTCCTGCGAACACTGCTGAAGGAGAGACTTGTAGTTGCCATGAGCCTCTTCCGAGTCCACCTGTTCGATCAGTGCCAGGAACGTGCGGACGATGAAATCCCTCGCTGCCTCGAACCCCCCGTCAATGTAGATTGCCGCAATGACTGCCTCCAGCAGGCCTGCCGCCAGCGACGTGGGCAAGGCCTTGCTCGAGATCATGCCTTTGCCGACCGTGAGGAACTTCGGCAATCCCAGATGACGCGCTACGCGAGCACAGGTCCCGCGGGAGACGAGCATGCTCTTCATCTTCGTCAGCTCGCCTTCGCCGTAACGGCTGTACTTGTCGAACAGGGTCTCACAGATCACCGTCGAGAGAATGGCATCTCCGAGGAATTCCAGCCGCTCGTTGCTGTCGATCCGCGTGGGGGCGACGGAGGCGTGCGTCAGC
>CAZTGH010000352.1:0-5883 GCA_964612985.1 uncultured Pirellulales bacterium
AAGGTCAGGACCTATGGCGACATGGCGGTGGTGACCGGGTCGCTGCGATGGACGGATACCGACGGTCAACGGGGGCGCGATGTCATCACGGACATCTGGCACAAACGCGATGGGCGCTGGCAGATGGTTGCCACGCACGAGTCCAAAGGCAAGAAGACCGTCGACAGCGCCAGGCTCAGTGACGAGATGAAGAAGCTGGCGGGGTTTGTGGGGACGTGGCGGTATGAGGGCGAGCAGGTGGATCCTCCGGTGGCGGGGCTGCCCTATGGCGGTGCAGGTACGTTTCACGGGACGAACACGCAGCGTTTCATTCTGGGCGGTCGCTTCCTGGAATCGACGATCGAGGACAACAACCCCTCGGGTAAGACGACGGTCGTGACGATCACCGGGTACGATCCGAAGGCGGGGCACTATGTCGCCAACGCCTTCCTCAGTGATGGAAGCCGGGACAGCTCGGCCGAGACCGTCTCGGCCGATGGACGCACCTGGACGCGCCAGTCGACCATGACCACCAGCGAAGGAGAAGCGGTCCCCGTTCGCACCGTGATCGTGTTCTCGCCCGACGCGACCCGCATGAGCTCGACGACCGAAGTCTCGTCCGACAACGGCAAGACCTGGAAGCACTGGTTTAAAGACGAGGCGCACAAGGTCAACGACTGAGCCGACATCGTTCGCTCTGGAGGGCGCTGGTATGGAACCGAGCAGAGGTCCACCGCGCGATCGGTCCGTGGACGCCATCGTGGATGAGCGTCCTTCTTTCCATCTCCCCCACTCTACGAAGGAGGCACGAACATGAAAAAGACAGGGAACCTTCTGTTTCCGGCCGTCGTCGTCCTGCTGGCATTTGGCTCCGGCGCGTCGGCCGACACCGAGGCGAACAAGGCATTGGAACGTCGGATGTTCGAAGAGGTCTGGAATCAGAGCGAAGTAGATGTGCTGGACGAGATACTCAGCAGCGACTACGTGATCCACGATCCTGCCGGCGACTTCGAAGGCGCAGCCGGCTACAAGCAGTTTCACGCCATGTTCAACGCCGCCTTTTCCAACATTCATTTCACGATCGAGGACCAGCTTGCCGAGGGGGATCTGGTCGTCACGCGCTGGACGGATCGGGCCACGCATACCGGCGAGCTGATGGGCACGCCGGCCACCGGCAAAGACATCCTGGCCACCGGGATCACCGTTTCTCATATCGTCGACGGACGGGTCGTAGAAGAATGGAACCACTGGGACCTGCTGGGACTGATGCAGCAGATCGGAATGATGCCCGGCGGGCGGGACAACTACGCGTGGGGGGCGCCCTCTGCGGTCACTGGCGATCCGGGCGATCCGCTGATCAACAAGGTCACCCTCGTCAGCGCCAACGAGGAGGTCTGGAATCTCAAGCGCATCTATGCAATGGAGCAGACGACCAGCATAGCGATGATCGCGCACAATCCCCTGTCGTCGCCCTGCCCCAAGCCCTTCGACTCCTATAAGAAGGACACCGCCTCCTTCCTCGCAGGGATGCCCGATGTGACCGTCGAGGTGCATGCTCTGGTCGCGGAGGCCGACCAGGTCGCGATGCGCTATACGGTCCGCGGGACGCACCTGGCCAGCGGCAATCCCGTGCGCTTCACCGGGTGCAACATCAACCGCTTCGCCGACGGCAAGATCGTGGAAAACTGGTGGGCCTACGATGGCCTGGCGATGATGCAAGGCATGATGGCGGGCCCGGAATGGACGCCGGAAGGGACGTGGATCGTCACGGCGCCGTCGCCGATGGGCCCTCTGACCATGGTACACGTGATGTATCCGCTGGACGCGACGGGCGCCCGCTATGGCGGGGTCCTCTGGCAGGTGAATCCCAATCCGAGCTTTTTCGGCACGTTCCCCGAGTTCACCGGCGGTTCGCAGTTCTGGGCAACCGAGTCGGTGCGTACCGGGCCGAATACCTACGAGACCGGGATGATCGTCTACAACACCCAGCCGGTCGAAGGCCTGCTCGATCAGGTCGCCAGCGTCGGCATCGTCACCGGCACCTGGACGATCACCGGGCCCGAGACGAACGAAGGTGAGTCGACGTTGTCCAGCTACATGGCGGCGCAGGACGCCGACGGCGACGGGCTGCCCGACGAGGGACAGGAGCCGATCGCCTGCACACCGTTCCCGTTTACGTCCAGGCGGGTCGGAATCCAGCCCGCCTGCATCCCGGCACCGATGCCGCAGTAGACGCGATGCGGACAGCGTAGCAGCGACTCTTGCATGGTACATCGGGGGCTGTGGGCAGGGAGGCCTGCGGCCCCTTTCTCCAGCGCTGCCGGCGCGCGGGATTCAACGTCCCCGCGCCGGTTTCGTCACAGGGAGTCACACGGGCCAATTCACAGCGAGGATGACCCATGCAAAATAGGGGAATTCCTCACACCCGCTTGCGCTGCGGGGACGTAAAGTTTGCGACCGACGGTCGACGCCGGTTTGCCATAGCAGGGCGCATCGGTCCCGGCGCGCACCGCGACGAGAAATAAGTAGTTTCCACAATGGAAATTCGCGTGCAGGTCCTTTAAGATCCGTGTGCAGGTGTGCGGGCGATCGCAACGCGGGTCGCTTGGAGAAGAATCAGGAGAAGGGTGCAAGGAGGAAAAGACATGGCTTTTTATTCGGAGACCAATCTCACCGGTGACGCCGGGGCCCACTGCCTCGAACTCGGGGCGCTCGATCCGGAGGAATTGAGCGTCTTTGCCACGCTGATCGACCAGCGCCGGCCCCTGCCGATCTACCTCGGTGACGCCTGGCGATGCGACGCGTGCCTGTATGAGTGCCGCGACATCGCGCAGATGGCCGAGCACATCATCGCCACCCACGAGCCCGAGCCGATGAACAATGAGGATTGGGAGGAGATGCTGCGCGAGGATGGTCAGGCCCAGAAGGGCTTCTGAGCGTGGGGCGGACGGCGACGGTGCAGCGCTAAGGCGGTCACCCGGGTGACTTCGGCGGGCGCTTCCTGCCTGGGCAGTGGCAAAAGAGCAGGTCGCCAAAGAGCAGCCCTCGCGGGCACGGAGGGTTTCGGGGCCCCTCCAGGCACACCAGTCCCCCGGCCCAGCATTGCACGCGGCATGGGCCGTCGCGTCCCAACCGGCGACACGCAAAATCATACGGACAATCGACGCGTTCGGCGTCGGAGGTACGCTGCCCATCCATCGAGCCTTCTCCTTCCCTTTCCAAGGTCGGTACAACCATCCCATCTAATTCACCGATTGTAGCGGAGCAGACGGCGCCGAGGGCGTAGGGAAATCCTCGATTGTGAATCGGGGCCCCGCTTACAAAATTGGTTCATCACGGGATTTCGGGGATGGTGGAGACCCGAGAGGTGAAGACCGGGGGCGCTGCCCCCGGACCCCTGGCATTTTTCGCATTTCGCCAGCAGCATGAGAGATAGGCGGCTTGTTTCTTGTGAACGGCACGGATTGCCGGTACGCTGGTGGCGCTGCTGCGGAGGATAGGGCTCTGCTGGCAAGCACCCCGAGCGCCGCAGCAGTCCAGTGGCATGGGCGGTGCCCTGATACCAGAGGCGCCGCCTTGCTTTGACATCATGCTGCTGGTGACAAGCGCAAAATGCCAGGGGTTTGGGGACAGCGTCCCCAACGCAGGTGCGAAGGAGCAAAGCCGAGAGAGCATCTTTTCACGCCGCGCCGAGTCGCCTTCCCCCCGGAATCCCGCGATGAACCTTAAAATCTAACGGGCCAGAAGATCCGGCTTGACGGATAGGGCGAACGCGGGAATCATTCAGTCCGAGTCAGGAATATCATATGAAGGGCGACGAGATCATGCAGACCTTTCTCACGCGCGTGGCACTTCTGTGGTCCATTCTTTCCTTCCTTGGCATGGGAATGCAGAGTGTCTGCGTGGCCGCGGAGCGGGTTTCTGCTTTTCCTGATGCCGCAGAGAGTGACCCCGCTGTGCTGGGCTGGATGGTGGGTTCGCCTCCGCCGGAGAATCGCATTCTGCGCTTTGAGGACGGAAGCTACTTCCGCTTTCCGGCGATGCGCTGGAGCGTGTGCCATCTGCGCCAATTGATGCCTACGGTGAATGTCTCGCGTGGGCTCGGGGCTCCCACTCCGCTGCCTCGGGCAATGCGAGACGACCTGGACGCGCTGCGTTTCACACCGCTCGGCAGCACCAGGCCGATGACCTGGGCCCAGTCGCTGACGGCCAACTACACGGACGGCATCGTGGTTCTGCACGAGGGGCGCATCGTGTATGAGCGCTACTTCGGCGCGCTCCAGGCGGAGGGGCAACATGCAGCGATGTCGGTCACCAAGACCTTTGTCGGCACCCTGGCGGCCATCCTGGTCGCGGAAGGGACTCTGGATCCGCAGCGGAAGGTCGAGGAGTACGTTCCCGAGCTGGAGCGTTCCGCGTTTGGCGGCGCGACGGTGCGCCAGGTGATGGACATGACGACCGGCATCCGGTTCAGCGAGGACTATGCGGACCCGAACGCGGAAGTCTGGGCGCGTGCCGCTGCAGGGAACCCTCTGCCGAAACCTCAGGGCTATACGGGTCCGCGATCGTATTACGAGTTCCTCCAAACGGTTCAGCCCGAGGGCTCGCATGGCCAGGCGTTCCACTACCGCACCGCCAACACCGATGCGCTCGGATGGGTCCTGGCACGTGTCAGCGGTCGCTCCGTCGCACAACTGCTTTCGGAGCGCATCTGGAGCAGGCTGGGCGCCGAGCAGGATGCCTATATGACGGTGGATTCGACGGGGACGCCCTTTGCCGGCGGTGGTCTCAGCGCGGGCCTGCGGGATCTCGCCAGGTTCGGGGAAATGATCCGCAACGATGGACGCTGCAACGGACAGCAGGTTGTTCCCGCGGGGGCGATCGCAGATATTCGTCGAGGTGGACGCAAAGACGATTTCGCCCAGGCGGGGTACAGGTTGCTGGAAGGGTGGAGCTACCGCAACATGTGGTGGATCACGCACAACGAGCACGGTGCGTTCATGGCGCGCGGCGTGCATGGACAGGCGCTGTACATCGATCCCGCCGCAAAGATGGTGATCGCGCGATTCGCCAGCCACCCGATTGCGGCCAACGCTGCGAACGACCCGACCTCGTTGCCTGCGTACCATGCCGTGGCGCAACATCTGATGGGCAAGCGGCACTGACCGACGCTTCCACAACGAGCGGACCGGCGGACAGGGCAACTGCGCGGAGATCTCATGATGGATAAGGCGTCAAGCCATCCGGTGGGCGTGGTGGGGTTTGTGGCGCTGTCGTTCGGTTTCTCATGGCTGATCCAGCAGACGCTGGTCGGCAGCTCGATGGGCGAGGAGCTGGGCTGGCGTGGCTATCTGCTGCCCAGCCTGCAAACGCGCGTCGGCCCGCTGGCGGCCAGCGTGACCCTTGGACTGCTGTGGGGCCTGTGGCACCTGCCGCTGGCACTGACGCCCGACAACTTCCTGGGCCAGGTGCCCTTCGCCTACACGCTGGCGGGCACCGTCGCGACCAGCGTGATGTTCACCTGGGTCTTCAATCACACGCGCGGCAGCCTGCTGATCGCGCTGCTGTTCCACTCGTCGATCAACATGACCGGGCTCTTCCTGGCCACCCCCGACGTGCACCCTGCCCTGACGCTGCTGGTCGGCTGGCTCGCCCCCACCCTGGTGATCCTCCGCACCCGCACCCGCCTGGGCTACGAAAGCGACCGGCCCCTGCCGGCGACAAAGGAACGGGTGGCGCAAAATACGTAGTTTCCGCAATGTCTCCGCCTGCGGGCGGGTGGTAGAATGAGGGGGTTCGTCGAGGCCCTTGGGGGATGACGCGGGCACGCGGCCGCACCGACCGGTCGCAGGGATGCTACCGGCGCGGCGATCGCAGCCTGCAGGGACCAGAGAAGAAGGAGGT
>CAZTGH010000353.1:0-5857 GCA_964612985.1 uncultured Pirellulales bacterium
ACCAGATACGGATTTTGATGTTGTTGTCATCGGGGGCGGTATCGTTGGGCTTGCCTCTGCGTACAAGCTTGCGCAGAGGTATCCAGAGGTGCGTCTGGCGGTGCTGGAGAAGGAGGCCCGCGTCGCCGGCCATCAGACAGGTCACAACTCCGGCGTTATCCATTCGGGGTTGTATTACCAGCCCGGCTCCAGCAAGGCCAAAACCTGTGCCGCCGGCCGCCAGGAGTTGATCGCCTTCGCCAAGCAGCATAACATCCCGCACGACATCTGCGGCAAGATCATCGTCGCCACCGACCCCCACGAGTTGCCCGCGATGGAGCGGATCTTCCAGAACGGCCTGGCCAATGGCGTCGAAGGGATCGAGAGGATCGGCCCCGAGAAGATCCAGCAGATCGAGCCGGCCGTGACCGGCATCGCCGGCATCCGCGTCCCGTCGGCCGGCATCATCGATTTCGTCGCGGTCGCCGAAAAACTTGCCGAGCTGGTTTGCGAACACCGACCCGAAAACAAGATCCTCACCGGCCACCGCGTCGAGCGCTTCGACAAGCACGATTTCTACCTCAACGTCGAGACCAACGCCGGCTCGATCCGAACCCGCCATATCATCAACTGCGCCGGCCTCCAATGCGACCGCATCGCCCGCCTGGACGGCGTCGATCCAGGTCTCCGCATCGTCCCGTTCCGAGGCGATTATCACGACCTGACCCCCGAAGCGGCTGCCAGGATCCGTCACCTCGTCTATCCCGTCCCCGATCCCGCCTTCCCGTTCCTGGGCGTCCATTTCACACGCACGATCGCCGGCGGCGTCGAGTGCGGCCCCAGCGCCGTCTTCGCCTTCAGACGCGAAGGCTATGGCAAGACCGACTTCAGTCCGCGCGACACCTGGGATGCGCTGTCCTATATCGGCACTTGGCTGCTCTTTGCGCGCCACTGGCGCTACGGCCTGGGCGAGTACGCCCGCACCTTTTCGAAGAAGCGCCTCGTCCGCCGGCTTCAGCGCCTGGTTCCGTCGCTGACGGTCGAAGACCTTCTCCCGGGCAACTCCGGCCTCCGCGCGCAGGCCCTCGGACCCAGGGGGCAGCTCGTCGACGACTTCAAGATCGAAGCCACCAAGAACGCCATCCACGTGCTCAACGCGCCCTCGCCCGCCGCCACTGCTTCGCTGGCGATCGGCGACCACATCGCCCAACTGGCCGGCGAGCACTTCAACTTCTGATGGGGGACCAAACATGATCGCGGAATTGGTCAGTATCGTGGCGGTCTTGACGGTCCAAGGGGCAAGGCCGGGATCTTTTGACGGCAGCCTCGGATAAGGAGATGGAGCGAATGACGGAAACAAGTTCATTCGTGGAAATAGCAGCGATACTGGGTCTCGCGACATTGACCGGGATCATAGGGCAGAAGTTGCGACAGCCCTTGATCATCATGTTTCTGGCGACGGGCATCCTGGCCGGCCCGTCGTTTTTTGGCATCATACACAGTTATGAGCAGATTGAACTTCTCGCCCATATTGGCATCGCCCTTCTGTTGTTCATCGTTGGGCTCAAACTCGATCTGAAGCTGATCCGGACCACCGGTCGTGTCGCCTTGGCGACCGGCCTGGGGCAGATACTGTTCACGTCGATCATCGGGTTCATCATCGCCGTGGCCATGGGCATGGCATATCTCAACGCCGCCTACGTCGCGGTCGCGCTGACCTTTTCCAGCACGATCATCATTGTCAAGCTCCTGTCCGACAAGAAGGAAATCGACTCCCTCCATGGCCAGATCGCGCTGGGCTTTCTTATTGTTCAGGACATCGCTGCCATTCTGGCCCTGATTGGCCTGACCACCCTCGGATCGTCGGTTGCCGCCGATAGACCCGGATATCTCTCGTTCGTAGTGATCGGCGCAAAAGGCGTGGCCCTGTTGGGTGCGGTTGGCCTGCTCATGCGGTACGTCATCCCGCGCCTCGTCCGACGGCTCGCGCATTCGCTGGAACTGTTGACCTTGTTCGCCATCGCCTGGGCCGTCCTTCTCGGAGCGGGCAGCGAGCTATTGGGATTCAGCAAGGAGGTTGGCGCATTCCTGGCCGGTGTTTCATTGGCGTCCACGACTTACCGGGATTCAATCGGGGCGCGACTCACCAGTCTGCGGGATTTCCTGCTCCTGTTCTTCTTCATTGACCTCGGGGCACGTTTGGATTGGTCCATGGTGGGCCCGCAATTGGGCGCCTCGCTGGTGTTCTCCCTCTTTGTACTGGTCGGCAACCCTCTCATTGTTCTGATCATCATGGGGGCGATGGGGTATCGTCGTCGCACGGGTTTTCTCGCCGGTCTCACGGTGGCCCAGATCAGTGAGTTCTCGCTGATCGTAGCGGCGCTGGGCTTGAGTATCGGCCATATTACCGAAGAGACCGTGGGGCTGATCACCCTCGTCGGGGTGGTCACCATCTTCCTGTCCACCTACATGATCCTCTATTCCTACCCGCTGTATCGTGTTCTATCGTCCCTCTTGAAGATCTTCGAACGGCGCGATCCTTTCCGCGAGGGGGCTATAGACACCCTGGCAGAAACGGAAGCGGTCGACATCATTTTGGTCGGATTGGGCAATTATGGTAGCGGGTTGATGGAGCACCTTCTGCGCCGAAAGAACGCCATCGTCGGGATTGACTTTGACCCCGGCGCGTTGGATACCTGGCGCAAGAGAGGGGTGCCTGTGCTGTACGGGGACATGGCGGACCCGGAGATGCTGGAGCAGTTGCCGTTACAAAAAGCGAGATGGGTTATCAGTGCCGTTCGTTCCAAAGAAATGAACCTCGCGCTTCTCCATCGTCTCAAAGAGGAGGGGCATACGGGAAAGGTGGCCTTGACCGCGACAAACAGTCAGGAAGCCGCTGCGTTTGAAAAAGCGGGCGCCGATTTGGTGTTTCGCCCCTTCAGGGATGCAACCGAACAAGCGGCTGACGCTTTGACCTATGCGATGGATTTTCTGCCGGAAAGCGTTGATTGGCCGGTCTCGTTTCTCGAGTTGCGCATTCGTTCGGATGCTTCGGCGGCCGGGCGGACCATAAGAGAACTGCCGCTTTCGGCCTTGGGAATAGCGATTCTGGCGGTCAGTCGGGGCGGACGCATCTTCTACGAACCGAACCCCGACTTCAGGATCTTCCCGGCGGACCGTCTGCTCCTCATGGGACAGCCGCCTGGATTGAAAGATGCGGAGAACATACTCAATCAACTGGACATGCAGAGACAGGTCGAAGACACGGATCGTTTTGAGATTGCCCAAATTACGGTGGCCGAGGATTCAGACCTTTCCGACAAATCCTTGGCCGAACTCCATTTTCGACAGAAGTTCGGCGCGACCCTTGTCGGCATCCGTAGAGGTGAGGAACAGATCACGAGGATCAATCCTGCCGAGCACCTGCGCGGGGGGGATTGTCTGATTGTGATCGGCAAGTCGAGTGCGATCGAAGAGCTGAAGAATCTGGCCCCTCTTTAGCGGTGAGCTTCCCGCGGGTGCGCGGCTCACAAAATACATAGGCCGGAGGTGATCCATGAAACGTTGCACCGACATCTGCTGCCTGAACGGACCGCCGTTCAGGGGGCCCGGAGGATACTCTGATCCTGTACCGTCGGGTGGAGGAGAAGCGATGAAATCGGAGAAAGCCAGGCGGCCGTCGCAGAAGCTGCGCTTCTGGTTCCACAAGGTCATGACCGGTTTCGACCTCTCGCGCCGCCTGCCCTTCATGGCGATCGGCGACCACATCGCCCAACTGGCGGGCAAGCATTTTTTGCTCACGATGGGGGCCCAAAGATGACCATGGGATTCATCGGTATCGTGGCAGTCCTGACGATCCTCGCATTGTCTCTCGTCATCACGCGGGTCGCCACCGTCGCACTGACCATGACGGGACTTTCCCGCCAGGTCGCACGCTTCCAGGCCCGCTCCGCCTTCACCGGCACCGGATTCACCACCAGCGAGGCCGAGGCGGTGGTCAATCATCCCGTCCGCCGGCAGATCATCATGCTGCTGATGATCATTCGCAGTGCCGGACTGATCTCGGTCATCCTTTCCCTGATCCTGTCGTTTCTCGGCTCGGGCAGTGAAGTCGACAAGCTCATACGATTGGCTTCTCTGGCCGGCGGCGCGGTCGTCCTCTGGCTGATCTCCCGCAGCAAGCGAATCGAACGCGTGATGGGCCGTCTGATCCAGCGCGCCCTGGCCCATTGGACACGCCTGGACGTGCGCGACTATTCCAGCCTCCTGCGACTCTCCGGCGGTTACAGCATCACCGCCCAGCACATCGAAGAAGGCGATTGGCTCGCGGACAAAAAGCTCAAGGATTGTGCCCTGCTGGACGAGGGGGTAATCGTCCTCGGGATCACCCGCGATGACGGCACCTACGTCGGCGGCCCCACCGGAAACACCGAGGTCCTCCCCGGCGACACGGTCACCCTCTACGGTCGAGCGGAGAAGCTGGATGAACTCGATCGGCGCCGCGCCGATTCCGGTGGGGATCGCGCCCACTCCAGTTCGGTGGCTGAAGAGCGCCGTTACGCCGCCGATGAGCATCGCCGCGACGATCAGCACGTACGAAGCCGACGTGCTGCGGAGCAGAAACCATGAGATCGGAGAAAGCCAGACCCCCGTCGCAGAAGGTCCGTTTCTCGTTCCAGAAGATCATGACCGGCTCGGACCTCTCGCGCCGCCGTCTGCCGTTCATGGCGATCGAGAGCAGCCGCCCCGGGCCTGTCGTCTGGCTCGCCGGCTGCATCCATGGCGACGAGGTCACCGGCATCGTCACGATCCAGGAGGTCTTCAAGGCCGCCCGCCGGCGTAAATTGCTCAAAGGCGCCCTCTACGCCTTCCCCCTCATGAACCCGATCGGTTTCGAGTCCGCCTCGCGCAACATCACCATGAGCCGCGAAGACCTGAACCGCTCCTTCCCGGGCGACCCCCAGGGCTCTCTGGCCGAGCGGATCGCCGACAGGGTCTTGACCGCGATCCGCCAGACCCAACCCGCTTTGGTCCTGGATCTGCACAACGACTGGATGAAGTCCATCCCCTACGCGCTGCTCGACATGCACCCCGGCGCCGCCCATGGAGCCGCCTATGAGGTTGCCAGGAGCATCGCGGGCCAATCCGGTTTCCCGATTGTCCATGAGGTCGAGCCGGCCACGACCAGCTTTTCGTACAGCCTTTTGCAGCACGATATCCCCGCACTGACCTTTGAACTCGGGGAATCGTATGTAGTCAATGAGAGCAATGTAGAGTATGGTGTCCGGTCGATCCTGGGGATTCTGGGCTATTTGGGCGTGATGGAATCGCCCGCCGAGCCGTTCGTCGTCGACGTGCCTGGTGTGGTCCGAGGCCATATCCTGAGGCTCTCCGACAAGCCGGTCAGTTCGACCAGCGGGATCATCCGCTTTATCGCCCGGGCCGGCGATATGGTCCGTAAGGGCCAGCCGGTGGCCCGGATCTTCAATACGTTCGGCAAGCTCCAGGACACGATCCTGGCCCTCGACGACGGGATCGTGCTGGGCCATTCCGATTCGTCGGTGGCCTTTCCCGGCGCCCCGATCATGGCGTTCGGCCTTACGGGCCCAAGCGAAACAGGCCAGGTGGCTCCCGCCGAATCCAGGGGCGTCGCAGACGGGCCGCACGAAAGAAGGCCTCATTGAAGAAACTAATGGGTGCGGCCAGGCCACCATACGAGAGAGCTGAAAGAAGGAGTACTCAGTGATCGATCTGGAGCAGAAACAATATATCGTCCTGATACAGTGTGACATCGTGCAGCAGCGCTGCCCCGGCTACCTCTGTGAGAAGGCCTTTCACGAGCGGACGGGAGGCTTCGCCTCCTATCCACAGGAGAGAG
>CAZTGH010000354.1:0-5839 GCA_964612985.1 uncultured Pirellulales bacterium
GTCGAGCACAGCGATTGCACGCCGGCCCAACGGGCGATCAAGGAGGTCAATCCCAGCTATTACCTGTTCAACAACCGGGCGTTGTTTTCGGCTCTGGAGCAGGTCAAGCCCGACAACGTCAAGAATGAGTATTACCTGACGGATGCCCTGTCGGTGCTGATTGCGGGCGGCAACAAGGTGGTGGCGATCACGGCGGTGCGTCCGGAAGAGGCGATGGGGGTCAACAGCCGGGCGCAGCTCAGCGTCGCCAGCAAGATCATGCAGCGGCGGATCCAGCAAGAGCTGATGGAGAACGGCGTGACGATTGTCGACCCCGACAACACGTGGATCGACGCCCGGGCACAGATCGGGCAGGACACGGTGATCGAGCCGTTTACCTATATTCACGGCCCGGTGCGGATCGGGCGCAGTTGTCGCATCGGTCCGTTCGCGTTTCTGCGGAACGAGACGGTGATCGAGGACGACGTGGTGCTGGGCGTGTTCACGGAGGTCAAGGATGTGAAACTGGCCGACGGAGTTCGGGCCCGCCATCACAGCTATCTGGGCGACGCGATTATCGGTCGCCATGTCAATATCGGGGCCGGGTCGATTACGGCGAATTTCGACGGGCAGACCATCAACCAGACGACTGTGGGCGATGACTGCTACATCGGCTCGGGCGCGGTTCTGATCGCGCCGCTGGCGCTGCCGTCGGGGGCGCACGTGGGCGCCGGCACGGTCGTATCGCAACAGAACGTGGGCGAACCCACTCAGAAGCCGTAACTGCGGGCGCCGCATGATGCGGGCCTCAAAGGGATGCCGAGGGGCGAATACGAGATGTTTTTGAATGATAACTTGAAGATTTTTTCGGGAAGCAGCAATCCGACGCTGGCTCTGGCGGTCTGCAAGTACCTGGGGATTCCCATCGGCGGGTCGAAGATCAGCCGCTTTCCGGACGGGGAGAAGCTCATTCGCATCGAGGACGACGTGCGCGGGCGGGACTGCTTCGTATTGCAGTCGACGTGCAAGCCGGTGGATGAGCACCTGATGGAGCTGCTGATCTATCTGGACTGTCTGCGCCGGGCCAGCGCCAAGCGGATCACGGCGGTGGTCCCCTATTTCGGGTATGCGCGGCAGGATCGCAAGGACGAAGGGCGGGTTCCGATTACGGCCAAGATGGTGGCGAATCTGATCACCACGGCGGGGGCGGACCGCGTGTTGGCGATCGACCTGCATGCGCATCAGTTGCAAGGGTTTTTCGACATTCCAGTGGATCATCTGGCGGGGGAGCTGGTGCTGAGCCGGTATTTCCGGGACAAGAAGCTCGACAAGCTGACGGTGGTTTCTCCGGACGTGGGCAACATCAAGACGGCGGCACGGTATGCTTCGCACCTGGGCGGCGAGTTAGCGATCGTTCACAAGAAGCGTGTGAGCGGCGACGAGGTTCAGGCGGACGAATTGATCGGTCACGTCGAGGGTCGGAACGTACTGATGTGCGACGATATCATCGCTACGGCCGGCACGGTGTGCAGCGCTGCGGAGCTGGTCAAGAAGCGCGGATGCAAGAGTATCCTCGTCGGTGCCACGCACGGGGTTTTCGCGGGGCAGGCCCTCGAGCGGCTCAAAGCGACTCCGATTGAAGAAGTGGTGGTCACCGACACGATCCCCCTGACGGAAGAGGCGCAGAAAATGGGTCGCATCAGGGTGCTCAGTTCGGCGGCGATGCTCGGCGAGGCGATCAAGAGGATTCACCGCGATGAGTCGGTCAGCAGCCTGTTCAGTCAGAACGGCTGAAGGCAGGCGGAATCAGGATGACAATTGGATCGGATAGGACTGTCTGAATTTCGTTTTTACGGGTGAAAAGACTATGAACAAGACGTTGGTGTTAGAGGCGCAGGTCAGAGAGCACATCGGTTCGAAGGCGGCCGCTCGTTTGCGCAAGCAGGGCCAAATTCCGGCGATCGTGTACGGGCACAAGCAGGACCCGGTGGCGATCGCGTTGAACGGGCATGACTTCACGCAGGGGCTGCATCACGGGCATCGGCTGATGGACGTGCAGTTGGGCGGCAAGACCCAGAAGATGATCGTCAAGGAATTGCAGTACGATCACCTGGGTCGCAGCATTGTGCATGCCGATCTGATGCGCGTGGACATGACCGAGACCGTTCGCGTGACGGTACCGATCGAGCTGAAGGGCACGGCGCAGGGCACGCATGAGGGCGGTATCGTCGAGGAGCACAGCGATCGCATCGAGATCGAATGTCTGGTAACGAACATGCCGGAGTCGATTGCGGTTTCGATCAAGGACTTGGGCGTGGGCGAGGGCATTCACGCGGGCGATGTGGCCCTTCCGGAGGGGGTGACGCTGGTGAGTTCTCCCGAGACGCTGCTGGTGGCCTGCCACGTCGTGGCGGCGGCCAAGACGGCGGAAGAGATCGAGGAAGAGGCCCCGACGGCGCCGGAAGTGATCGGCGAGAAGGCGGAAGAGGGCGAAGAAGGTGGCGAAGAATAACCGCGCCCCCGGCGTGCTGGACCGGTACCCATGGCGGATTTGAAACTAGTCGTCGGCTTGGGCAATCCGGGGCCGGGGTATGCCGAGACGCGTCACAACCTGGGCTTCAAAGTGATCGAGGCTCTGGAGGAGGCGCTGGGCATCGCGGTCAGGCAGCAGAAGTTCGGCGCGCGGGTCGGCGAAGGCTGGTACCGGCAGCAGAAGGTGATGCTGATGCAGCCTTGGCAGTTCATGAATCGCAGCGGTCAGGCGGTGGCCACGGCGGTCGGGTTCTACAAGCTGGGGCTCGACGACGTGATCGTGATCACGGACGACAAGGCCCTCGAGCCCGGGAAGATTCGGCTGCGGCCGAAGGGTTCGGCGGGCGG
Source organism: uncultured Pirellulales bacterium (assembly GCA_964612985.1). GTDB lineage: Bacteria > Planctomycetota > Phycisphaerae > Sedimentisphaerales > Anaerobacaceae > Anaerobaca. Next base: position 2,860 of record CAZTGH010000354.1, read on the forward strand.
TCACAACGGACTGGCGGACATCATCGCCAAGCTGGGCAGCCAGGAATTTGCCCGATGCCGGATCGGCATCGGCGGTTGTCCCGGGGCGATGGCGGTGGATTACGTGCTGGGTCGGCCGTCTCCCGATGAGCGGCCCTTGCTGAACGACGCGATCGTCCGGGCGCGCGATGCGGTTTTGTGCTGGCTCGAATCGGGCATCGATCGGGCGATGAATGAATTCAACAGCGGTACGGTGTGACGAGCGCACCGGCCGGCGAAGGACAATAGAACTTGGATTTCTGAGATTGCTGTTTGTGATCAGGAGGTAACAGGTTGGAAACGGTTGCGAAGCGGTTATATGAAGGGATGTTCTTGGTCGATTCCGCGCAAGCGACGGCGGACTGGGACGGTACGCTCTCGGTGATCAACAACATTCTCCAGCGTGCCGACGCGGAAGTGGTCGCGATGCGGAAGTGGCAGGAGCGCAAGCTGGCCTACGACATCGATCACAAGAGCCGGGGGACGTACATTCTGTGCTACTTCAAGGCGGAGGGTCCTCGGATTTCGGGGATCGAGAAGGACGTCTTGCTCAGCGAGAAGGTGATACGTGCGTTGATCCTGACGACGGAGAAACGTCCGGCCGAGATGCTCGAGAGCGACATCACGGGCGAGCCGGTGGAGAAGCCGGGCGAAGCGTCCGAGGGCGGCGAGGCGAAGCCAGCGGAGGCCCCGGCGGCGCAGACTCCGCAGCCCGAGCAGACTCCGCAGGAGGCCGAGGCGGCGTCGGCGGCTGAGGCTCCGCAAGAGGTCGAGGCGGCGCCGGCGGCTGAGGCTCCGCAGGAGGTCGAGGCGGCGCCGGCTGAACCGGAGAAATCGGAGATCTCCGAAGCGCCCGAGGCGGCCGGTAGCGAGGAAGAAAAGAAGGATACGGATGAAACGGCGGGGTAGCGGTACGGCGCCGCCTTTGGTGCAACGGGCAGGAGACGGATTTCCTGTGGTTTCTGTTATTTGAAGGAGAGGTGGGCTATGGCCAGCTTCAACAAAGTTCTGCTGCTTGGGAATCTGACGCGGGACCCTCAGCTTTCGTATACACCGAGTCAGACCGCGGTGGTCGACTTCGGCCTGGCAACGAACCGGCGATGGACGGCCCAGGACGGCAGCCAGCGGGATGAGACCTGTTTCGTCGATTGCCGCGCGTTCGGGCGCATGGCCGAGAACATCAACAAGTTCTTCAACAAGGGCAAGCCGATTTTTCTGGAAGGTCGCCTGACGTACGATTCCTGGACGGCTCAGGACGGGACGAAGAAGAGCCGGTTGCGGGTGACGGTGGAGAACTTCCAGTTTCTGCCGGGCACCGGGGGTGGCGGCGGCGGGGGGGGATCCTCCCAGGGCGAGCAGCAGGGGTACGGGGGCGACCCGAGCGTTTCGCAGGCCGGCTCCCGGGATCAGATGAGCGACGATGAGATACCGTTCTAGTACAGACCGAAAGAAGTCTAGCGTATGTTGATAACGAAGAGGTAAACGATGGCACCACGACCGCAACAAAAGAACAGACGACCGAGAAGACGACCCGGATTCGGCGGGGCGCGCGACCAAACGCAGTGCCGCTTCTGCCGCGGCGGGATCAGTTACATCGACTACAAGGACATCGATACGCTCCAGAAGTTGCTGACGAATCGCGGCAAGATCTATTCGCGCAAGCGGAGCGGCAATTGCGCCGGGTGTCAGCGGAAAGCCAAGCGGGCGATCAAGCGGGCCCGGTTCATGGCGTTGTTGCCGTACTCGACCTAGCGGGTCGGTTCGTTCGCGCCGGCTTTCGGCGCGAGGGGATCGGGCCGGATGCGTAAGAGAGAACGTTGCGAGGAATCGACGATGAAGGTTTTGCTTTGCGAAGATATCAGAAAACTGGGGTGGCTCGGTGACGTGGTGGACGTGACCGAAGGATACGCCAGGAATTACTTGCTGCCGCAGGGGCTGGCGAAGGTGGCGACGGAAGGAAACATCCGGGCGATCGCCAAGGCCAAGGCCGAGCGTGCCGAACAGCGGATGAAGGAGCGCAAGCGTCTGGAAACCGCGGCCGAAGCGGTTGACGGCGCCGAGGCGGTGCTGGCGGCGAAGGCCAACGAGCACGGGGTGTTGTTCGGATCGATCACGGATCGGATGATTGCGGCCAACCTGCGCGAGCAGGGGTTTGCGGTGGCCGACGAGGTGGTGAAACTGCCCGAGCACATCAAGCAGGTCGGCGCGCACAGCGTGACGCTGAAATTCGCCGACGACGTGACCGCGACGGTCAACGTGGTGGTGGTCGCCGAAAAGACCGAGGAAGAAACGGCGGAAACGCAAGCGCAACCGCAGGAAGAAGCATAGCGACCCTGCGACGGGCGGCGGTCTGTGGGTTCGCCTCCTCTGTGAACATTGCTGTCTGCGGACCAGGCGATCGGGCCAAGGGACCCGATCGCCTGGTGCGTCCAAGCATCGGCCCTCGACTCGGATACGGGCGTGACGCGCTGCGGCGTTGAAACCGGGTCTGCATTTTCCATCCCCCCGGCATCGTGACATGCCGGCGCACATCTCTTTCTGCGTGGCCATCGGACCGGGTCCTGGGAGCACGTCCTATGGTCGCTCTGCGAACGCGGAGGAAGGAGTTCTCCCCGTTGGTTCGATCGGGACCGCAAGGACAGAAAGGCGCATTTCCAGTACTGGCAGAGCCGATGTTTCGAGTCGTGTTGAAGGTCCATGCACAGGTTTTCCACAATGCCCTTTTGTGTCGTGCAAAACGTGTTGACAACTTATTTTTTTCGCGCGCAAAGCCAGTGGTCTTCGGTGCCTCTGTGTCGTGGAAAAGAAAGGGCTCTAAATGGCATTGATTTGAGGGCCGTCTGCGGAATAATAGCATGTCGATTGTTTGAAATTAGTTAGAGGTGGACTTCTGCAAAAAGGGGCATTAGGCCTGTATTCTTCAAGGAAATCGGTCGTACGATTTCCTTGGAGAATGGTGGAA
>CAZTGH010000355.1:0-5825 GCA_964612985.1 uncultured Pirellulales bacterium
AGCCAGCAGCACGACCCCGACGATGCCTCCGAACGGCATGATGGCGCCGGTGAAGTGCTCGAGGATGGGCAGGTCGATCTCGAACTGCTTGAGGATGACGATGGGGATGGCCACGAGGATGCCCATGAGGGCCTCGCCCGTGATCAGGCCGGAAGCCATCAGCAGCCCGCGCCGGTCCGACGCTTCCACCTCTGCCTGGGCACTTTGTCGCGACTTGAGGTAGCGTTGGACCGCCAGACTGACCAGGCCGCCGACGAAGATCGGCACCGACAACTGGAACGGCAGATAGAACCCGATCGCCACCGCCAGCACCGGCGTCCGGAACGGGTACTTCCTCGATTGAAGATACAGATCGAGCGCGATAATCAATACCGCTACGGCCATGCCGATTCCGAAATAGCCCCATGGCAAACCGCCTCGGAAGACACCCTCAGCGACCGAGGCCATCAAACTCGCCTGAGGCGCCGAGAGGGCTTTCTCGCCTGCCCCTTCCATGCCCCTGAAGCCGTAGGCGCTGTGCAGGAGCATCAGCACCGGTCCGATGATCAGGGCTGCCGAGGCGGTGCCCAGCATCTCCATGACCTGCTGTTTCCAGGGGGTGGTCCCCACGAGGCGTCCGCACTTGAGGTCCTGCATGACGTCTCCAGCGATGGCGGCTGCACAGCAGACCACGGCGCCGATCACCACTGCGGCGACCGGACCGCCTTCCGCTGCTCGGCCCATCATCAGCACCAGCATCAGCGACGAGACCAGCACGGTCGAGATGGTGACGCCCGAGATCGGGTTGTTCGACGAACCCACCAGACCGGCCATGTAGCCGGCCACCGCCGCAAAGAGGAAACCGGTGATCAGCATGACGATCGCCATCACCGCGGCAATGTGAATCTGCTGCACGAACGACTGATAGACGATGCACAGAGGGACGACCGAGCCGATGATCATGAAGATGATCCATTGCATCGGCAGGTCCTTCTCCGTGCGATCGATTTCGCCGGCGCCTTCCTTGAGCTTGCGATAGGCCTTGAGCCCGCTGGTGACGCCACTGACGAGGTTCTTGCGCATGTGGAAGATCGTCCACAGGCCTCCGACGAGCATACCCCCGACGCCGATGTAGCGGGTCTTCGTCGACCAGAGTTGCGAGGCGTAATCCAGCGCCGACATCGCCTGGCCCGCCAGGTCATGGTCGGCTCCATAGACCGGCCATTCGCTCATGCCCGCGACGATCGGGATCGTGAGCAGCCAGTTGGCGGCGCCGCCGATGAAGATCAGCACCGCGATGTTCAGTCCGACGATATAGCCGACGGACAGCAGGGCGGGACTGAGGTTCGAACCGAAGTAGGCGATCGAGCCGCCGAGGCGTGTGGCGCCCTGCATGACTTCGGGCCAGAGGCCGACGGCGTTAGCACCGATCTTGAACAAGCCACCCGCCAGGGCGGCTTTGACGATATAGCCGATCCCGGAGGCATCGGTGCGGCCGGTTTCCAGCACCTTGGCCGTCGCGACGCCTTCGGGGAATTTCAGATCCGCCTCCACGATCAGCGAGCGACGCAGGGGAATCGTGAACAGCACACCGAGCAGGCCCCCGAAGCCGGCGATGATCGCGACCCAGGTGTATTCGAATTTCTCCCATCGACCCATGAACAGCAGCGCCGGCAAGGTGAAGATCACCCCGGCTGCCAGCGATTCGCCCGCCGAGGCGCAGGTGCCGATCAGGTTGCACTCCTGGATCGTGCTGCGCCGGAAGAAACTCATGATTCCCAGCGCGATGACCGCCGCCGGGATGGCAGCCGAGACCGTCATGCCGGCAAACAGGCCCAGATAGGCGTTCGCTGCCGACAAGACAACAGCCAGCACAACTCCGAAGAAGAGGACCCGTATCGTCAGCTCTTGTGGTGCCTTGTTGGCGTCGTTCATCCGTATCTCCTGAAGATCAATCCATAAGCTACTTCACGAACTGCTCGACAAAGTACTTGGCGTTGAGCGGTTCGCCGGTAGCGCGTTCGATCATGACGTTCCAGTGGAAGAGGTCGCCGGCCTCGAAGACGTTGTTCTTGAGGAACTTGCCCGCCTTCTCCCGGCCCACGTAGCTGACCGCCTGGTTCCCTTTGACTTTGAGCACCTTCGTGACGAGATGATGGTGCAGTTGCGAGGCGAGCAGTTCGCCCAGCATGTAGTTGTGGTAGTAGCAGGGGGCGACGGTGAAGTGGATCTTGGCGGCCCAGTCGGGCTCGTAGCGCATGGGCGGACGCTTAATGAACTGGTACTTCTCGACCAGGTCCCACCACAGCGCGTTGAGGTCCTGGTCCGGATCGGCGTACAGCTCTTTCTCGAAAAAGTACATCACCATCGCCCACCGCGCGAAGATCAACTGCTTGAGCCGGGCGTACTTGTCGCTGACCGTCGCGATCTCCGCTCGCTGGGCGTCGGAGAGGTTCAGCATCTGCTGCATCCAGGCGGGATTGCGGCTGAGCCGGCCGAAGAACATGGCGATCGCCTCGGTCGTGAACGCATGAGCAGGCTCGCGCAGCAGATACGGCACGTCCGGGTCCTGGTAGAGATTGTACACTCCGTGACCGAGTTCGTGCAGCAGCGTTTCCATCCAGGTCTCGCTGTTGACCAGGTTGCACAGGATGCGTACATCCCCTTCGCGGTCGATGTCGGTGCAGAACGCGTGCGGGTTCTTGCCTTCCTTCTCGTAGAGATCGCTTCGCGCCAGGATCGATTCGACGGGCAGCCCGATGCCGGCGTAAAACTTCTCCGCCAGCTCCTTGATGTCCCGATCCTCATAGTACGTGTCGAGATCCAGATGATAGATCATCGGCGTTTCCTGGAAGAACGGATCGTGATAGTCCCAGGGCATCATCTCCGCAGTGGGCACGGCGTATCGGACCGCGAGGTTGTGATCGATCTCTGCCTTGAGTCGGGCAAACGGTTCGTTGGTCAGTTCGTACAGGTCGGTGAAGAGCCGGTCGATCTCGTTGACGTCCTGCTCGCCTGTGGTCAGCGCAAGGGTGTGATAGTTGTCGAAGCCCAGCGAGCGAGCCGCCTCGTTGCGCAGCTTGACGAGCTGGATCAGGTCGGCCGAGACCGCCTGGCCCACCTGTTTGCTGGCCTCCCATGCCTGCTTTCGGATGTCGCGGTTCGTCTGCTCCTTGAGGATGGCCTTGATCTCGTTGTCGGTGACCTTCTCACCGTCGAGGGTACCGCGGAACGTGCTGAATCGCTGGTCGATTTCCGTGCTGAGACTGACGATTCTCTCCAGCAGTTGCGGCTGGATCTGGTTGGACAGATAGGCGTTATAAAGCACCTCGAGCTGTCGCGCGAGCAGACCATTGTCGATGTCGTCCGATTCCTTGAGCGCCTGGAGGAAAGCAAAATCGTCGGGGTTGCTGTAGATGCGCCGGATCTGCAGCGTCAGGCTGCTGGAGAGCTCGTAGGCGTTCGGATCGCCTGTGACCGCGGCCTCCCAGGACGCCAGCGCCGCCGCCTTCTCCATCGGTTTGATCCGCGCGACGTGATTGTCGATGAACAACTGCAAGTCTTTCTCCTTCTTGTTAGCGCCGCAGCCGCACAGGACGACACCGGCCAGCAGCAGCACCAAAGTTCTACTCGATGGTCTCATCATTGCACACTCCCTTGAGATCATTCTGCGTGGCTGCCACGCATTCGAGGTTACTACCTGACTTTGCCCGAGCGGTTCGGATACGTCGGCTTGGCGGGCCGCTGGGGCGGTTGCTTCTCCAGTTGTTTCAGGGCGACCGCGATGGCGGTTTCAAGCTGGGGATCGTTTCCGGCCACCATCTCGTCCGGTGCGTTTTCGACTTCGTAGTCGGGATCGACGCCATAGCCTTCGATGTTCCACTGGCCGTCGGTATCGTAGATGCCGAAGGTCGGCACGGTCACGGAGCCGCCGTCGACCGCCTGCGGGTTGCCGCTGATGCCGATCAGTCCGCCCCAGGTGCGTGTGCCCACGAGCGGGCCCAGGCCCGCTTCGCGGAAGTAGTGGGGGAAGGCGTCGCCGCCGGAACCCGACCAGCCGTTCATGATCATGACCTTCGGACCGTTGTGGGCGAGGAAGGGCGTCTGCCAGTCGCGGTTGTCGCGCCGGGCCCAATAGTTGTAGATCGGGCGGTTCAGCAACTCGATGAAGCGGTCGGGGATCTGGCCTCCGCTGTTGAAACGCTCGTCGATGATCAACGCATCTTTCGTCCATTGCGGCGTGAACTGACGGACCAGCTCGTTTTGCCCGTTCTGACCGGTGTCGGGCACGTAGATATAGCCGACCCGGCCCTGCGTCGCCTCTTCGACCTTCTCGCGGTTGCTCTGAATCCAGGCGAGATTGCGCAGGCGGAATTCGCTGCCCATCGGCTGGACGAGGATGTCGTTGGCGTCGTTGACGTCGGGCGTCGGACCGACGGTCAGCGTCACCGTCTGCCCCGCCAGACCCTGGAAGGCGGCCCAGGGATCCTTCGACGTGTCCAGGGGCCGACCGTTGACCGCCAGCAGATAGTCGCCTTCGTTGACATCCACGCCCGGCGCCCGCAGCGGAGAACGCGGCTCGGCGTTCCACCTGGCGCCTTCGTAGATTTTGCGGATGCGGTAGGCATTACTGTCCTCGTCGAGCTCGAAGTCGCAGCCCAGCAGCCCCACGTTCAACCGCTCGGGCGACTCGATGTCCCCACCTCGCACGTAAGTGTGGGAGGCGTTCAGTTCGCCGATCATTTCGCCGATGATGTAGTTGAGGTCCTCGCGATCCGCCAGATATTGAAGCAGCGACCCATACAGTTCCTTCATCGCGGGCCAGTCCACGCCATGCATGTTCGGATCGTAGAAGTAATCCCGCTGGATGCGCCAGGCCTCGTTGAAGATCTGTTTCCATTCCTCGCGCGGGTTGATCCAGGCCTTCAGATTGCCCGAGTCGATCTTGCCGTCGCCGACCTTTTTGTTCTCGCCCACGTCGATGATGCCATAGGTGGAGCGGCTCTTGTAGAGGATCTTCTTGCCGTCGGCGGAGAGATCGTAGCCATCGATCTTGTCGATGACGGTCTTCTCCTCGCGCTCCTTGAGATCGTAATAGAGCAGGGTTCCGCCTGGCTCGCCCGATCCTCTGGCGCCTGCCGGTGCGTACCGGGTGAACAGCAGCTTGCCCTTGACCGATGCCAGGCCGCCATAGTTGCCTGCGCGGATCGGCAGTCTGATCACACGCTGCTCGAAGCCGTCGAAGTCGATCTTCACCGGCTCGGGCTCGTCCTTCTTCTTGCCGTCTTTGCCGTTGTCTTTCTTCTCGTCCTCTTTGGCTTCGTCGTCGGACTTGTCGTCTGCCGGAGGCTGATTCGGATCGGAGGTCTCGTCGTCTTCCTTCTCTGCCTCCTCGTCCTCCTCCTGTTTCCTTTCCTCTTCGTTCTCTTCTTTCTCTTCCTCCTCGACTTCTTCTTCGTCGCTGCGCGGCGCCAGCGGACTGGCGGTCTCGGCGCTGAGCGTCACCGCGTACAACTGCGTGGAGTTCGGATAGATCCAGGTCCAGTCCATATCCCCATAGACGGGATCGAACGAGCGGTTCGAACGGAAGAACAGGTACTTGCCCTCGACGTCGAAGACGGGGGCGCTGTCGTCGTAAAAATCGCTGGTGACCTGATGGACGGTGGCGTCGTTGACATCGTAGATCATGATGTTGCCCTGCCGATTGGCGCCGTTCTTGGCATACGTCAGCCATCGGCTGTCGGGCGACCAGGCGTACGACGCCATCCGGTTCCATTCGTCCTTGTCGACGAAGGTGATCGCGCCGTCGTTGATCCCGACCGCGCCAGGCGACCGGGTCAAGACCG
>CAZTGH010000356.1:0-5769 GCA_964612985.1 uncultured Pirellulales bacterium
TTCGACTTCGCTCAGGACAAGCTCTCCATTGCGCTCCGCTCCAGTCGGAATGACAGTGCGCATGCGCCTGACGCGAGTGCCACCGTATTCCGGCCGCACCCGGTTGGGGTGCTTTGTGGGGCGAGGATGTGCGTTCAGGCGTGTTTATCGCACGCCTGAGCTGGAAGCCGCGTGGGGACGTGCGAGATGTGAGATCGATCAGCTTGTCGTGCGCGCGGGGCCGGCACAGAGGCGTTCGATGTCGCGAGCGACGATCTCGGCGACAATCTGCTGCAACTCGGCGACGTCCTGGTCCAGGGGTTCGACGGCGCGTTCGGCGCGCATCGCGACGACGGGAGGTCGGGTGATCGGCGGTGCCTCGGAGGGGGCGGTGCCCGGCCCTTTTCGCTTTCGGGCGGTCATGCGGCGCTGCTCGGCAAGAATCTTCTCGCCCAGGTCGAGTGTGGGAATCGGCTCGTCCGCATCGTCGGCGGAGTCCGGCGGATCCGCCTGATTCGGACTCCCGGCATGCGGCTCGGGCCGCTTCCAGGGGCGGATTCGTGGTCCCGGACCCTGGCGGGAGATCGATGCGCGGTCGCCATCGTCCTCGGCCCGATCCTCCTCGAAGGGCGGAATCACGTCCATCGCTCGCAACACGCGTTCCACATTGCCTGACATCTTCTTGCCGTCCTCACTCACGCTTCGAATCACCTCCTCGCACCGGCGGTCCAGCTTCAGCCGCCGGCCAACATCCTTGCCTTCTATCCGAGCCGCTGTATTCTCACGGCCTTGATATCACAGGCCTGCGGGCCCGGAATCTGCGCCATTCTGAGCATGAGACGCGTGGGCCCGGGCTTCAGGTTCAATTCGCCCAGCGGTAATGTGGCCCAGTTCTTCTCGTATACTTCTCCGCGAGGGACCCGATCGGGACTGGCGATGGGCGCGGGATCGTGGGCCTGGCCGACGATGGCCTCGACGGCCTGGCCCCCGAGCTCAATGCGCACGCGTGACCCGAGGTTGGCCTCGGCACAGCAGTACATCACTGCAATGCCGAAACGCCCAGGCTTGACGACCTTGAGAGGCCACCAGGCATAGGCGTCGGTGTCCGTCCAGTTGGTGATCCAGTCGTTGGCCCATCCCGCGGCGCCGACGTAGCTGATCCCCTTCCTGGGGGCCGGCTCCAGAAATGCCTCATGGGCAGGCAATACGACCGTTGGCCAGTCGGCATGGCCCACATGGGCCGGGATGGGATCGAATCCCGCTTGGGTCACCTCGGCGATCTTGGCTTCGAACGCATCGCGCAATTGCGTCATGACGTCCGGGTTGTGTTTCGCGATATCCTCCTGCTGGGCGGGGTCGGCAACCATGTCGTAGAGTTGCCAGTTTTGTGTCCGCTTGACCGCCCTCCAGCGCTGGGTCCGTACGGAACCGCGAATGTTCTGCAAGTTGGCGCCCGGGGTGCGGAAGGTGAACAGCATGCGATCGGGCCAGTCCGTATGCCCACCGGCCAGCAAGGGCGCCAGACTCTTGCCATCTTGCGGGAGCGTCTCGGGCATGGGCAGTCCGCAGAGTTCCATGATCGTGGGGAACAGGTCGATGTGGGCCGCGATCGGCGAGACTTGGGTGCCCGGCTCGATGCGCCCGGGCCAGCGGACGAACAGCGGGACGCGAACGCCCCCTTCGTCGACGCTGCCCTTGCGGCCTCGCATGCCGCCATTGAAGCGGTCGGAATTGGGTCCATTGTCCGTGAGGAACAGGACGATCGTATTGTCGCGCAGGCCCAGGTCATCCAGGCGATGCAGCAGACGACCGACGTTGTCGTCGAGGTTCTCGCACATGCCATAGATACAGGCAAGCTGATCGTCGAGACCTCGTGCCTTGTACTTGTCGAAATATCGGTCCGGCACCTGGAACGGTCCATGCGGAGCGTTATACGGCACGTAGCAGAAGAACCGCTCCTGGCGGTGCTTTTCAATGAAGTCGAGGGCGGCGTCCGTCAGGACATCAGTAATATAGCCTTTGGTATCGACGGGGCGACCATTACGTTCTAGTCCGGTATCGAAATAGTTGTTCCAGTGACCGGCGCAGAAGCCGAAGAATGTGTCGAAACCCTGTCCGTTGGGGTGGTGCGGATAATGGGCGCCGTTGTGCCATTTGCCGAAGCACCCGGTAGCATAGCCCCCCTGCCCCAGCGCCTCGGCGATGGTCACTTCTTCGGTGCGCATGGTTTCGTAGCCTCGCGTGACGCCATGGGTGCCGGTGCGCAGGTGATAGCGGCCGGTCAGCAGGCTCGCGCGGGTCGGGGCGCAGACCGGGCTGACGAAGAACCGCTCGAACCGCGCCGATTCGGCGGCGAACCGGTCCAGGGTGGGGGTATCGATTTGCTCATTGCCATGCGAACGGAGATCGCCCCAGCCCTGGTCATCCGTCATGATCAGCAGGACATTGGGATGGTCGGGCGACGATGACTGCCGCTGCGCGAAAAGCCTCGGTGCAGCCAACGATGCGGCGGCAAGACTCATCGATTTCAGAAATTGTCTACGACTTTGCAGCGGCACGATCGTTCCTTTGGTGTTTGCGCGAATGCATATGCGCTAAACCGCGGCCGGTCCCAGTGAATACTGCGTGAACCGGCTCAGGTCCACGTCGCGGATCAGTGCGTTGACGTCCTCGACGCGGACCGCCTTGGTGGCTTCGACATCCTCTTCGACGGGGCGGTACTGGCCCAGGTACATCCAGTTGAAACCCAGATCGACCAGACGGCCCATGGGCAGCTCGTTCTTGATGACCAGGGCGCTGAGGACCTTGTTCCTGGCCTTGGTCAGTTCCTCTTCGGAGATCCCGTCGCGGAGCAGGTCCTGGAAGATGCTCGCGACGATCTCCATGACGCGCGGCACGTTGGCGGTGCTGCAGCGGAGATAGTTGTAGAAAAGCCCGGCGCCATCCATGGGGCCGAAATGGGTCGAGGCGGCCTCGGCGACGGCTTTATCCACCAGTTCCCAATAGAAGCGCGACCCGAAATCGTCGCCTACGATGAGGGAAAGCAGCGAGGCGGCGAAGCGTCTGGGGTCCTGGGCGGAGACTCCCGCCTGGATCAGGCAGATGTGCTCGCGATTGAGGCTGGGCTTGCCGAGCCGTTCGGTGGCGCGCGTGCCTTCGAAATCGGACAAGGTACGGTCTACAGTTTGCGGCTGCCAGTTGCCACAGCGGCTCTCCACCGTCCTGCAGAAGCGGTCCCACTCGAAGTTGCCGCTGCAGGCGACGACGACGTTGTTGGGCGCGTAGCGCTGGGCGAAATAGCCGCGCATCTGCGGCGCGGTCATGGCGTCGATGCTGGCGGTGGTGCCGAGGACGCTGTTGCCGCAGGGGTGGGTCCCATAGTGGAGGGTCCGGCAGCGGTCGATCACGTCGAAGGTCGGCGTGTCTTCGTACATGGCGATCTCTTCTTTGATCACGTTCTTTTCCATGTCGAAGTCTTCGTCGCGCAGGGCGGGACGCATCAGTTCGCCCCACAGGTCGGTGATGTCCAGCAGGTATTCGGGGAGCACCGAGGCGTAATAGACGGTGTTCTCTTCGCTGGTGAAGGCATTGAACTGGGCACCGCGGCGGTCGAAGGCCTCGTTGACCTGCTGTGGGCCGAGCGTGTCGGTGCCCTTGAAGAGCATGTGCTCGAGAAAGTGCGAGACACCATTGACGTCTAGGGATTCGTCGCGCGATCCGGTGCGGACGAAGAACCCGACGGCGGCGGTTTTGGCGGCCGGGTTGATCTCTCCGATCAGGACGAGGCCATTCGGTAGTGTCTTCTGCTCAAAGCGCATAGGTTTACTCGACGCGAACCTCGCGGGGACCGATGGTCACCACGGTGAATTCTCGGAAAGGATTTCGCTGCAACGCGGCCACGATCGAGTCGATCGTGGTTGCTTCGATTTTCTCTTTGATCTCGTCCAGGCTGCGGACGCGACCGAGCATGTAGTAATCGCTGCCGATGGCGCCGGCGCGGCTCCCGGAGGACTCGCTCTGCATGATCAGGGAACTCTTGAGGCCGACCTTGGCGCGTTCGAGCTCTTCGGCGGTGATCCCCTGAGAAAGACGGCGGAACTCGGCGACGATGACATCCACGGTGTCCTGGGCCTTGTCGGGGGTGGTACCGGCGTAGCACATGATCCCGGCGGCATCCTTGAGGCTGTGATAGCGGGCGCCGATGGCGTAGCAAAGACCGCGTTTCTCGCGGACCTCGGTGAAGAGCCTGGCGCTCATGCCGCCCGAGAGGATGGAGGTAGCCACGCGGATGTCGTAATAATCGGCGTCCGTAAACGGCACGGCATCGGTCATCACACCGATATGGACCTGCGAGCCGTCGTTCGCAAGGTGTGTGTACTTGCCAGGGCGGGGTTCGATCTGAACGGAGCCCAGGGCGAGGCTTTCGCAGGAACCGAAGAGGGCCTCGATCTGTGCGCAGACCGCGCTGAAATCGTACTTGCCGGCGACGGTGAAGATCGTACGTCCGATGTCGAAACGGGTCCTGACGATGTCTCGCGTGCGATCGGCGGTGAGTTTCTCCAGGTCCTCGATTTCACCCATGCTGCTGCGGCCCAGCGGTGAGGGATAGAACCGCTTGCGCAGCTCGATCATGACCTTCTGACGGGGTTCGTCGTCGAGCGCCAGGACACCTTCCAGGGCCAGTTGGCGTGCGGGGACAAACTGCTCATCCGACAGATGGGCCCGCAAGACCGCATCGGCATGCAGGGCCAGCGCCTCGGCCAGATTGCTGGATTCCAGGGACGCACCAAACGAAAGATGGGAGCTTCCCACGGAATCGGACCGGTGCAGTCCGAGTCCGTCGAGGGCGTCGCCAAATTGGCGGTTGTCGCGGTCGGCGGCGCCGCGAAAGATCCAGTCGGAGACGACGTTGGCGGCGCCGCAGGCGCCCTGAGGCATGAGGGCGGCTCCAGCGGGCAGCATGAATTCAAAGGCCACCGACTCGACCCCACCCATGGGTTCGCCCAACAGCACCATGCCGTTGTTCAAGTGATAGATGTCCGTCTTCTGCTCCATGTACGATCCTCAAGCGTTCCCGAGAGAACGCGAACTCTGCCGCGCAACCTCCCCGTCAAGCGTGCCGCTGCCGTCTCGCGTCCCGCGGCTATGCGGCGGCGGGCTCCTCCTCGTATTCGTCGAACCGCACGCTGATCTTCTTGCTGACACCCTGCATCTGCATCGTCACGCCGAACAGCACGTCGGCGATGCTCATCGTACGCTTCGTGTGCGTGATGATGATGAACTGGCTTTCTTTCTGGAACTCGCGCAGCAGCATCGTGAACCGCTCGGTGTTGGCTTCGTCGAGGGCGGCATCGACCTCGTCCAGGAAGCAGAACGGGCTCGGCTTGCTGCGGAACACCGAGAAAAGCAGTGCCAAAGCGGTCATGGATTTCTCCCCACCGCTGAGCAGCGAGATACTGCGCGTCTCCTTGCCCGGCGGTTTGGCGATGACCTCGATGCCCGCCTCGAGCACGTCGTCGGCATCCTCCAGGACGATATCCGCCTTGCCGCCTCCGAAGAGTTTGCGGAAGATCTGCTGGAAGTTCGCGCGGATCTGGTCGAAGGTCTCGACGAATTTTTCGCGACTCTGCTTGTTGAGTCGGTTGATGAGCTGCTGCAACTGGCCCTTGCTCTCGTTGAGGTCCTGCACCTGGCCGGCGAGGAAGGTGTGACGCTCTTCGAGCGTAGTCTGCTCTTCGATGGCGTCGAGGACGTCGTCCGTACCGATATCCTCCTTTGCGCTCACCTGCA
>CAZTGH010000357.1:0-5756 GCA_964612985.1 uncultured Pirellulales bacterium
ACCATGGGATCGCAATCGTATTACGACAGGCGGGGCACCGCAAGCCGGATTCATTCGCCCAGAAAATGCAGCCGTGCGCTTTTTATACTCCGTTCGCGACGAATAGTTCTCCCTGGGCGACGTCGGCGCGGAGCTTCTTGACACTCTGATTGTCGTCGCAAGCATACCATTCTTTGCCCTGTTCGAGCGAGGGAAATTCCAGAATTGCGATCCGTCGCGTCTCCTGCGGCGCTTCCATCGCCATTGCCTGGCCTCTTTTCGGGTGAACGGGTCGTAGCGGAAACATGCCGAGCACCGCGACGGTGACTTTCTTGGCGCCCAGCCGCACCGCTTCCCGGGCGTTTCCAGTCTGGTCGAGACGCTGGACGATCGCTTCGAGCACCACGATCGAGTTGGTCACCAGGATGCCCACGGACACGCCGGTGGCCACGGCTGCTGATCGCCACTATTGGCACCGGCGCTCAATTTGTCATCTCGACCGCGGCCTCTCTTTTCTTGCCACGCTGAGCGGAACGAAGTGGAGTCGACAGAAACAAGTGCCACCCTATTCCAACCGCACCCGGTTCTTGGGCGGAAGACGACCGTCAAACCGGAGGGCAGCAAGCGGCGATTGAATCGTGTCTGGCCGGGATTCGCTCCGACAGAACACGAAACTCAGGTACCTTGGAGCAGGCGGTCGCGCATTTCGCGCAGGGGCCCGCAACAGAGGATGCTGTCGCCGACCTGAAGATGAGTATCTCCCTGGGGATTCAGGGTTAATTCGCCCCCGCTCTCGAGGGCGATGATGTGGAAATCCTCACCGGCGGCCTCTTTGACGGTGTGGTCGATCCAGTGGTTTCGCTGCCCGAGGATGAACCGAAGCACGCCTGCTTTGCCGCCAGTCATGACGGGCTCCTCGATTGAGAGGGTTTCCAGGATATGCTTGCGGAGCAGGGTCCGACGTAGCACGCTGGTGATCCGGTCGGAGATGTTAATGGAGCCGAAGAAGCGGACCACGACGTAGAAACCCACCATGATGAGGAGGATGTTGGCCAGCGGCACCAGCAGCGCGGGCATCCAGTCGGGCATCAACGGCTCCATGATCTCCTCCACAATCCGACTCGGCCGCAGCGAATTGGCGAACGTGGCGATCAAGAGGACCAGCCCCGCGTTGCCCAGGACCATGAGAATCGACGCGATCCGCCGTCGCTGGCTGTGTCCGACGATCAACTCTGACTCCCGCGTGGTGAACCCCGTCCCCGTAAAGCACGACAGCGCCTGGAACTTGGCCTGGGTCCAGCGCAGACCGGTCAACTGGAATGCGATGGCGCCGATCCGCACGATGATAAACGAGACCGCCACGACAAGAATGAACAGAGCCACGTTCATGATCCGACCTCCCAAGATGGCTTCACTTACGTTGAGTCGTCCGGCGTCAGACATACGCCGTCCGGTGGCCTTCAGGTCTGGGATTGGGCGACGATTTGCCGGTCCGAGCCACCGACGGCGCACGGATGAGGCGTTCCCCCGCTTCCGCAGAGCCGCGATCTTACGCATCCAAGGCGGTTTTTGTCTTGATCGGAAAGGCTGATCCGCTACAATGGGAGCTTGTGTCAGGGCGGTCCCGTCGGCATCGCAGTCAGGTGCGGCGCGACCGGTCAGAGCACGGAGAGGTGTCGGAGTGGCTGATCGAGCTGGTTTCGAAAACCAGTGTGCCTTCGGGTACCGCGGGTTCGAATCCCGCCCTCTCCGTTCTTTTTTGCGCGGCCCAGGATGTGAGGATACGCTGTTTCCTTGCCGGGCGACGCTTCTCGGCGTGCGAGGCTTCAATCCGCCAGATAGCTGGTGGTAAACCATTCGTCGAGGTGGTGCGGACTCCAGAGCCGACCGGTCGCCACTTCGCACGTGTCCTCTGGAGCGACTGCCTGCGGTTGCGCCCCCTGCCGGTCCGCACCCCAAAGATCTAATGACGCCTCCGCAACAAGGCCTCGATTGGTGTCGATGGCCCCTTCCAGCCAGGCCTCGACGCCGTGATCCCCGCTGAACAGACTGATCCCGACGTTCCGTCCGTCGAGCAGCCCGAACCAGTCGATGTCCAGCACATCGCCACCGGTCAGCGTCAACGTCCCCTGCCGGCCCTCGAAGCGGGTGCCGTCGAAGACCAGAACGAGCCGGCCCATCGGTTGGGCATCGGCGCCGTGCACCTCGTAGGTCCGCGTGGTCGCGATCGCCTCGGGCGCCACCACGTCCCGCTGGAGCGAGCGACGTAGCGTCGTCAGAACGCTGGTGTAAACATCCAGGTGAGGCAAGGTGCTCGGATCGATATACGTCAGCTCGTCCTCCTGCGGATCGGCGCCGGGCGGGCAGTTTTCCAGGGCCATATATTCGAGGGCGTTGACATACTGGGTGATGGCGTCGATCCAGTGTTGTTGCGCGTGCTCGGCAGTCGCGAGCCAATCGTCGAATCCATCGGACGGGGGCGGCACCGAGAGGCGCCTCGCCCATTCGACCAGAAGACCGCCGTCGGCTGCCGGGCGATCCAGGGGAGGAAGGTCGGTACTGCCCCGGTAAACGTACGGCTCGCTCTCGCACGCAATCCGTGTCTCCAGTACACCCTGGTAGGCCAGCAGCAGCCCTTTGAGAATGAGCACGTCGCCGTAATCGATCTCAAGATCGTCGGCCAACCCGGTCTCCTCAGGTGCCATCACCATCACAAACGGTTCAGGCGCATCGGAGATGGAATCGAGTTCCGCTACCACCGAGTCCAACGCAGGCAGGACTGAATCGCACAACAGGCGGCGAATCTGGTTCGGATCTCTTTCAGCCGACAACGACGCCGGCCCGATCGGATCGGCAGCACCGCCCGCCGCCAGATCGCGAAACGCGTTGGCCGCCAACGTAACGCCGAACCCGTCGGCCAGATCAAGCAGATCTTCGGCGCGGAGAACGCCGCGGTGCTCGATGAACAACATGGCCGCCCTGGCCATCGCTCGAAGAAAGATCAACTCACGGTCGGTATGACACTCGGGACAGTTGGCATCCGCGATCGCCCTCTCGAGGATCTCACAGGCATGCCTTACGCCGCTGGCGGTCCATTGATTGATGTGCATTCGTCCGGCCGCAGCATAGTCGTCGACCGAGAAGGCGCATGCTGCCACCGGCATGCCACAGCCGATCAGTACGATCCAAGCACAAATCCATTTGCCCATCCGTGTTCCCCTTCCATGTCCGCGAAATGGCCGTCCGTCGGTTCCAGCGACCGGCTGAAGCGCTGGCCACACCCGGTTCGCACGGTGCCGTCAGAATCCAGCGAGTACCGCCCCGGGACAATGATGAATTCGTCTCGCGTATCCATTGCGATGCAATTGCTCTCCAGCACCCCGCTCGGGGTCGTCACTGTGACGTGCCCACGCAATACGATGCGAGGTGAATCGCTTCGCAGCGTCGCATGCTGGCAGCGGACCTGGAACAGGGTCGTGTCATCGCCGAGGACCTTCCAGTCGAGTCGCCTGATCCGGACCTCGGTCGTATTGGTCATGTCGACCGGCACCGACCAGTCCGCATCCAAGCCTTCGGTCTCGTGGAAGAGCCCCAACGGGTTGGCATCCGGACCGGCGCGACGCGGGGCGAAGAGATCGTAGAAGTCGCAAAGCAAGGTAGATGCGCCGCCCTTCGAACCTTCCGTGAAGAAGGTCGCGCGCAGGTGATCGAGATAGACCACCTTGAGCGACGCCGTCTTGAAGATCCCCAGCGAACCGTTCTCGGCGCGGAGGTTGTCGAGAACGATCTTACAGGTCGGTGCCCCCTGGGGCGACGGACTCCTTCGCCACGCCGTCAGAGCGCCCGTCTCGTTGCGATCGAACGTGGACCAGCCCTCGGCTTCAGAGTCGGTCTCCCCCATCAGACGGCCGGACCAGGCGGTGTAGCCGACGACCGAAAGAATGCCGATAAGCCAGAACAGCAGCAACCCCAGCAACTTCCGCTTGCTGCGATCGTCCGAGAATGTTCTGTCCAGACTGCTCTTCCAATCCATGGATCCTGCTCTCGTGGTCGAGCCGGGCCGCCACGCCCGGCTCGGGATGCCCCTGCGTACGGAAGCAGGCGAGGGGCAGCATGTCCTTAACTCCTTTTTCGAACAACTCTTACAGCCAAGAGCCAACAGGGGACGCCTCATCCGAAGCGTCCAACCGCTCCGTTTCGTTACCCCAGGAGCGTGTTCTGACGTCTGTATCGGTAATCCGGGCGATGTTAGATTAGGAAAAATGGGAAACTACGCAGGCGCGACAGCAAGAAACATGGAAGAACTGGCCGTGCCAGGCTAACTTGGCATTTCAGGGGACGTTCGCCATCCAACGGTCGAAGTGCGCTTGCGGGCTCAGAAGCCCGACCCTGCGGGAGACGCGGAACGTCGCCTGCAAATTGGAGGATACGTTCGGCTGGTCAGATCAGGGGGTCTGGCCCGGTACCGGAACCGGGCGGACCGGCCGAGCGCCCAACTCGTACTTCGGCGTGCCCCTCCACGTAGGGATTGGGCGAAGCGGGCGGCTCGTAGGGGTTCTCGCCCTTTGTCCAGCCCGTGCTGCCGTCGATGTAGGCGGCGCCCTCGGTGCCGACGAGGTGCTCGGAGACGCGATCGGTGCAGCGGGGGCGATGGCGTCACATACTCTGGACGCGCGCCGTTAGCCCAGGCCGTAGGGTTCGATGAGCCGCTGGTGCGGCTTGAAGTGGTACTGGCATTCTTCCGCGGGCGTGCCCAGCACCGTGACCTTGGACAGATCGCCTTGTCCCATCCCCGCCTGGGCCAGCGACGTCAGGTACAGGATCTTCTGCGGGTCGAAGCCCATCAGCTTGGTCGCCAGCATGTCCATCGCCAGCGGATCGAGGCTGGCCAGCGCCACCCGCGCGTCGACGGGCGTGCCGCCGACGGGGCCGTTGCCCTCCATCGCCACGAACCCGTCGATCACGCCCAGGTCGGGATAGATCTCCTGGGCGAGGTGGAACATGTTGAAATGGATCAGCGCCTTGGGCGAGAAGTTGTACTCGGCGTGCGTGAGCCACTTGTCGTTCGTCTTGTAGTCGTTCAGCGGCGCCGCCAGCAGGACGTTCTTGAGCGAAAGCGTCGTCACGGCGCGGTCGTGCGTCTTCATCTTGGCGGCCGAGATGACGTAGGTGTCGGGATCGAGGAACGTCGTGATGATGCGGATCGGCGTCGGCTGGTGGCCCTTGCCGAAGACGTAGCGATACACCCAGGGCTGCTCGTTCAGGTCGATCAGCTTGATGTTGTATTCGTTCTCGAGGGCGGTGTAGCCGTAATTGACGTAGCCCTCGTGCGTGCCGCCTCCGAAGGCGGTCGATTCGCCGATCGTGATCTGCCCCTTGTAGTGGGGCGTGAGGAAGTCCAGGATGCCGCGCACCGCATCGACGTGCGTCGCGCACAACTCGCGTCGCGTGCTGACGAAATTGGGCTTGATCAGAATTCTCTTCTTGCCCTGGATCGACGCGAGCACGTCGTCCTCGATCTCCTTGAGCGCCTGATAGACGATGTCCCGCCGGTCGTTGCCCTTGACCAGCCCGACCTTCGCCTCCGGCGCCACTCGCGTGAACAACTGCCCGCCCGGCGCCTGCACCGCTTCGCTCTGGCCCTGGCCTAACCCGACGCCCGCCCGGACTCCCAGCGTGCCAAAAGCTGCCGCCCCGAGCCCAAACCGCCTGAGAACCTCCCGCCGATCGATCTGCCCTCGACTCGTCATAGAACTCTCCTGATCCAAAGGTGAATA
>CAZTGH010000358.1:0-3838 GCA_964612985.1 uncultured Pirellulales bacterium
AGGTGGCGCGTTTTTGCGTTTAGATGCGGGGATAGGTGCCGAGGTATTCGGTTTTGGGCAGCCCGCCGACGAGGGGCATGGCGTATCGGACGTAGGTGTCGGTAACGCCGTCGCCGTCGGGATTGATGAACTCGTCGGGCATCGACTTGGTCTTCTCGGCGACGTTTTTCAACTCGGTGCGGAACAACTCAACCGCGTAGGCGTCGCCCTCGCCGATCCGTTTCATCGCAACCGATCCGCTGTCGTACTCGGTGGCGTACAGCACCGCCTGGCGGCCGCACCGACGCGCCTCGTCGACGTCCACCTTGGACTGCAACCCGGCGTAGCTTCTCTGGAGGTAGCCGAACGTGTCGGCACGGACGCGTTTGATCTTGAGCTTGCTCTTGATCTGTCCGGCCAGGAAGTCGGCCAGGGCGCCGGTGCCCGAAAGCTGGATGTTGCCGTGGGCGTCACGCTCTTCGTTCTCGGCAAGCTTCTCGGCCCAGGTCTTGTGGTCGTGGTCGCAGATGCCTTCGCTGACGGCGATCACGCATCGGCCGTACTTCTTGTAGACCGCGTCCACATCCGCCAGGAGCTTGTCCATGGACACGGGCCGCTCGGGGACGTACACCAGGTGCGGACCATCGTCCTCGCGCTGCTTGCCGAGGGCGGTCGCGGCGGTCAGGAAACCGGCGTGGCGGCCCATGATGACGTCGATCTTGACGCCCGGCAGGGCGCGGTTGTCCAGGTCGTCGCCCATCACAGCCTGCGCGACGAACTTGGCGGCGGTGCCATAGCCCGGGCAGTGATCGGTCACGAGCAGGTCGTTGTCCACCGTCTTGGGCACGTGGAAGGCGCGGATGTTGTAGTTCGTCTCGTCGGCGACAGTGTTGAGGATGTGGGCGGTGTTGGCGGAATCGTTGCCGCCGATATAGAAGAAGTACCGCACGTTGCGTTTCTTGAAGACCTCGATGATCCTGCGGCAATAGTCGGCATCGGGCTTGTCCCGGCTCGACCCCAGCGCCGACGAGGGCGAGGTCGCCACCGTCTCCAGCGTGTCGGCGCCGATCTTGCCCAGGTCGATGAACTCGTTCTTGACCATGCCCGCCACCGCGTGGACGGCGCCGTACAGATTCTCGATCTCGGGGTGTTTGCGAACTTCCTCGATGACGCCGACCAGCGAGGCGTTGATCACGCCCGTCGGCCCGCCCGACTGTCCTACGACTGCATTGCCCTTGAGCACTTCTGCCATGTCCATCGGTCTCCGATCGTCAGTTTCCGGATTCTGGTTCGATACGAACGGGCCATTATACCGGCAATCGCCCGCGTCTCAAGCCCCGGCGGCAGAATTCAGTTCCGAGTCCGAAGCCCGAGCCACGCGCACGCGTAACCGCTTTCGCAGTAAGCATTAAGCACACCAAGCGAAGAACATGGGGCCCGGCGCCTATCATTCATGGATGGAGCCGCCAGAACGGCGCGCCGCGATGTCTGCTTGCCTAACTGCCTTTCGGCGCGGCCTCGGCCGAGGGATTCGGCCTCTTGTACTGGTACTTCTCCTTGCGGACCGACTCGTTCCAGACCAGCTTGATCTGCTCCTCGGAAGCGGTGAATGGCTTGTTTGTGCCTCGCGACTTGCGGTATTCGTCATTCGTCATGGTACACCTCGAGACCGGCGGTCAATCCTCTCCCAGAGCCGTCGTCAGCTCCGTGGGGAACGGTCCGCCTATGTTACTGTGCGTTGCCAGATCCACCTGGGGTTGTCACCTCGGGCCCGTCGCATCCTTCGCGAAAGACGCTGCCAACCCGGTTGCCCACCCCCATCGCTCGGCCACATCGTTTCCCCCTTCCGCCGCGCCGGACCTCGTTCATTATACCGCCTCCGCGCGACGGTACAAGTGATTTCACGGATCGTTCCTCTTGATACGCCGCCGTCGCAGCTCCGGTTCGCTCCCGTCCGAAGGGGCTCCGATCGGGGTACGACGGCGATAATTTTATATTTTTAGGATTTATTTTGTTGACATACCTGGCGCCCCAGGGTACAGTGCTGTTTCTCTAAAGGAGTAGACTTTCCTCCCTCGGAGTTTGCCCCCCTTCAAGTGCAGAGGGAAAGTACGTTTACAGGCCGGATCGGCCTCAGGAGTAAGACACGTGGCAACAGGTACAGTGAAATGGTTCAACGAGAGCAAGGGTTTCGGCTTCATCAGTCCCAGCGGTGGCGGCGACGATCTGTTCGTCCATCATTCCGAGATCAAGACGCAGGGTTACGCCTCCCTCAATGAGGGCCAGGCGGTGGAGTTCGAGGTCGGACAGGGCAAAAAGGGCCCGTGTGCGACCAACGTCACCCCCAGCTAGACCCCACCAGGCCAAAGCTCCAAGAGGCCCCGTCCATGTGCGGGGCCTTTTTGTACCCGCCTGGCCATGCTCTGTCTCTCCGGTCACTGACGCAGGGAACTGCCATCGCCCCAGGATCTGAGCGCCCCAACACCCGGCGAAGGCATCAGCACTGCCGAGTAATCACGACTTTGCGGGACGACGAATTCATGTTAGCCTTGAGTTCGTATGGCGTCCGCGATACGCCCCCGACATCCCCCCGGAAATCTGCGGACACTTTCTGCAGTTGAATGTCGTATCCGTTAAAGCATCCTGTGGTTAGCTACTACCATCGTCGGGGGCATCTGCCATTTTCGCAATGAACTCGATCACCTTCTGACGTTTCTCTGGTGGAAGCTGAGTGAGTTGATACCAGCAGTTATCCGCTCCCCGCTTACGCCCCAAGTCGTCGAGGGAGTAAGCAGCTACCTGAAGCCGGCCATTCGACGTCAGTTGGTCGATCTTCTTGCGCATCATCTGCAGTTCGTTTGCCGCCTGAAACAACGGAGGCTGATCGATGTGCTCGATCCCTTCGAATTCACCGAAATTGATAACGAATTCTCTCTTGTATTCGTTGCCCATCACGTCACGGTATGTGGCTGTGACTGCAAGCGGGTGCCGTTTGAGTTCATCGAGGTTGCCAATAACATTCTCAAGGAAAGTCTCTACTCGCTGGCGTGGAGGAAGGTAAGAAAGCCCATTCTTGAACGGGCCAATCTCCCGCAGGTCTCGCCTTTCTCTTTCAAACTGCCAGTGGACATCAAACTTCACGCGAAATGCGGGGCCACCGCCGAGATTCTCAATGGCCAACATTAAGATGTGGATGTGGCCCTCATGCGGTGAAACGGTAAGAGACACGTCAGGACGAGTCATAGCCTCTCTCATCTCGACATTCTCCCGCACCAAGCGACGCGTAAGCGCGACGTAGATCAATGTGAAGATCGTCAAAGCAACCGTCGAGAGAGCCGTCAGTGCTCCACTGTTTGAGTTGAGCCAATTCAGTAAGACAGCCATATAGCCATATCCTCAGTCACTTCTGGGAAACGCAGGGGAACAGACTCTATTTCGGGGAGAGATCCTGCACGCGACGTGTCTATGGGCGCGCTTCTCATGCGACGTAGCTAAGGGTTTCCAGTTCGACGGTGGTGTCGACGCCGCTCAGGATCGTGTCGACCTTCTCCATTACGGCATCTTCGATGACGTACTCGCTGCAATTGTCACACTGAAGAACCGGCAGATCCTTGATGATGACAATACGGTCGTCATCCACTTTAAACGGCAGCGTGGTACGCCGTGCTTGAAGCACTCCACCACAGATATGGCAAGTCATGGCCTTCTCCTAGTCTTGAGATCACTTTCCCATTTGCTCCGGTCGGGTCTATAAGCCGTGACCAGCGTTATGGCATCTCCCGCGACATCAACTGCGATCACGATATGCATGGGCTCGCCGCGATGTTCCGAATACACAAGGTAGCTCGGCAAGGATCTG
>CAZTGH010000358.1:3848-5744 GCA_964612985.1 uncultured Pirellulales bacterium
TCAGGATACTCCTCAATGATCTCGTACGAATCTACGGACGCCAGGATCGCTTTGCGCGGAATAAAGCGTCCTCTCAGTCGCATATTGACGTGATAAGTCCAGTGTATTCTGCGGCGTTCCACGCACGACCTGATCAATTGCAGGACTTCCACATCCATTACGACACCGCGTCTGAAGGCCACCTGTGCAAATCCAGCCAGTCCATCCCTGAGGGCCATCACAAGCCCACACGGGGAACGATCGTTCCTGGCGTCTTCCCGCTCCTATTCTACCGGGCAAGAGCGCAACGTCAATTCTGTCCGCTCGATTTCGCATGAGTTGCACGGAGACGTCGGAGAGGTTAGAATCTGGTGGCAGATGAAGGTGATGCGGATACTGGGAGAGATGAGCCAGGAGAATTGGGCGGCTCATCGCCCAATTCGTTCTGAGAGACGACGTTGAAGGCGACCAATTATGAAGACGGTGATTGTGTATTTTTCGAAGTTCGGCAATACGCGGCGGGTGGCGGAGGCGATGGGCGAGACGCTGGGGCAGGCGGGTGAGGTCCGCGTGGTCGGGATCGACGAACTTGCGGGCGTCGCGCGGGAAGGGGTGGATCTGGTCGTGGTGGGCACTCCGACGCATGCGTTTACGGTGCCGCAGGAGGTTGGACGCGTGCTCAAAGCCCAGCGGGCGGACCTGCTGGCGGGCACATCGGTAGCGGCCTTCGATACGACGGTGCGAAGGTGGCCCTTCCGGCATCTGAGGGCCTCGCCCAAACTGCTGCGCCACCTTCGACGGCTGGGCGGCACGCCCGTTGCCGAGCCGGAAACGTTCTTCGTCGCCCTGCGGGGCGCACCGGAGGCCAACGGCGCCGATCTGCTCGAAGAAGGCCAGATCGACCGCGCCCGCCAGTGGGCCGCCAAGCTCCTCGGCCAGTCGAGCGACTGAGCGCAGCGGACCTCTTGCAGGCGTGCTCTGGCTGTGCTATCGTACGAAAAATGCCGGATTTGGAGATTCCCGATGCAGGAATACAAGGCGGTTATCAAACAGGAAGGCGAATGGTGGTATGGGTGGATCGAGGAGATTCCCGGCGTCAATTGCCAGGAACGATCCGAGACCGAACTGATGGAGACCCTTCGGATCACGCTGCGAGAGGCCATCGAGTTCAATCGGGACGATGCCCGCAAGTCGGCGGCGGACGATTTCACCGAGGTGCGGATCGCGGTATGAAGCGACGGACTTTTCTCCAGCACTTCTGCAAAGATCTGGGTATTCCGTTCGTCGACTGACGAGGCATGTGTGTGGAAGGGAGATTGTTATGAAGAGGCGTGGGATGATCGTCTTTGGCGTCACGGCACTGGCCCTGTCTTTTCTGCTGTGGGGCTGCGGCAAGCCGGAGGAGCAGACGGCGGAGGAGGCAGATACGAACTCGGCTCAGCGCGAGGCTGCGACAGCAAACAGCGGACAGCCAGCGGCGACTCCCGCTGCCGCTGAAGCAGTCTCCGCTGCGGCGCGCCATCCGGGCGGATCGGAGGACCCGATCGAGCAGGTTCGGGCGGCGTTTCTGTCCCTCCAGCAGGTCTGCAAGGCGAACGACGTCGATGGCTATGTTGCGTTCTGGGACGACGAGACGAAGAAGGAAATCGACGGCAGGGATCTGACCGTCGCCCAGAGACAGGAGCAACGGCGCCAGCGGCTGGTGGAGAAGCCAGGAGACCTGCAAGAGATCGCCAAGGCGACGATCCAATCCATCAAGGTGGACACCAGCCAGGCGGAGAAGCTGGAGCAGTTGTTCCACGAGAGGGTCGAAGGGGCGATGATCGTGGTCTTCACGGACGGCCCCGCCCTGCTGTTCCACGAGACCTCCGACGGATGGAAGCTGTTCACGAAATCGACCGGCAGCTACTTCCGCGA
>CAZTGH010000359.1:0-5739 GCA_964612985.1 uncultured Pirellulales bacterium
GTGCCTCTGCTCTATCAGCAGTCCGCCTGTGCGATCAGCAAGAGCGTACTCAGTACGGGCTGGCGCAATTATGCGCTCCAGCAGTCCTCCGGCGCGCTGCCTTCGGGTCCGCTGGTGATCCTGGTGCACATGGCGTCGGTGTGGGTGCCGTTCACCTCCGAGAGCAAGGAGGCGATCGCGCACTATCCCGAGATCGTCAAGGAGGTCCGCCTGGCGCTCCAGGAGTGCGGACGAAAGCTCGCGGTGTTCCTGCGGCGCCGGCGCAAAGCGGCGGAATCGGAACGCAAGAAGGCCTACATCCAGAAGTACATCCCCCACGTCGCCATCGCACTGCGTGAGATGCTGGACCTGACCGAGCGCCAGCAGGATGCCCTGGTGGAACAGTTGACCGATGTCCTCGAAAGGAGTCGATCGTGACCAAGATCGCCACGCAGATCAAAAAAACCGCGACCGGCGTTCGCGATAAGATCCAGCGCAAGAGCAAACCGACACTGTCGTTTCCGCTGCGCTCGCTGAGCAACGTGAAGTACCTGCCCAAGACGGGCTTTCTGGAACTGCGGGGCAAGAAGAAGACGCGCACGCTGACGGTCGCGACGGTCAAGACGTTCGCGCAGACGCTGCGGATGATGTCGACGGCCAAGACGCTGGTCGAGGACGACGAGATCATGACGAAGCGAGAGGCGTACTACGTTTCGAAAAACTGGGACGATGCACGGTTCGACGAGCAGCCGGAATCGGACACGGTGCTCGACGACATCGAGGCGCTGTTCGAGGTGAACCGCGAGCAGCTCGGGTTCATCCCGGAGGAGAAGGGGGGCGAGATCGCGGGGCAGCTCATCGTGGTGGACCGCCAGCCCGATACGGGCAAGCCCCTGCGGATCGACTGCACGCAGTTCGGCTCCGGCGCCTACTCGATCCCGATTTCGGTCGAGCACCTGAAGTTCGAGACGAAGGCGAAGTTCATCCTGGCGATCGAGACGGCGGGCATGTTCCAGCGGCTGGTCAAGCACAGTTACTGGCGCAAGGCCAACTGCATTCTCGTCTCGATGGGAGGGGTGCCGACGCGGGCGTGTCGGCGCTTTATCCGCCGGCTGGCGGACGAGCTGAAGCTGCCGGTCTATGCGTTCGTCGACTGCGATCCGTACGGCATGTTCAACATCTATCGCACGCTCAAGGTCGGCTCGGGCAACGCCGCCCATATCAACCGATACTTCTGCGTGCCCAACGCGAGGTTCCTCGGCGTGACACCTCAGGATATCGTTCACTACAAGCTGCCCACGCATCCGCTCAAGGAAGTGGACATCAAGCGGGCCAGGGACGCGCTGAAGAACGATCCCTTCGTGCAGCACTACAAGGCCTGGCAGAACGCGATTCAGCAGTTGCTCGACATGGGGGTCAGGGCCGAGCAGCAGGCGTTCGCGGTCCACGACCTCAACTATGTGATCGAGCACTACCTGCCCGAGAAGCTCGCGGCGGCCAAGTCGTTTCTGCCCTAGAATCCGTCCGAGGAGGGGATGCTTGCGTCCCTCGGGACGGGCGGCGAACCCGCCGAAAGCGATTCTGGCGATCCTGGTATGTCCCGCGAGACGCCTCCAGAGGTCCAAAAATCTTGTGGTTGACGGCCATTTCGGGCTCGCTTCTCGGGGAAAAAGCCGATAAAATGTGGCGACGCAGGGAAGCGGCTTCCGATATACACAGGCAGGAAGGTTTGTTGATAGGTCACGGTGCGCGTGCGTCCAATCAGAGTCTATTTCAGGAGGTAAGCCATGAAATGCAGTCGTCCATCTATGTTCGGTGCGAGTCTGTTGCTGGTGTCCCTGCTGGTTCTGCCGGTGGCGGCGTTCGACCAGCCCTCGGTCAACCTCGGATTCACGAGTTTCATGGATGGCGGTCCGCCGGCCGGACCCGGCTTCTACTTCACGGAGTACATCCAGTACTACACGGCCGATGAGCTGGTCGACTATCCGGTCCCTGACACGGATGTGGATGCCTGGATCAGTCTCAGCCAGTTCATCTACCAGTCGGATCAGCCGATTCTGCTGGGCGGTAAGTGGGGCATCGATGTGATCGTGCCACTGGTCTATCTCGACGCCGATCCTGCCGCTCCCGACAACGCCGGGGGCGTGGGTGATGTCCTGGTGGGTCCGTTCCTGCAGTGGGACCCGATCATGGGGCCCAACGGTCCGAAGTTCATGCACCGGGTCGAGCTTCAGATGATCTTTCCGACCGGCAAGTACGACGATGACAAGGCCCTCAATCCCGGAAGCAACTTTTTCTCGTTTAATCCGTACTGGGCGGGGACGTACTTTTTCACGCCTCGTCTGACGGCCTCGTGCCGCCTCCACTATCTCTGGAACGCGAAGAACGACGATCCGTTCACTGGCCTGCCTGTCACCGATGACATTCAGGCGGGAGAGGCGTTCCACGCGAACTTCGCGCTGGCATACGAGTTGATGCCGAAGAAACTGCGGGCGGGAATCAACGGCTACTACTTCCGGCAGACCAGCGATTCCGAGTGGGATGGCGACAGCGTCGACGGGCGCGAGCAGGTTCTGGGTATCGGCCCGGGCGCGCTGTACAGCTTCTCGCAGGACGATCACTTGTTCTTCAATGCCTACTGGGAGACCAACGTGAAGAACCGTCCCGACGGGGAGCGGTTCCAGGTCCGCTGGGTGCATCACTTCTAATACCCTCGTTTCGATCGAATCCGGGGACATCCTCCCGTCCTTCGCGTGGCTTGTTCGAGCCATGCGGACGGGGGCATGTCCCCGTTCTTTTGGTTCATACCGGGGACGCTGTCCCCGGACCCCTGGCATTTTTCGCATTTCGCCAGCAGCATGATGGCCGCCCTTTCACATGCTGCTGGCCCAAAGCGTCAAATGCCGGGGGCTTGGGGGCTGGCCCCCGATGCCGCTGGGCAGGAGCAAGACCGATAGACCATGTCTTCCTCGCCCTGTGCGGTTGTCGCCTTCGCCGAAATCGCGCGATGAACGTTTTTTCCGGCTGTCCCGTCTCTTCTGGCGCGGTGGGTTGACAGCAGGGTCTGGGCGAGCCCATAATCGCTGCGTAGGATGGATTCCGGACCTATGCGTCCCGATGAATCGCGTTGCTGCCGAGGAGAAGGAATTATGGCTATGACGGGCGAATGTAATCGCATCAGTCGGCGTCGGTTTCTGAGGATGTCCGCGGGAGCGTGGGCGGCGTGCTCTTTGGCTCGACGGGGGCGAGCGCTTGCGGGCGAAACTCGAACCGCCAGGAAGCCCAATATCGTCTTCATTCTGGCGGACGACCTGGGCTGGGCGGATGCGGGGTATCACGGGTCGGCGATTCGCACGCCCCATATCGACCGGCTGGCTGCGGAGGGCGCTCGCTTCCACCGGCACTATGTAATGCCCACGTGTACGCCGACGCGGGTGGGTCTGCTGAGCGGGCGCTATCCGAGCCGATTCGGGGTGACCTCGCCCGCCTATGGCAAGATCTTCGACGATGATACGGTCACGTTGCCTCGGGCTCTTCGCGAGTGCGGGTATGCCACGAGCATCAGCGGCAAGTGGCACATGGGCTCGCCGCCGGAATACACGCCCTTGAAATATGGATTCGACACGTCCTATGGGTATTTCCACGGGCAGATCGATCCGTATACGCACCACTACAAGACGGGGGTGCCGTCCTGGCATCGCAACGATGAGTACCTGGATGAGAAAGGTCACGCGACCGACCTGATCACCGACGAGGCGGTGCGGATTGTCGAGTCGAAGCACGACAAGCCGTTCTTTCTCTACGTGACGTACAGCGTACCTCATTTTCCGCTGGATGAACCCAAAGAGTGGACCTCGATGTACGCCGATGCCATCCCCGAGCGGTCGCGCCGGCTCTATGCGGCCAGCGTGACGCATATGGACCATGGGATCGGGCGGATCGTCGAGGCCCTCGACCGGACGGGTCTGCGCGACAATACGCTGATCGTGTTCGTCAGTGACAACGGGGGGCAGAAGAGCTGGCACAGTGAGACGGAATACAAGGGCCGCTACGCGGACCAACCACACACGGTGCTTGGAGACAATCGCCCATTGCGAGGGTGGAAGGGGCAGGTGTACGAGGGGGGCATTCGCGTGCCTGCGCTGGCGAACTGGCCCGGCGTGCTGGAGCCCGGCCGATCCGAGACGCTCATTCATATCGTTGACTGGATGCCCACGCTGTGTTCGCTGGGCGGATATACGCCATCGCGGAATCTGCGCTGGGATGGCAAGAACGTCTGGCCTGCTATCGTGGGCAAGGGCAAACCTGATGAGAAGCGGTTGCTGTACTGGAAGACGCCGAATACCTCAGCGGTGCGGTCGGGCGACTGGAAGCTCGTGCTGAACAACGACGGCAGCGGCGCCGAACTCTACGACCTGGCCTCCGATCCGTACGAGAAGAACGATCTGGCGTCGGAGCATCCCGAGCGCGTGGCGGAATTGAAGCGGGCGTGGCGGGAGCTTGCGGCGGGCGATCGGTGAACGGGCTTGACGTGCCTGGAGGTGAAGACATGAGTCGAGGGACGACACGACGCGATTTTCTGAAGGCCTCGGGCCTGGCACTGGCATCGGTGGGACTGGGGCGCAGCGCCTGTGCTGCCGGTCGGGACCGGCTGCCCAACATCGTCTACATCATGACCGATCAGCAGTTCGGCGGGGCGATGAGCTGCACGGGCAATCCGTACCTGCGGACGCCTGCGATGGATCGGATCGCGGCGATGGGAGTGCGCTTCGACCGGGCGTACTGCGCGTTTCCGCTGTGCGTGCCCTCGCGGGCGGCGATGTTCTCGAGTCATATGCCGCACGAATCGGGTGTGTACATCAACTGCAATCCAAGCAGTGAGCCCTTCCCTTTCGTCAGCCTGGGGCGGGTCATGTCCGATGCCGGCTACGATTGTCACTACGTCGGCAAGTGGCACCTGACGATTCCGACGGCGCGATCCGAAGAGCATGGCTTTGCCAAGGTGGAACTGCCGGGCGGGCATGGGCACGACGCCGAACGCGCCAGACGGGCGGCGGAGTTCCTTCGGCGCGAGCATGACCGGCCATTCTTCCTGGTGGTCTCGCTGCTCAATCCGCATGACTGCTGCCAACTGGCGCGGGGCGAGGACCTGGCGAAGTTCGAAGGGGCGCTGCCGCCGATGCCGCCTGAGGGTGAGCTGCCGCCATTGCCCGACAATTTCGAGATCCCCGCGGGCGAGCCCGACCAGCTTCGCGTCTGGCAGAAGGAGAATTCCGAGCGGGTCTATCGATCGTACTTCTGGGACGAAAGGCAGTTCCGCGAATACCTGTGGGGCTACTGTCGCCTGGTCGAGATGGTGGATGCCGAAGTGGGGAAGGTCCTCGATGCCCTGCACGAGGCGGGTCGGGAGAAGGACACGGTGGTGATTTACTCCAGCGATCATGGCGATGGGCACAGTCGGCATCGATGGAACCAGAAGTGGTCGCTGTACGAGGAATCGGCGCGGGTGCCGTTCATCGTCGCGCAGAAGGGGCGGACGAAGGCGGGGCAGGTGGATCGTCATCTCGTCTCGTCGGGACTCGACCTGATGCCGACGATTTGCGACTACGCGGGCGTCGAGGCGCCTGAAGGGTGTCTGGGACGCAGCGTTCGGGCGCTGGCGGAAGGGCGCAAGGTCGATATCTGGCGGCAGTACGTCGTTTCGGAAACGAGCTTCGGCAACTGGGGTCCGGTCGGTGACAGCGACTATCCGAAGGCGCG
>CAZTGH010000360.1:0-5732 GCA_964612985.1 uncultured Pirellulales bacterium
AGCGGTCAGGGGACTCTGGAGTCCACCGGATCAGCTGTGGTCTACACCGAGAATGCACCTTTGCGTTTTGCTGCCGGGCGGGATGTATATGTTGGCGCTATCAAGCAGCCGGGTAATGTTCCGCTGATTCAATCTCTGGGCATCGTAGATCAACACCCCGAATTCGGCCTGACCGTGGGAACATTCGCGGGTCCGATCACAGGGTCCGCAGGGCGAGACCTCCGCCTTCAGGGACGAGGCAAATCCACCGGGGGTATCATCCAGAGCGCCACAGGTGACATCGAGCTCGAAATCGGCAGAGATCTTCTGCTGGATCTCTCGGACGGGGCAGCCATTCGAACCACCGGCATTCAACGGACACTGGCCAGAGAGCCGGACGGGGGATTGCTTCAGGAGCTGACCAACCGCAACAAAGATGAACTGATCCAGTTCATCAACGATAATTCCTCTACTTTCGGTTTTTTTGACCGTTTCTATCAAAATCCTTCGTCTTATCCTGACACCGATTCTTTACGAGTTGACATGTTTGAGTACATGTCCTCGATGGAATCCTGGTACGCCTGGCAATTTGATTCACAGTATCATTCCTTTCACGGTGGAGGAAGTATCAAATTAGAAACCGGTAGGAGCCTCTCCTACCGTGGGAAAAAGGGGATTGACCTGACAGAGGGCTCCCCAACGTACTGGGACCGAGTGTATTGGTTGGATTCCAAAATTGCCTGGAGCATTCCTGAAACTTGGGACTACACCTATGTAAACGATGAGTTCTTCACTTGGGCGGCTGACTACGGCCAGGCCAGTACTCCACTTTCCCCAACCCTGTCCGGAACCGCGGGCGTGGCTACCATGGCCGGCGGAGACCTCTTTCTTCGAGCTGGGAGCAATGTCCAGGGTCAGATCGGCACCTTCAAGGAGGGAACGCTCAGTGTGGTGGCAGGCGCGGACCTGGGGGGCTTCTACCAGGTGGCGGACGGAACGGGCGTTCTGAGTGCCGGAAGTGTAACCAGTCACTTCGAAGAGGACCTCCCCGAGACCAGCCTTTCGATCATACGGGGGGAGGTCGATGTCATGTCACGCGGCGACCTGACCTTCGGAACCGGATTCAACCCCACCTTTGTCCTGCCCCCGGAGGCGGAATACGGTCCACAGGGAAGTCTGACCTACAGCTACGCACGGGAGCCTGAGGACAGTACCGCAACGAGCGCCTTGAGGCTCAACTCGACTACGGGAGATGTCACGATCAGCGGGCTTCTCGCCGGCCAAAGCGGCCGGTACTCCGTTCTGCCCCCCATCCTGGAAATCAGAGCGGGCGAGGACATCCAGATCGAGAACTCCCTGGCCCTGACACCGGCCCCCTTGGGGACCCTGAATCTCACAGCCGGCGGCGATATCGACGGCGGAGCCAAGCGATCCAGGATCTATGTTTCAGACCTAGACCCTGCGGCGGTCTATTACCCGCTCGAAGACCTATTCAGCACCCACCAGGACCTGCCCGGGCTCGAGGAGACCGTCCACGGCAAGCTGGACGCCAAGGAGCTCTCCTCGCTCTTGATCGCCCCGCACACGAGCGCGGATGCACACGCGGCAGAGCCGATCCACCTGGACGACCCCCGCCCGCTGGAGATTCGAGCGGGCGGAGACATCACGGAGCTCGTTCTCTACTCCCCCAAGGCCACGCAAATCCGCGCCGAAGGGGACATTCGGGGGTTGCATCTGATCAGCCAGAACCTGGATGCCGAGGACGTCACGTCGGTCCAGGCGGGCGGGGTGCTCAACCTGAACTCCTCCGTCGAACGCGTGATCGTGCGCGATCCCCAAGCTGCTCGGGTGGGTGCGTATTACACACGAAGCGGGTTGCTTTTCGGCGGGCCGGGCACCTTTTTCGTCCAGGCCGGGGAGACGATTCAGCTGGGCATGACCCAGGGGCTGAGGACCACGGGCAACGCGTTCAATACAGGACTGGACGCCATTGTCGCATCCCAGAACGGTGCGCCGAGCTCGCTCATCGTGATCAGCGGCTGGGACAAGCCGTTCGAACAGGAAGAAATCTGGGGCTTCTTCGAAGGGATTCAGACCGGCGGAGAAGAGTACAGCAGCCTCCTAGCCGCGGGGGATGCAGAAGGTGCCGCCGCGGCGGTTCAAGGGGTGGAGGAAGACGTGATTCAGCCCCTTTTCGAAGGGGCTGAGACGGGGCAGGGGCACATTCTCATGACCAGCTCCCAGATCAGCACCGAGGGGACCAGCACCCGAAGCGAGCACGAAACCCAGGAAGGAGGCACCGGCCTCTTCGACGATTCCTCGGACATCTACATCCTTGCCCGAGGCAGCGTCAATGTGGGGCTGACCACGATCCCCGAACCCGGCTCCCAGGGGACCCAGAGCAACACAGGGCTCTTCACGGCGCAGGGCGGGGGCATCAATCTCTTTGCCATGGGGGATCTGGACGTAAACGAGTCTCGCATGATGACCTTCCGCGGCGGGGACGTCCTCGTCTGGAGTCACGAAGGCAACATCAACGCGGGCCGGGGGTCCAAGACCTCAGTCAGCGCGCAACCCCCGAGACGGAAACCCATCTACGCCAAGAATGCCGGCGGGGAAATCCTCTGGGCCAACGTGAACGGGGAACCCCAGGAGCCCAAGCCGAGCGATGAGTGGCCGGATGGCGTGGAGATCGAGCCTGTGATCGAGTCCTACACGATCGAGTTCAAGCCTCCGGCCGTGGGAAGCGGAATCCGTACCGTGACCTACGACCCGGACGGGGCCCAGGGGCCCATGGAAGCCCCGGCCCTGGGGGATGCCTACCTGTTCGCTCCCACGGGCATCATCGACGCCGGCGAGGCCGGGATCGCGGCCCGCAACGTGGTCCTTGGTGCCACCCAGGTGGTGAACGCCCAGAATATCAGCTTCACCGCCGGATCGGTGGGGGTTCCCACCGCCTCGGGCAGTGCCAACCTGGGTGCCCTCTCCGGCATGGGCGGCCTTTCCGAGGCGGACAAAATGGCCTCCCAGACGTCGTCCATGGCGGCCGAGAAAAGCGCCGCCGCCCAGGAGGAGGCCAAGCTGGCCGAGGCGTTCGTGCCCAAGTGGCTGGACGTCAAGGTGATTTCGTTCGATGAGCTCGAGGAAGAGAACGAAGACAAGGAGTGAGGACAAAGGCTAGAGGTGAAAGGGACAAGGATCAAGGTTCGAGGAATCAGCTGAAAGATGCAAGAGGAAAGGGTGAAAGCTGAAAACCCTTGACCGGAAGAGGTTTCAGGGCCCTTCAAGTGGGATACCCCGGGAATGGATCCAGAAATGGATCTGATGCGAGAGCGGATATGCGAATGAGACTCTGCAAGTTCATGGTGATCGCCGTGCTGGCGTTGGGCTTCTTGTCCGGCAGCGTCCACGCCCAGGAGTGGTGGAACGAGGCGTGGCAGTACCGGAAGAAGATCACCTTCGACACCACGGCGGACGGGGCGGACATCAAGGAGAACCTGGCGGACGTGCCCGTGCTGGTGCGGCTGCACGTGGGGAACTTCAACTTCGCCAACTGCAAGGGGGACGGGACGGACATCCGGTTCGTGGCGGGCGACGGCATGACGCCCCTCAAGCACCACATCGAGCTCTTCGACCCCATCGACGAGATGGCCCTGATCTGGGTGAAGGTCCCCCGTTTGGGGGCGGCCTCCAAGGCGGACTTCATTTTGATGTACTACGGGAACGAGACCGCCATGGGCGGACAGGATGCCCGGGGGACCTACGACGTGAACCAGCTCGCCGTCTACCACCTGGGCGAGGTGGAGGGGCTTCCCCAGGACGTGACCGCCTTCGAGAACCATGCTGCGGAGAGCCTGGCCGGACAGGGGCTGCCGTCCATCATCGGCCGGGGGGTGCCCTTCAGCGGGGGCGGTGAGTACATCCGCATCCCCTCCTCCCCGCCTCTCGAGTTCTCCGGGGGGTTCACCTTCTCGGCCTGGGTGCGCATCCCCCAGCCCCAGGAGGACGCCTACCTCTTCTCTCGTGAGGACGGAGACAGCGCCATCGTGGTGGGTGTCGAGGGCACCAAGCTCTACGGCCGGGTCACGGTGGGGGGTGAGACGGTGGAGACGGAGCGGACCGCGGACATCGCGCCCCAGGCCTGGCACCACGTGGCGGTGACGGCCATTCCCGGCGGGCGCATGACCGTCTACGTGGACGGACTGGAGATGACCTGGGCGCAGCTCCAGGGGGATCTGCCCTCCCTCGAGTCGGCCATCGGGTTGGGGTCTTCTCTTGTCGAAGGAAACGATGGGCACGGCTTCGTCGGGGACCTGGACGAGGCGCGCCTGTCCAACACGGCCCGGACCCTGGGGTGGATCCGGGCGGCCTACGAGGGCCAGGGATCGGCCGGTGCGCTCACGGGCTACGGGGTGGAGTCGATCCACGAGGGGGGTGGGCTTCCGACCTTCTACCTGGGGACCATTGCCAAGAACATCACCCTGGACGGGTTGGTGGTGATCGGCATCCTGGCGGTCTTCTCCGTGCTCAGCTGGCTGGTGTTCCTGGGCAAGACCTTTTCCCTGATCGTGCAGGGGCAGTCCAATCGCGGGTTTCAGCGGGCGTTCCAGGAGGCCGATGACCTCCTGGCCCTGGACAGCGAGGAGGAGGAGATCCCCAACTCCTCCCTGTACAGGGTCTACCAGGCCGGATGCCGGGAGGTGCGGGAGTGGCTCTCCAGGCCCACGGCCATGGTGGGGAACCCCGAGCCGGTGCGCCGGCCCATCCCCGAGGGGGTGGTGGACGGGGTGAAGGCCTCCCTCGAGGGCGCCTTCGTGGAGGAGACCAAGCGGCTGAACGCCTGGATCGTGATCCTGACCATGGCCATCACGGGCGGGCCCTTCCTGGGGCTCCTGGGCACGGTCTGGGGGGTCATGAACACCTTTGCGGCCATGGCCGAGGCCGGGGAGGCCAACATCATGGCCATTGCTCCGGGCGTGGCCTCGGCCCTCTCCACCACGGTGTTCGGGCTCATCGTGGCCATCCCGGCCCTCTTTGCCTACAACTACCTGAACAGCCGGATCAAGAACATCACCTCCGACCTCGCGGTGTTCGTGGACCGGTTCGCGCTGCGGGTGAAGGAGCACTACGGAGAAGCGGCATGAGACGGGAACTGTTCTCTTTTCAGGCGCTCGACGAGATCAACGTGACCCCCCTGCTGGACCTGGCCTGGACCCTGCTGGTGGTCTTCATCATCGCGGTCACGGCCTCGGTCCAGGGCATCAAGGTGGACCTTCCCAAGGCGAGCGCGGCCCCGACCCTGCAGAAGCCCAAGACCAAGGCCATCACCATCCACCGGAACGGCCAGATCTACCTGGACACCTTCCCCGTGAGCATGGGGGAGCTGGAGACCCGGCTCAAGCAGTTCAAGGCCGTGGACCCCAACTTCCCGGTGGTCCTCAAGGGGGACTCCAAGATCTACTACCAGAAGGTGATCGACGTCCTGGACATGCTCGGGCGGCTGGAGATCACCCAGATCGGGCTCGTGACCCAGAAGCTCGTGAAGTAGAGGCAGCATGACAAAGCGCAAAAAGACCTCCACCCGGTGGATCGGCTTTGCAGCAGGGGCTATCGTTCTCGTCGTTCTCGCGGGGGCCGTGTTCCTGGTGCGCGCCCTTCTCATGGACTCCTCCCAGCAGCGCCAAAGGCGCATCCAGACGGTGCAGCTCGTGAAGCCGCCCCCGCCGCCCAAGATCAAGGAAAAGCCGCCCGAG
>CAZTGH010000361.1:0-5692 GCA_964612985.1 uncultured Pirellulales bacterium
AGAATGGGTTCCGGCCCGAACACAGGAGACTCGAGAAATCCCCGTGCGCTCTCATTTGCCCGGAGCAAGGCATCGACCTTTCGCCTCAGTTCAGGTTCCTGGCCACACATCTGATCGAGGAAGGCCCTTCGGTCTTCTCCCTCTCGATCAAGGGCTTGCTCAAAAATCGGTTTTATACGCTTCAAATCGCTCATGGTGCCAATACCTGTCTCATTACGTGTCCTTGGTACAATGCGTGATCGGAGGAGAGCCTGCGACACGAGAAATCACAATTTCTTCAAGAATTGCCACTTCTGGACTTCACAGGAACTGCCGACAAGATCCACCGACGACGCTCTCGGCCACATTGGGTGGGACTGATCCTTGGGCTATCCAGTGCTTCGTTCAGGCCATACTGGAAGAATCGCCGCGTGTGTTCTGCCCCCGGGTCATTTCTTGGTAGAGCCAAGCACGCCCCAACGCCCAATGTCTGTCCACGGTGCGTCGCGCCACCCCCTTGATCTCGGCAATCTGGCTCAGAGTCAATCCAGCGAAATACCGGAGTTTCACCAATTCAGCGAGCTGAGTATCCTCACGTGCCAGCTTGTCCAAGGCTTCATCCAGGGCCAAGAGATCCTCCTGGGAATCCTTGATGGCCGCGATCGCCTCGTCGAAGACGACTTCACGGAGGTCTCCGCCGTGTCTGGCGCTTCGCTTGCGACGAGCCCGCTCCACCAGAATCCGCCGCATCGCCTCCGCTGCTGCTGCAAAGAAATGACCGCGACCGTCCCAACTCTGCGATTCATTCCCCACCAGCCGCAAATACGCCTCATGCACCAAGGCCGTGGCTTGAAGGGTATGCCCGGGGGACTCATGGGAGAGCTTCTGGGCGGCCAGAATACGTAGTTCTTCGTAGACCAAAGGTAGCAGTTTGTCTGTAGCCCTCGCATCCCCCCGTTCGATGGCGTTCAAGATGCGCGTTACATCACTCATGCCGGCTTCCCCAGCCCCCCAGCATTTCGATCCATCATCATTTTCCAGAACATGCCGAGACTCTGCAAGTGAATTGACATCAGATTTGTCTATTCCTTCTCCGGTTCGGCAGAGGGCAAATCTGCACCCTGCCGGCTGGAAGTTGCTCCAAACGGATTGGTACGGAGGGTTAAACTGTAGAGGTTCCCGACGTTCCACGCCCCCTACCTCATCTGCGCCATGCCGGGCGCCGCCGAGACCTGCCCGACGGTGATCTTCTTTACGGGTGTATTCGATACCATTTTTCATCACCTTGTGCCCGCTATCCAACGTGACGGGCCTCTTCTCAGCCCGCAGAAAGAGGCCCTGTCTTGCACCGTCACCGCTGCCGGTATCCCACAAGGCCCAATGACAGGAAACAGTGGCCCTCATGGTCCAGATCACTCTCGCTTTCCCTCTCAAGCCTCGTCATGCAAACAACCCATATCCTGAGCCATCTCACCGGTTGGGCGGCCTGACCAGCAGCGGGCTGGGAAAGACCCATATCGGCTACAAGGCCGCCATTGGCGGTCTGGCCCGCCAGTTCTACCAAGCCGTCCGAGAGCACTACAGCCATCCAACGGCATAGACATGGCAACGACGCGAGGACTACACAGATGGCGGCCATACCCGCACGGCGGCGGGTGAAGACGCCATGTGGACCTTCGAACCCAGTGTGGCCCTGAAGATCTTCGAAACGTGGGCCAAAGGTCACCAGGTTGAAGTCGTCTATGGCGAGCGCCTGGACCGCCGATCCGGCGTGGCAATGATTCGCTCAATCCCTTGGCGGATTCTCTCCATTCGCATGATGAACCGCCAACATACGCATTTTTCAGTCCCTTCGGGGTGTTTCGTAAGTCCCTGTGTGAAAACGCTTCATGATTGACGGCAAAAGACTTGTGCAGATCAGTCGAAGATCAACCAAAGGCCAGACGTAAATCATTGGCGCGCCTGAGCACCGAAGTTAGTAAGACCCGTCCAACACTTCCAACTGCCGCCTCTCGAACAGCAGTCCACCGCTGCTTTACTCGTTCATCGCCCCACAGAACTTCATCTGGCTCCTCCTCTGTTTGGCTCCGGCTGCGGCTTCGGCGGGGCCTCCGTTTACGCCAAACAGATGGCGGCAATTGCCGCCTAGGCTCCATAGCTCGAGGCGTGGCTGCCTTTGGCCAGCCTTGCCGCCCCGCTCCCCTGGCGGCAGGACTTCAACAGCCCGCCAAACCGTTCGTGAAATCGGCAACCTCCTGCCGTCACTGGCGCCGCCACGGCTGTTGCCCCTTCCGGTCCTACCGATCCTCCGGCAGGCATCAGGATGCGGCGCTCACGATGCCCCGCCAGGCACACTGCGAACCTCGGCTCAGGATGGTGATCCGGCTTGGCCGTGCCGGGCAGGTCGGTAGCTGATCTGCCGGTGTGTCCAATGCTTTTGTGCATTCGGCTCTGCTCCCAAGCCATATGTTTCGACCGTCACATGGGGTCCCATGCCTGTTAATCGCCTCGTTTTGACTGGGTTTTTGTCTTGACGGCAGGGAGGTGGCGCGGTATCTAACATGAGTGAAGCTTGTGCGTGCGAAGTCGGCCCATTGGGGTCCATACTCATCCAACCGGTAGGCGTGTTGGAGTCCTTCGATCAGGAGGAATCAGGCCATGACATGCGAGGCAGTGAGGCCAGCGAGACGACTTCCTGCTTTGCAGATCAACTATACTCCGCTCAAGTAACGGCTCGCCTTGTTTTCTGGAAGGAAGGAGGTGCAGTCAGGTCCTACAGAAGTGTTTTTGGGCAGCAGTGGAGCAATCGCCAAAAGCAGCAAAGGCGATCTTGGCACGTAGCCAAGACACCCATCCCAGTTCAGGTGATCTTTTTCGGGGAGGAACACTGTCATGTGTAAGAGATGGCTTTATCTGGCTTCGTTTACCCTCGTCCTGGCTCTGGCCTTTGCCGGCGGGGCCCAAGCGGCCGATCCCAACCTCGTGGGCTGGTGGCCCCTCAATGAAGCCGCTGGGGAGACGGTCGTCGATTTGTCCGGCAGCGCTTCCGACGGCACGGTCAACAACCCGAACGGCGGCCTGGGACCGGACGGCTCGGTCTGGGTGGAGGACGCCGAGCGGGGCATGGTCATCAGTTTCAACGGCGAGGCGAGCGGCGCCTATGTCCGCGCCGGGACCATCCCCCAAATGACACTGACCAACGACTTCACCTGGGCCTTTTGGGCCAAGCAGGACGTCGGCCAAACCGGGATCAACGACATCATTGTCGGCAACCGCATGGATGAGAATGCCGTCGATTTCGTGCCGCGCCAGTTCATCAAGTTCACGCCGACGAAATTCGAGTGGCACATGAACGGCAACGGCAACGACAATATGGAGTATGAGGACATCCCCGCCGACGTGTGGCTCCACCATGCGGTCGTCAAGGTCGGCGATCAGTTGACCTACTACCGCAACGGCGCCGAAGGCGGCTCCCAGACGATCACGCAACCCCTGGACTTTCCCCAACCGCTCTTCTTCGGCGGCGACAACGAAGCGGCGGAGGGTGAGAATTGGCGCGGGTTCCTGAGTGACGTACGGATCTACAACAAGGCTGCGACGAAGCTCGAAATCCTGGCCGTCATTGCAGGCGTCGAACAGATCGACATGGAAGTCGGCTTTGCTGTGGTACCTCCCGTCATCGACGGAGAGCTCGACACGGTCTGGGCGGGCGCGTCGACCCAGTCGTTCGCTGCCCTGACCGATCCCGCCGACGCCTCCGGCACCTGGAAGGTGTTGTATGACCTGGAGAATCTCTATGTTCTCGTCGATGTCACCGACGACAGCCTGCAGAACGACTCCGCCGCAGCCTGGCAGGACGACAGCGTCGAGGTGTATTTCGACGGCGGCAACACCAAGCTGAGCACTCCGCTGTCGGGAGACGACCACCAGTATACGTTCGGATGGGGCGCAGACGACATCCAGGGAACCAACATCGCCGGATATACCGAAGGGATTGAACAGGCGCAAGTCACCACCGCAACCGGCTGGCGTATCGAGATCAAGATGCCCTGGCTGTCGATCCAGGGCGTCGCACCGCAGGCAGGCGACTTGATCGGCATGGACTGCTACTACAATGACGATGACGACGGCGGCGATTCGCGCGAAGGCAAGATGCTCTCCTTCTCCGCCGTAGAGGGCTGGAACGATGCGTCCCAGTGGGGTACCGCCATTCTGGCCGTTCCTCCGACGCCGGCAGACCCGGGCGCCGACGGCCTGGTAGCTTACTATCCGCTGGATGTCGATGCGAGCGACGCCTCGGGCAACGGCCTGGACGGGGTCGTGATCGGCGATACCCAGCCGACCGATGGGGCCTCCGGCGGCGCGATGTTGTTCGACGGGGACGGCGACTACATCGAGGTGGCCCATGACGCCCTGCTCGACATCACCGGTCCGATCTCGCTGTCGCTGTGGATTCGCCCCGATGCGGAAGATCCGGAGGGCCAGGGCACCGAGACGGCGCCGATGGCCAAGGCCGGCGCCACGGCCAGTCCCAGTTGGAGCTGGCAGGTGCGCTACGGCTGGGCCAGCCCCAAACCCTACATGGCCTTCACCTTCAACTCCTCGCCTCGCGCCTGGGCCTACGTCAACCAGAACCTCGCCCAGGGTGAGTGGCACCACATTGCCTGCTCGGCCGACGGTCAGACGCTGACCGCCTATCTCAACGGCCTGGCCACCGAATCGACGCCCATGGGTGCGATCACCAGCAGCCCGACGCCCGTTCTGATCGGTTCGGACGGCTGGAGTTGCGACTGGATCGGCGCCATCGATGAGGTCGCCATATACAACAGGGCCCTGTCCGACGAGGAGATGCTCTACCTGGCGGGTTTTCGTGCCGATACCGGCCAAGACCCCTCTCTGAGCGTCTATTACTCCTTCGACGAGTTTGGCGCGGTCGTGCCCGATGAATCCGGCAACGGCAACGACGGCACGGTCGTTGGCGACGTAACCGGCGCCGCGGAAGGCGCGGTCAACGGCGGGGCGAAATTCGCCAACGCCGGCTACCTCGACCTCGACGGCACGAACATCGCAGCCGAGGATATTCCAACCTCCGGCATGACCCTCGCGGCCTGGATCCAGTGCGAAAATACGGGCGATCATCATGCACTGTTCAACGCCAGAGCGTCGGACCAGACCTGGGTCGTTCATCCCGAGGCCCGCAGCAATGGCGAATTCCGATGGCTGCTCCGCTCCTATGGCGGCACGACGATGTTCGACATGCGAGCAGGTGCCGTGACGTGGGAGGAGTGGCAGCATTTTGCCGCTACCTACGACAAGGCATCGGCCAAGGCCGCAGTCTACCTGAATGGAGAATTGACCTCTGAGATGGACGTGGCGAACCCTGCCGACATCGCCGGAGATTGGGATCTGGGCGCGCGCGTGGGAAAGAACATCGACGACGCGAGGCCCTTCACCGGACTCATGGACGAGTTCCGCCTGTTCACCCGGGCCCTGTCACAGGATGAAATCGTCACTCTGGTCGCAGGGATGTAGTTCGGTGCCTGTCGTCGATCGCGACAAGCACGCGACAGGCCGATCCGCTGGCCAATGACTCTGCGTCCTTCCGGGCCTGCACGGATCCTGTCCGTGCAGGCCCTTCTTCCGTCTGCCGAGGGATGTGCGCCAGGCTTTGGCCCTTGTTTGAAGGAGGACGAGTATGTGCAAGAGACTGATC
>CAZTGH010000362.1:0-5684 GCA_964612985.1 uncultured Pirellulales bacterium
GGCTTCACCTTGATCGAACTGCTGGTGGTCATCTCGATCATCGTGCTGCTGATGGCGTTGTTGTTTCCATCGTTGCGCCGGGCGCGGCACAGTGCGCAGGCGACGGTCTGCCGGTCCAGGCTGCACCAGTGGGGTCTGGCGTTCAAGATGTACACCGACGGCAATGACGGCAAGTGGTATACCACGGCCCACCAATCCTCAGACCAAAGTATCCTGCGACTGGCGAGTCATCAATTATGGCTCATCCGGTTCTTGCGTACTTCGGTAGCTGCTGGGGAGTCCGTCCCCAGACCCCTGAGATTTTCCGCTTTGCGCCATGAGCAACCTGAGCGCCGCAGCGGTCCAGCAGCATGGCGACGCCGCTATCATGGGGCGTCGCTCTTGTGCCCAGGTCATGCTATTGGCGCAAAGCGGAAAAATCTCCTCTTCACGCCCGTTTCGGGCGTGCCTGACTCAGGAAATACCCAAAAACCAGATGAGCCCAATTACTGCTCCTCGGTGAACCTTTCGATCGGGGTCAGCTCGATCCTGCGGAATTCGACCTCGGAGCCTTCCGCCTGAACGGCAATCCGGCCTTTGTCAGCGGTGCAATCGTATCCGTAGTTGACCAGGTCGCCATTGACCCAGACCTTCAGCGCGTCATCCAGGCACTCGATGACCATGGTGTTCCATTCGCCCACGGGGTTCTCCGAATCGTCGGTGAGATTGACGATGCGACGTTGTTTGCCTTCGGTGATGCCCCACTGCTCTTTCGGGCCCCGCCGCTTTTCCATATCGGGCACGGTAACGTCTTCGACGATGCACCAGAAATCCCCTGCGTTCTGGTGCATCATCTGCACTTCGAGCGACTGCGGAAACATGCCATAGAGGGCGCGGGGCGTCGAGGCGTGGACGAGGACGCCGCAATTGCCCGGCTTGCCGGCAAAACGATATTCCACTTCGAGGCGGTAGTCCTGGTAGACCGCATCGGTGATCAGATGCCCGCCAGGCGTGCCCAGGCTGACGAGCATGCCGTCGCGAACGATGAACGGGCTCCGGACGCTGGGATCGTCGTCCATCTTGGGCACATCGGCATGCCAGCCGGTAAGGTCTTTGCCGTTGAAGAGGCTGACGGATCGATGTTTCGGCACCGACTGACATGAGGCGGTAGCCAGAACGGCAGTGGCGATGAGCATGAGCTTTTTCATAGAATCATCTTTCCTTATATTCAGAGGCTGTAACGCTTTGGACTTCATAGCATGGCATGCATCCACGCCTGCGTCCCTATCCATACCAGGATTTGTTCCGTACGTAAACAGTCTGCCTTCGGAATGCCCGTTTCGGACGCGTCGTGTCGGCAGGGACACTCGACACACGTCCGAGAATCTCGCGATGTACGATTCACACCCTAGGTCCGCGCAGTCTTTGTACCGGTGTCGCCACGGCGTCAGAAAGACCTCCACCGGTGATATGCGCCTG
Source organism: uncultured Pirellulales bacterium (assembly GCA_964612985.1). Lineage (GTDB taxonomy): Bacteria > Planctomycetota > Phycisphaerae > Sedimentisphaerales > Anaerobacaceae > Anaerobaca. The sequence goes on from CAZTGH010000362.1 coordinate 1,459, forward strand.
TTTATGGGGCGGCCCTCGGGACGCTGCGATTCGGCCGTTTGTCGCTAAAGCAGTTGGAATACCGAGCCGAATGGTACGCATGGGGTTCTCCCTCGATGAGAAGGGTCCTTTGAACGTGGAGTCTTATGAGCCAGAGCCAACGACAACAACGGCTGCGTCTGCTGATCAAGAAGCTCAACCGCGAGCGGAAACGACAGGCCCGCCAGATCGATATCCTGTGCAACGATCTGATCGGCGCGCAGCGAACTTTTGTCAGGCGGCTCGACCGCGTCGGTTTTGCGGCCAGCTTCTATAAGTCTCTTCTGGGCGCCACGGGTCTGCGGAGTCTGCTCGTTCAAGCGGACCAGCGCATCCGCGAAGAGTTGCCCGAGACGGCAGTTACGTTCTATCTTCGTGAGCCGGAGAGCCGAGAACTCCGTGCGTTCAACGCCCACGAGAGCCTGATGGTGGGTGGCCGGCCGCTCGAAGAGTGTTTTTCGCCCGAATTGACTGCCGGCGTCTGCAAGGCGAATCGGGCCTGTGCGATGCACGACCTGTTCGCGATGGGTCTCGAGGGCAACCTTCAGGGCCTCGGGAATATTTCCCTGGCGACCCTGCCGCTCAACGACCTCGGGCGTCCTCTCGGATTCCTGCTGATCGCCCGCGCCCTGCCCTCGACACTTTCGGCAGAGGAATTGCGCAGGATCGACCTGATCACCTGCGGTCTCTCTCATGCCATCGCGGCTTCTCGCCGGCCGGTTCACACCCCACGCTGACCCCACACAGCCAACCCGCTGGTCCACTCACCTTGGCACAGTCGCAGACGATGCGGGAACTCCGCCTGGGAATACGAAACGGCGGCTCGGACGGAATATGATTGCATTCCCTGTCGTCATCCCAGATAATGCCGACCGGCGTTCGCACCGCGAGTCGATCGTGGACCCGCGGGCAGCGGCGAGCGCATTGACGCCAGGACGCCGGGGGAGGATGATTGGGTGTTGTGTCTTCGGAAAGCCCAATGAAGTCGAGGAATTGGAGATGTTGGAAATGAATGAGGGCCCGGTCAACCAGAGCCATATGATCGAAACGAGCGACTGTCTGGAAGCCGTGGGGGTCTTCCGAGGATGGAAGAACTTCTTCTTCCTGCTGGTGGTGATCTGCCTGATGCTGGCTCAGGCGTGTTTCTGGCTGGTCAATCTGGGTCTGGTGGCCATTCCCGTCCCGGCGGTCGAACCGATGAGCGAGGTCGAGGCCATTGGTAGCGCCGCAGCAGAATCTGTGGCGGACGTCAACGATGCGTCGGCACCCGCCACCGCCACGGAAAGCAGAATCGACCTGCCGCTCGTCGAGAACCTGACCTGGGAACACATCCGGCGGACCATCGAGCTGGTCAACGGGGTCCTGATCATCACGGCGGGACTCTTCTGCCTGGCGATGTTCTTCAGTCTGATGGTCTCGCTGATCGGCCGGCTGGGCGGGATCAATCACATCGCCCGCGCCTTCTTCCTGTCGCTGATCCTGTTCGTCCTGATCGTCCCATGGCAGGAACTGATCGAGTCGAGCGTGATCGGCGTCGCGTACACGCCGGCCGAGCTGGCCAAGTGGGTTTCCGACAAGGGCTCGGGGTTCGTGTACACGCTTCTGTACTACCTGCGGTTCAGCGCCTACTGGCTGCTGGCGGTGTTGCTGTTGATTCTGTCGCAGGCCCGCAGCGCCCGCTGGACGAAGGCCATTCTCCGGCGTCTCGAGATCATCTGACCGGGCGAACGGACCGTCGGCGTCGGGTCGGCGGTTCTGCAATCGACACGGAACGCTGAGTGCCCAGGCTCGAAGGCGGTCATGGCGGTTTACAGGCCGGCGTTTGTCGCTATACTGGTGGGCCTTATGGACACCGTCAGCGTCAATTCTGTGGGCCTGGTAGAAACCAGGATTCTGCGGGTCGTCGAGGCGGACGCTCCCTTGCTTCTGGAATGCGGCAGGAAGCTCGGGCCGATCGACGTCGCATATGAGACCTATGGGCAGCTCAACGAGGCCCGGGACAATGTGGTCCTGGTCTGCCACGCGCTCAGCGGCAACGCCCACGCCGCCGGCTATCACTGTACCGACGATAAGAAGCCGGGCTGGTGGGAAGATATGATCGGCCCAGGAAAGGGCATCGACACGAACAGGTATTTCGTCGTCTGCTCGAATTTCCTCGGGGGCTGCTCCGGGACAACGGGACCTTCTTCGATCGACCCGAACACCGGCAAACCGTACGGACTGAACTTTCCCATCGTCACCATCGCCGACATGGTGCGCGTTCAGAAACTGCTGCTGGATCAGCTTGGCATCAACCACCTGCTGGCGGTGGTCGGCGGGTCCGTGGGCGGGATGCAGGTCTTGCAGTGGTCGATCGCGTATCCGGACATGATGGACGCTGCGATCCCGGTAGCGACGACGACGCATCTCGGGGCCCAGTCGATCGCGTTCGACGCGGTCGGTCGAAACGCGATCCTGGCCGACGCGAACTTCGCCGACGGCCAGTATCACGACAAGACCGTCCCGGCCCGAGGATTGGCGATCGCCCGTATGATCGGGCACATCACCTATCTTTCCGAAGAGGGCATGCGGCAGAAGTTCGGACGCGAGCTGCGCAGCGCCGAAAGATACAGCTACGATTTCAACTCGGAATTCTCCGTCGAGACCTATCTCGACTACCAGGGCCAGACCTTCGTCGACCGGTTCGACGCCAACAGCTATCTGTACATCACCAAGGCGTCGGATTACTTCGACCTGGCGCGGGACTACGGATCGCTTCGGCAGGCCTTCGCGCATGCGCAGGCACGCTTTCTGGTGGTCAGTTTCAGCAGCGACTGGCTGTTCACGCCGGCCCAGTCCGAGGCGATCGTCGACGCGCTGGCCACCCACGGCAAGGACGTGAGCTTCTGCAACATCCATTCGTCCTACGGTCACGATGCGTTTCTGCTGGAGAGCGAAACGCTCGGGGCATTCATCGACTGTTTTCTGTCATCCACGAGCCAACCGGATTGCGACCAGATGCAAGGGGTCTGTTCCCACCGGCGTGCTGCGGCGCCGGACCGTTACGAGCAGGCCCAGCGTGCGCGTGTCGATTACCAGTTGGTCGAAGCGCTGATTGAGCCCAATGCAAGCGTCCTGGATGTCGGCTGCGGCGACGGAGAGCTGCTGGCCCGACTGCGCCACGACAAACACATCGACGGACGGGGGATCGAGCTCGAACAGGACCTCGTGTTGAGCTGCGTCTGCAAGAGATTGTCGATCATCCAGTACGACGTGGAGCGTGGGCTCGGCAGCTACGGAGACAAAAGTTTCGATTACGCGCTTCTCTCGCAGACGGTGCAGACGATCCGGGATCCGGAACGGGTGCTGCGCGAGCTCCTGCGGATCGGTCGCAGGGTGGTCGTCAGCTTTCCGAACTTCGCCCATTGGCGTTCGCGGGTGCAGTTGCTGTGCAGAGGCCGAGCGCCGGTGACGCGTCAACTGCCCTTCGACTGGCACGACAGCCCCAACATCCACTGTCTGTCGCTGAAGGATTTTGACCGTTTCTGTCGGCGGTTGGGCGCGGTGGTCGAGCAGAAGGTCCCGCTGGTGCGGCGGCATGCCGGTCCGGTCCGCTTCTGGCCGAATCTGCTGGCCGAGCAGGTGATCTATGTTATAAGGAAGGACTAGGAAGGCGTTGCAGGAAGGGCTCTCATGGCAGATCTCGAACGTGTAGGCATCTCACTCGACAAGGACCTGCTCTCGCAGTTCGACGCGATGATCGAGCGACAGGGCTACCAGAGCCGCTCGGAAGCAATCCGCGATCTGGTGCGGAACCAGTTGAGCCAGGAGCGATTGAGCGACCCGCAGTCGGAGGCGGTCGCGGCGGTCTTTGTGGTGTACGATCACCATGCCGCCAACCTGGCGGAGAAGCTGATTGCCCTTCAACACTCCCATCTACTCCAGACGATCAGCTCCCTGCACGTGCATCTCGATCGGCACGACTGCCTCGAAATCATCGTCCTGCGCGGTCAGGTCGGCGAAATCCACCGCGTCGGCGAGAACATCCTGAGCATGAAGGGCGTCAAACTCGGGCGGGTCAACCTGGTGGCCACGTAGAAATCTGCCTGCAAGAGGCGATTGGCACGCGATTAGGGCTTGACGGCCCCCGCACCATCCGCTTTAATGGGCTTCTTCTCGGGCGATTAGCTCAGTTGGCTAGAGCGCACGGATCACACCCGTGAGGTCAC
>CAZTGH010000363.1:0-4549 GCA_964612985.1 uncultured Pirellulales bacterium
GCTCCAGCGCCCGATCTTTGCTCCGTGGAAACGGATTCTGATCGCCTCCACAGCCCGCGATGAACATCGCGGTCACGCCGGGATAGATTTGCTCGACGTACTCCTGTGCAAAACCGGGATAATCGCCACAGTAATCGTAGAAGCTCAGCGTCGTTGCATGGCAGGCATACCCGAACACAACCGCCTGCAACGTGCCTTCCGTATCGTCGACGCGCAGCACCGGGACATCGTGATCCACCGGTCCATCGGGATTCGGACTGATCCGCCAGCCCTGGCCCGTGTTCAGCCGACGGTTCATGCCGAACCCCGCGCGAGCGTGCGTATAGGACAGCTTGGCGGCAGCCAGCTTCTCGATTGCCTTGCCGACCAGATCCACAACCTTCTGCTGCAACCCGTCGCTGTACGCGTTGGACTGCTCCAGTTGCTCGGGTGTCAGATCGTAAAAGGAATGACCATAGATCGAGTACGCGCCCTCGCGGATCACCGGTCCCGAGTGCGTGTGCGATGAATTGATCAGCAGGCTCTCGGGAGCGATGCCGTACCGCTGCTGCACCCGCGCCGCGATCCAGTCGCGCATCGTCCTGTCGATCCCCAGCAGATCGAGCGTCACGATCGCCAGCCGATGCCCCTGGAAATCCTCCAGGACGAGCGCCTTGGCGTGCAGGTCGTGCACTTTCCCCTCGGCGGGCTTGGTCCGCGCCGCATACCCCGCCATCCACATCGGCTTCTCCGGCGTAATCACCGCCCTTGCTGCCCCCGCCCGCCACTGATCGGCAGTCGCAGAGGCCTTCACTGGCACACTGCAAACCGCCGACGCGCAGACGATGACCGCCAGGAGAGTGGGGAAGATTCGACCGGGGCAACTCCCGGCGATTCGGCATGAGATCCACGCACGTTCTGCATTCATCGCAGTCTCCTTCATGAACGCCAACCCCCGCATCATACCACAGGACCACCCCGCAATGAAACGCAAAATCGAGGGTATGCCACCGTGCCACCCCGCTGCGCCTGGCAGATGACGCCGGACCCGGCCCCCAGGCTCAGACCGCCAGTCTTGGACCGTCGTAATCTCGTCATCCCCGACCGGCCTTTCTCTTCTTGCCATCTCGAGCGGAGCCCTCTCTTTCTTGTCATCCCGAGCGGAGCGAAGCGGAGCCGAGGGATCTGGCCACGAAAGAGTCAGTCGTCTGCCCTATGTCCATGCCATCCGAACGGTTGAGGTATTACGGCGTCCCGAGTACTGCCACCCGCTCTGGGACATTTCCGCAGAAGCCGGCGAGTAGCCCTTTACGAATCTGGCCCGGGCCGGTACACTTTGCCTGACTCGATCGAAGCGGATCCGTGACAACACAGGAGGTCTGTGCATGTTGGGCATCGAACCGATTGACTGGGCCATCATCATCCTGTACCTGCTGGGCATCACCGCCATCGGCCTCTGGGCCACCAGAAAGGTCCGCAGCAGCACGAGCTTCTTCATCGGCGACCGCAAGTTCGGCAAGGTCATGATGGCCTTCTTCATGTTCGGCGCCGGCACGCATTCCGATCAGGCCGTCGGCGTCGCCGCCAAGACCTACCAGGCAGGGGCCTCCGGCATCTGGTACCAGTGGCAGTGGCTCTTTCCCACCCCGTTCTTCTGGTTGATCGCGCCGATCTTCCGTCGGATGCGGGCGGTCACCACCGCCGACTTCTTCGAGGCCCGCTATGGTCGCAGCGTCGGCGCCCTCTACGCCGTCATGAGCATGCTGCCCCTGCTCGTCGCCATCGGCGTGATCCTCAAAGGCTCCGGCGCCATCGTCTGGGCCGTCTCGGGCAACACCATCTCCCCCAACCTCGCCATCGTGATCATGACCGTCATCTTCGTCATCTATGGCGTCGCCGGCGGGCTCAGCGCCGCCATCGCCACCAACTTCGTCCAGGGGCTCCTGACGGTGATCCTGTCGTTTCTCATCCTGCCCTTTGCGCTGCACCAGGTCGGTGGCATGGAGGGCCTGCGCGAGTCGATCAGCGATCCCCACATGCTCTCGCTGGTCGCGCCGGGTGGCATCACCTTCTTCTTCATCGCGGTGATCGCCTTCAACGCCCTCGTCGGCTGGGTGACCATGCCCGAAACCATGGCCAATTGCGCCGCCGGCAAGAGCGAGATGGAGGGGCGCATGGGCGTCACCGCCGGCATCTTCGGCAAACGCATCTGCACCGTCGCCTGGATGCTGACTGGCTTGTGTGCCGTGGCCATCTACGCCAACGGAGGACTGGCCGAGCCGGACCAGGCCTATGGCCAGATGGCTCGCGACCTGTTGCCCAGAATCGCGCCGGGCTTGATCGGCTTGTTCATCGCTTCGATGCTGGCCTCCGTGATGAGCACGTGCGATTCGCTCATGGTGGTCGCCTCCGCGCTCTTCACCGAGAACCTCTACCGCAAGTCCATGGTCACCGACCGACCGGACGCCCACTATACGCTCGTCGGGCGCATCGTCTCGGTGGTCATCGTCGCCTGCGGCATCCTCTTCGCCTTCACGCTCGAAAGCGTCGTGGATGGTCTCGAAATCTTCTGGATGGTCTCGGCCATGATGGGCATCGCCTTCTGGGCAGGGCTCTTCTGGCGCCGCGCCACCGTCGCGGGCGCCTGGGCGGGCACCCTGGTCAGCTTCGGACTGCTGCTGTTCACCAGCAAGATCGCCTTTGGTGACTGGGTGGCGTGGGATTTCAACGCCCGACTGGCCGGCCATCTGCCCGCCTTCCTGCTGTACGATGGCGAACTCTATCTGCCCTGGCAGATGATCCTCTATCTCAGCGCGGGCTTCATTATTCTGGTCGTGGTCAGCCTCCTGACCGAGCGCGTCGATCCCGACCAGCTCGATCAGGTCTACGCCTGCCTGCGGACGCCGATCCAGCCCGACGAGCCGGAAACGCCACCGTTTACGCTGCCGCCCGGCGTCGAGCCGGGACCGCGTAACGTGCTGATCGATCTACCGGACTTCGAGATTCCCAGGCCGACGTGGGTCGGCATTGGCGGTTTTCTCATCGCCTGGATCGCCGTCGGGCTCCTGATCGGCACGGTCTATTGGATCATCGGATAGAAGGGACGAGCCATGGTGCGAACGCTGGTGCTGGCCGTCGCAGGGGCCTGCCTGCTTGCCGTGCCGCTGTCTTGTGCGCTGACGAGTGGCCGCGTGGGGCCAGGCTCCTCGCCCGTCCGCCTCGTGGTCCTCGACCCAGGCCATTACCACGCCGCCCTCGTCCAGAAGACCATGTACGACCAGATCGACCCGACCGTCCACGTCTATGCCCCCGAGGGTCCCGAACTGAAGGAGTATCTCGGACGCATCGAAGCATTCAACACCCGCGCCGACGATCCCACCGCCTGGCAGCAAGAAGTCTACATCGGACGCGACTACCTCGAAAAGATGCAGGCCGATCGGGCGGGCGATATCGTGATCCTTTCAGGCAACAACCGCCGCAAGACGGAATACATCACCGCCGCGATCGATGCCGGCCTGAACGTTTTCTCCGACAAGCCCATGTGCATCGACGCCGCAGGGTTCGCCGACCTGGAACAGGCCTTCGACACCGCCGAGCGGAAAAAGCTGCTTCTCTACGACATCATGACCGAGCGATATAACCGCCTCTGCATTTTCCAGAAACTGTTGGTGCTCGATGAGGAGGTCTTTGGCGAACTGGAGAAGGGGTCGCCCGACGATCCAGCAGTGATCAAGGAGAGCGTCCACCATTTCTTCAAGTACATCTCCGGCCAGCCTATCCGCAGACCCACCTGGTACTTCGACGCCAGCCAGCAGGGCGAGGGCCTGGTCGACGTCACGACCCATCTGATCGACCTGGTGCTCTGGACGTGCTTCCCCGAGCAGACCATCGAGTATCGCACGGACGTCCGCGTTATCAGCGCCGCCCACTGGCCCACTACGATTACAAAGGCCCAGTACGAGAAAGTCACCGGAGCCGCCGAGTTCCCCGATTACCTGCAAACCCAACTCGACGAAGAGGGCGTTCTGCCTTATTACTGCAATGGCGAAATGCTCTTCACCGTCAACGGCGTTCACACCCGACTGGCGGTCCACTGGGACTTCGAGGCACCGACTGGCGGCGATACGCACTATTCGCTCGCTCGCGGCAGTCAGGCTCACGTGATGGTCCGCCAGGGTCCCGCGCAGCACTACCGCCCGCAACTGTTCATCGAACTGGCCCCGGGCGGTGACCGCGCCCGACTCGCTCGGGCCCTGACCGCCGCCGTGGCCCGCTGGCAGGCCGACTTCCCGGGCCTTGCCCTGCAAGCCTACGAAGGAGGCTGGCAGGTGGTGGTCCCGCCCGAGCAGCTCATCGGACACGAGGCGCACTTCCGCCACGTCACCGAGCAATATCTCGACTACCTGACCCAGGGCCGTCTGCCCCGCTGGGAAGTCGATTGCATGAAAGCCAAGTACTTCATCACCACCCAGGCCCTGGAACTGGCCCGAAAGCAATAGTGCAGCCAGGTGACAGCCTCATCCCGATATCCATCAGGATGGGGATGGCGAATTCGGAGAGAACCAATGAG
>CAZTGH010000363.1:4559-5668 GCA_964612985.1 uncultured Pirellulales bacterium
ACCCAGGCCCTGGAACTGGCCCGACGACCATAGCAGGGTGGCAGCCTCAAAGCCGCAGGCTTTGGGGATGGTGAACTGGAGAAGACAAATGAGCAACCAACTGGCCCTGCTGGGCGGCGCCAAAACCGTCACGTCCGACCCGGGCGACCTGTTCACCTGGCCGATCGTCACCGAGCGCCACGAACAGGCGGTGCTGGACGTCCTGCGCAGCGGGCAAATGTCCGGCCTGGACGTCACGAAGCAGTTCGAACAGAAGTATGCCGAGATGCTCGGTCGCAAGTTCGCTCTCGCCAGTCCCAACGGAACCGGTGCGATCCTCGACGCCATGTTTGGTTTAGGCATCGGTCCGGGCGACGAAGTCATCTGTCCCAGCATCACTTACTGGGCATCCATCGTGCAGGCCTATGTCCTCGGCGCCACACCCGTGTTCGCTGACGTGGATCCCGAGACGATCTGCCTCGATCCGCAGGATTTCGAGCGTCGCATCACCCCGCGCACGAAGGCGGTGGTGGTCGTGCACTATGCAGGCATGCCCGCCGACATGGACGCGATCACCGCCATCGCCCGCCAGCACCGCGTGAAGGTCCTCGAAGACGCCTCGCACGCCCACGGCGCGATGTACAAGGGCAAGCAGGTCGGCACGTTTGGCGAGGTCGCGGCATTCTCGCTGATGACCGGCAAGTCGCTGCCGATCGGCGAAGGAGGCATCCTGCTGACCGACGACCGCCAGATCTACGAGCGGGCATTGCTCTACAGCCACTACGCCCGACATGGCGAGATCACGCTGCCGCAACTCAAGCGATTCGCCGGCATCCCCTCTGGCGGGTTCAAGCATCGCATGCACCAGGTCAGCGCTGCGTTCGGTCTCGTCCAGCTCGATCTGTTCCCACAGCAGATGGCCCAGATCGATCGCGCGATGAACCATTTCTGCGATTTGCTCGCAGACGTCCCTGGGATCAGGCCGATCCGCCCCAAGCCCGGTTCCGGCACCACCAAGGGAGGCTGGTACTACCCGCATTTCCACTACGTGCGAGAAGAATTGGGCGGACTATCGCTGTCGCGATTCGCCGAGGCGATTCGCGCCGAAGGTTCGATCTGCAATCCCGGCT
>CAZTGH010000364.1:0-3625 GCA_964612985.1 uncultured Pirellulales bacterium
CGACTGGAGCGAAGCGAAATGGAGAGCTTGTCCTGAGCGAAGTCGAACGGAAATCTGGCATTGGACGGGCAATGACGCCCGTATTCTCCGTCAATTCAAAAGGTCCAGACATAGGCCGGGCGACCACCTTCTTCGCGGGCGGATCTCTCCACTTCGCTTCGCTCCGGTCGAGATGACAACAAAGCGAATGGACCGGTCTCAAGAATGGCGATCAGACGGCGCGGCTCGAATACGCCACCATTTGCCGAGTGCAGTTATTCCCATCCGCAGGGCATCCTCAGGAATTGCCGGGAAAAAGATTGTCCGCCCGACAACCGTAGATTATACTGCCAAGTGTTTTGGAACGATTCGGCGGCGTATTTTGCCGTGTGAGGAACCCTTAGCGTAGCAATATAGCAAATGAAAAAGCAAAAGGGTGGAATTCCGCCGTTTTCGGTGGAATTCAACGGTTCCATCGCAAGAAGTCTCGCGACGATGATCGAGGCTCTTGCGGAAATCCTCGAAGAACTGAAGAATCTCATCGTCAGACGCTTGCGCCGCCTCTAGAGGCGCGGACATGTTCAAGGCCGTCTTCGCTGGCGCTTTGCAGACCGTGAGCACGGGTAGAGATCCAGCGGCGCGTCAGTCGGCCAGAAGGTTGGGGCGCATACGCTGGAGCCAGGCGGGCAGATCGTCGCGCGTGGCGTTCGCCCAGAGGCCTTTACCGAGGGCTCGCGCGCTGGATTCGAGCTGGCTGTATCGATGATAGTAGCTGTGCTTGAACCGCAGATCGGCGTAGGCATACCCTTCGGCCAGCAGCGTATCGTTAAGCATCGTTCCGTCGGGAAGTTCCAGGTAGGCCAGCAGTCTGCCGTAGTAACCCCGCGTGCGCCCGTCCTCTTCGAGATACACGGTCACCTGATGGCCCAACGTCTGTTGGCGGACGAACTCGGTCGCCTCCTGCGCGAAATGCACGGGCCGGTTCTCCTCGTCATGCATTTCCGGCGCATCGATTCCCAGCAGGCGAACCCGAGTGGTGGGGCTGCTGCCATCAACCACGTCCAAGTCCAGCGTGTCCCCGTCCACGAGCAGGACCACCTCGAACGTCTTGCCCTGGTAGCGAGCCCGGTCACGTGCGGCCGCCTGCAACGGTGAATCGCTGCGCGCGATCCGGCGGGGCGAGATGACCGCTCGATCGACACAGATCAACAGGCCCAGCCCGAGCGCGCTCACACCAATCAGGATCGCCCGTGAGCGTCTGCTCAGTACAAAGGCCTGTCTGCTCGATCTGTTCAACGCTTCTTGCCAATCTTCAGTAGGGCATGGCCGAGCGCCTGGACGGCATGCTTGCGATCGATTTCCTTGACGCCGAACATGATGCTGATTTCGGACGAGCCCTGGTTGATCATTTCGATATTGACGCCCGCATCGGCCAGTGCCGCGCATGCTTTGGCAGCCACGCCCACCGCATAACGCATGCCCTCACCGACGATCATGATCAGCGAAAGTCCGTGTTCGATCGTCACGTCGTCCACCATCAGCTCGGTGCGGATACGGTTGAGGACCTGCTCCTCTTTCTCCGGCGTCAACGGCCGGCTGCGCAGGATCACGGACATGTCGTCGATCCCCGACGGCGCGTGTTCAAAGGACAAGCGCTCGTCCTCGAGCACCTGAAGCAAACGTCGACCGAAGCCCAACTCCCGGTTCATCATGTACTTGCTCAGGTAGATCGCGCTGAACCCGTCGGCGCTGGCGATCCCGGTGACCTCGCCGTGCTCGTATTTTCGTTCGGCCACGATCATCGTCCCCGGGGCATCGGGGCGATCCGTGTTTTTGATGCAGATCGGTACCTTCGCCTGCACCGCCGGGATGATCGCCTCGTCGTGGAAGACGCCGAAACCAGCGTAGGACAGCTCGCGCATCTCGCGGAACGTCAGCAGATTGATCGCCGGCGCCTCCGAGACCACGCGCGGGTCCAGGGCAAAGACCGAATCGACGTCGGTGAAGTTCTCGTAGACATCCGCCTGTACCGCAGCCGCCAGGATGGCGCCGGTAATGTCGGAGCCACCGCGCGGAAACGTGGCGACCTCTCCCTGCCGGGTGTAACCGAAGAAGCCTGGGAAAATGAGGATGACCTCCTCGTCGCGCAACGTTTTGAGGTTCTCGAACGATTCGGGCAGCACGTGGGCATTGCCAAAATCGTCGCTCAGGAGCATTCCGGCCTCTTTCGGATCCACGTACCGGGCCCCGACTCCCTGGTTGACGAACACCTGGGCGATGATCTTGGCGTTATTGTCCTCGCCCGAGGCCTTGATCGTGTCCGTGAACTGCGCGTCGTTGGCCGAACGGCTTTCCACACGACCGCGCAGGTCGGCTTCAATGGTCTTGACGATCCCTTCGTCGAGCCCCAGCTCCCGCTGGATCTCGGCGTATCGTCCCACAACCGCGCTCAATTCCTGTTCGTAATCTCGGCCAGCGATGACCGCTTCGGCCAGCGCAATCAGCAGATCGGTTACCTTGATGTCGTTGGAGAAGCGCTTACCCGGCGCCGAGACCACGACGATCCGCCGATCTGGATCGGCCTTGACAATGTCCACGATTTTGAGAATCTGTTTGGCGTCCGCGACGGAAGAACCGCCGAATTTCACGACCTTCATCTTGACCCCTTCTGCACCGCCGGCAGCGGCGACGCGGTTTCATTGCGGTTGGGTTGGTTCTTCATCGGGCCGCGCTCTTGAGGAAGTATTCCATCAGTTCGTGCCCGTTCTCGACTCGAAATCCCGACTTGGCGGCATGGGACTCGCCGAAACCGAGGTGGAGAATCCCGGTGACGCCCGTCCCGGCCATCGCAAACGGCACCGGTTCGGCCGAGTGTGCGCCATTCCGGACGGGTGTCGGATGGTCCGGCATCACCAGGATCCGCCAGTTTTCATAGCCTTTCAGAGCCTCCAGCACGGGGCCCACGATATGGCGATCGATCTGCTCGATCGCCGCCTTCTTGATCTCGGCGTTGCCGCCGTGGGAGGCCTCATCCGGCGCTTCGATATGGACGAAGACTACGTCGTGGTCTTGCAGGGCTTCGATCGCGGCCGCCGCCTTGCCCTGGTAGTTGGTATCGAACAGCCCCGTGGCGCCGGGCACCTCGATCAGATCGAAGCCCACCAGCTTGGCGAGCCCGCGCACCAGATCGACGGCGGTAATCGCCGCGCCGCTGAGCCCGAAACGCCGACGGAAGCTCTCGAGATGCACGCGTTTGCCCTGACCCCAGAGCCAGACCGAGCTGACCTGGTTCTCCCCCAGGTCCCTGCGGACCCGATTGACGTCGTGGTCGGCGAAGACCTGCTGCGACAGGTTCATCAGTTCGATCAGCAGGTCCGCTCCCTTGCCCCTAGGCACGAGTTTCTCGACGGCGGTCCCGATGTGGTCGTGAGGGGGGTACGTCCGGACGTCGAACTCCATGTCCCTACAAACCAACAAGTGCCGATAGCTGACACCGGGATGCAGCGATAGCCGGTCATCCGCCAGGCGGTGGCGCGCATGATGTTCCATGGCGTGCACATGGGGGCTCGCGCTGCCGCAGGGTCGGCGCATCGGCCGGGGCGGCCGATGCATGGGGAACCGTGGGAACCCGGCGAGGACTTTTTTG
>CAZTGH010000364.1:3635-5666 GCA_964612985.1 uncultured Pirellulales bacterium
CAATTCCGCCAGGCGGTTCTGCAAATCACGGATCAGGTTGGCGGCCTCTTCACTGGAGATATGCCCGGCGCTGTGATCGACCATCCGCCCGTCGGCAAAGGTCACCAGGTTGCAGCGAAAGACCCAGTCGGTTGGCCCCAGGCGAAGCCCCTGGGCCGCCGCCTCGATGGGGGCCCGCCCGGTGTACGAACGCGCCGGATCGTAGCCCAGCAGACTCATTTGGGCCACATCGCTACCTGGCTCCATACCCTCCGGGACGGTCCGCACGAGACCCTGTCGGCCCTCCGTGCTGATCCGGTCCATGTGAGGCGTCTCGGCCGCCTCCAGCGCGGTCTTGCCGTCGAACAATTCGATGGGCTCGTCGGCTGCCCCGTCCGGAACGATGATCGCATATTTGGTCATACGCTAGCGGGTCCAGAATTTCCATCGGAGAAATCTTCCCTGACGGCTCATCGGCAATCAGGTATCCCGATCCTCGGGAATGTCTTCGATTCGAATGCACACGGGATTCTTGCCGAAGAACTCCGACTGGCCCAGTTCCGCCAAAGCGGCCGCCACATTCCTCCGCAGCGTCCGATGGGTCGTAATGACCACCGGCACGGTATTATCCGGGCCGCGGCCCTCGTGTTGCAGAGCGCCGGAGATGCTGATCTGGTGGTCGCCGAGGATCTTGCCATAGCAGGCGACGACGCCCGGGACGTCCCGAGCCATCACGCGGATGTAGAATCGGCTTATCGAATCATTGATGTCCTCGACCAGCGGAATGACCTCGTCCCGCGGTTTCAATCGCAGTTGCTCGAACGTGGTCCGCGAATTGCCCAGTGCGACGTCGATAATATCGGCAACGACCGCGCTGGCCGTCGGCATCATCCCGGCGCCGCGCCCGTAGTACATCGTCTCACCGACGGCACTGCCGAAGATGCTGATCGCGTTGAACGAGCCATCGACTCGCGCCAATGAGCTGTCGGAGGCGATGAACGAAGGATGGACCCGCAGCGAGATCTTACCCTGCTCATCCTTGAGACCGATCGCCAAAAGCTTGAGGCTATAGCCCATCTCGCGGCCGTAGCGGATGTCCTCCTTGGCGATGCCGTCGATGCCCTGAACGAAGATATCATCCAGGGCGATCTCATACCCAAACGCCATCGACGCGAGAATCGCCAGCTTGTGGGCGCTGTCGCCGCCGGTGATGTCCAGGGTCGGGTCCGCCTCGGCAAACCCGCGCTGCTGGGCCTGGCCCAGGGCGGTGGCGAACTCCTCGTCCTTGGCACTCATATTCGAGAGGATGTAGTTGCACGTGCCGTTGACGATCCCGTACATGGCGCGGATGTTGTTGGCCGCCAGTCCGGTACGGATGGCAGTAATGATGGGAATGCCTCCGGCGCAACTGGCCTCGAAAGCGATACAACGGCCGTTCTCGCGGGCCGCCCGGTACAGTTCGGCGCCGTGCTCGGCCAGCAGCGCCTTATTGGCGGTCACCACGTCCTTGCCCGCCCGAAGCATGTCGAGTTGGATCGTCCTGGCGATGCCGGTGCCTCCGACCAGTTCGACCCCGACTGAGAGGCTCTCGTCGGCCAGCAGACGGCCGATGTCGTCGGTCAGCACGCCCTCGGGCAACTGGACGGGGCGAGGAGTCGTCGTGTCCACGTCGACCACGCAGCCCAGTTCCAGGCGCACGCCCATCTTCTCGGCGATCGCATCCGCCTGTTCGCAGATCAGCTTGGCAACGCCGGTCCCGACGGTGCCAAAGCCGACCAACCCCACTCGCACGCGTTTTTCACTCACAAGCTCACCTGTCACTCTCTGGCCGGACCCGCTGGGCAATCCTTCCTCGCTCCACGGATGCCACTGGGTGCTCGACCGACAAAAACCACCCGGCTCGCCACGCTCGACGAACCTCGCGCCGCCCGCAAAACCGGCTCCAAATAGCCGTTAATCAATAACGAATCGCTCTTTGCCGGTCAAGGAAAAACCGCCTCAGACCCGCGCAATTGCCACTTCCAAGGGTCGGCCTCGCCACCAGAGGGTGTC
>CAZTGH010000365.1:0-5651 GCA_964612985.1 uncultured Pirellulales bacterium
GCCTTCGCCCCTGGAGCCGTCGATGTGGATCATTCCGGCTCCCAGGCTACCGGATGGCGAGTCCATCCCTCTGCTCCCCAACCCGAAGGCGGGAGAGTAGCCAGTCGCGCCGGTCCGCGCCGGAGGATTGCTGGTACTCTTGACCCTGGTACGGCTGCCGGATGGACTTGGAGGAGCAACGATGACCGCTGCCCATCGCACGCTGACCGCGATCATCGAGCGGGACGACGATCTGTGGGTCGCCCTCTGTCCCGAGCTCGACATTGCGAGCCAGGGAGTATCCGTGGAGGAGGCGCGGGCCAATCTCCGGGAGGCGATCGAGCTGTTCTTCGAGTGTGCCGATCCGTCGGAGGTCTCCGCACGCCTCCGATCGGAGGTTTTCGTGACGCAGGTGGACATCGCAGTTGGGTAAGCTCCGCGTTCTCTCGGGACGGGAGGTGGCCGACATCCTCCTCGAGAACGGATTCAGTTTGGTCAGAACCCGCGGGAGCCACGAGGTCTACCAGAAGCAGTCCGACACGGGCACAATGACGGTGCCGGTGCCGCGACACCGAGAGCTCAAGCGGGGCACGCTCTCCTCGATCATCCGCCAGTCTGGACGTCCCCGGTCGCTCTTCGAGGAGTAGCCGTGAGAAGTCGCGGAGGGCGACCCGGCATGCTCGACACAACCGTTGCGCTCTCGTTGATGTGATGATTGCGACCGTCGAATGGACTATCTCGCTCAGCTGACTCGTGATCCGGGGACCTGTGGGGGCGAGACGATCTTCCGCGGAACCCGGGTTCTCCTCCGCACCGTGCTGGCGGATCTGGCCGACGGCGCGTCTGTGGACCAGATCCTCAGCGACTACCCGTCCCTCAACTCCGAGCACATCAGGGCTGCGATCGCGTTTGCTGCGGCGTCCGCCCGGGACGACCTCCCCCTTCCGGCACTCGCGGGATGAGGATCAAGCTCGACGAGCACATCCCCCTGAGGACGGACGCCGACGGTGTGATCCGTGTCGGCGGAACCCGCGTCACGCTGGAGACCGTGGTCGACGTCTTCAACACCGGCGCCACCCCCGAAGAGATCGCCCAGGATTTCCCCGCACTCCGCCTCGATGATGTGTACGCGGTGATCACCTACTACCTCAGACATCGGGCCGAGGTCGACGAGTACGTCCAGCGCCGCCACGCCGCGGCCGACGAGGTGCGCCGCCAGATGGAGCAGGAGCATCCACAAGCCGGCCTCAGGGACCGGCTCCTGGCCCGCCTGGATCGCTAGGAATGTGGCGGTTGCTCGCAGACGAGAACTTCAACGGGAAGATCGTGCGGGCTTAGCTGCGACGCATACCGCCGTCCGCAGCACCTGCCCGCCGCCTTCCCCCCGGAGAGCCGTCGACGTGGAACAGGACTCCCACGAGACTCCTCGAGATCAGCGCGACGGAATCCGCGCTCGCCCGTTGCGCCGATCTCCACGTCGGCATGAGTCGTTCGAGCCCGGTGCCGCGCCCCGCGAATGCCGGCCTGGAAACGGGCGCTACGACGCATGCCGGCACGATGCCGGCGCTACGAGATCCGTGGTCGCTCCGTAGCGCCGCCATCCTGGCGGCACGCGGCGCTCGACCCCTCCACCGCGCTCCGCGGATGCCAGCCACGACCCGCCGCTACCGCCGCCGCGCCCCTCGCAACCGATCGGCGATCGCCGCGATCTCGTCGCCCGCCCAGACGCGCTCCCGCCACCGCCCGGGGATCCCCTCGGCTCCGTAGAACGCCCCGGCGAGCTGCCCGAAGATCGCCCCCGTCGTGTCGGCGTCGTGCCCGAGGTTGACCGCCAGCAGGCACCCCTCCTCGAAGCTCGCCGACCGGTCGAACGCCCACAGCGCCGCTTCGAGGCTCTCGACCACGTACCCCGTCCCGCGGATCGCCGGCGGCTCCTTGTCCCGGTACGAACCCGCCGCCACCGCGTCCACCCCCGGCGCGAGCGGCCGCACCGCCCACAGCCCCTCCACCGGCTCGTACCGCGGCGCCAGCAGCTCCTCCTTCGGCGCTCCCCCCAGCGCCCCCACCAGCAGCCCGCCGAAGAACCGGCACGCGTCGACGCACTCCCGCGCCCCGTGCGTCGTCCGCGAGCTCTCGCCCGACAGCTCGACGGCCCGCGCCGGGTCGTCCGCGAAGAGCATCGGCACCGGCGCCAGCCGCATCAGCGACCCGTTCCCTGCGCTCCACGGGTCCTCCGGCCCGCTGAACGCCTCGCCGGTCGCCTCGAACCGCCCGAGCGCCCGCCGCACCGTGTAGCCGATGTCGAACGCCGGCCCGTCGACCGGGCTGCAGTACCCCTCGCGCCACCACCGCACGTAGCGCCGCATCTGGTCGGCCGGGTCGAACCCGCCGCACTCGATCAGGCTCGCCGCCAGGCACAGCGCCATCGACGTGTCGTCCGTCCACTGCCCGGCCTCGAGCCCGAACGGTCCGCCGCCGACCATGTCCGTCACCGGCTCGAACGTCCCCGGCGGCGCGAACTCCACCGTCGTCCCCACCGCGTCCCCGACCGCCAGCCCGAGCAGGCAGCCTCGGAAGCTGTCGGCGCCCGCCCCGCTCTCCACCCGGGGCTCCCTCATGGCCCGTCGATCGCCCCGGCCGTGCGCAGCTCCTCCAGCCGGGCCTCGGCGCGGGCCCGCAGCGCGTCGTTCATGTACCTCTCGAGGTCGTCCCGCACGTCGCCGGCGATGCTGTGGCCCTGCTCCACGGCGGCCGTGAGGTACACCCACGCCTCGGCGAAGTCCTGGTCCTGCTGCGGCCCGGCGTACAGCTGCGAGCCGACGATGAACTGGGCCTCGGGGTCGCCGTTGTCCGCCGCCCGCCGGAGCCACTCCATCGCGCGCCCGCGGTCGCGCTCGAGCCCCTCCGAACCGCTCATGTACATCTCCCCGAGCCACCGCTGCGCCGCAGCATCGCCCGCCTCCGCCGCGCGCCGGATGGCCGACAGCGTCTCCTCGGGATCGGACCACGCGTCCGGCGCGTCCGTCGGCTCGCCCTCGCCCTCGGCGAGATACTCCACCGCGTGCGGGAACCCCTGCGCCGCCGACCGCTCGATCATCGCGAGCCCCGCCTCGTCATCGGGCTCGACGCCGTCACCGAGCATCAGGCACCCTCCCCACCAGAACTGCGCCGCGGCGTCGTCGTGGTCCTCCGCCAGCGAACGGAGCCAGCGGCACGCCTCGGGCCGGTCCACCGCCGTTCCGTTGCCGGTCATCTTCCGGTCGGCGAGGCGGAGCATGGCCGGAGGGTAGCCCTCCTCGGCGAGCGCACGCAGCATCCGGAATCCGGCCTCCGGATCGGCGCCGGGCGCGCGGCCGTCGATCGTCACGTCCGCGACCACGAAGCGCGCATTCAGCGAGCCCGCGTCCGCGGCCTTGCGGCACCAGCTCAGGCCGGCCGCCGCGGTCACGTGGCGTGCTCCGGCGAACCACGCGACGCACACCGCCTCCTGCGCCGCCGCGTCGCCGGCCATCGCCGCCTCGACGGCCGCCGCCATCTGCTCGCGGGAGGGCAGGCCCGGACCCTCCTGGCCGGCGAGCTCTCCGCCGACCAACCCGAGCCCGACCGCGACCACCACACCTGCCATCAGCGGGCCGAGCCGATCCCACCGCCGAGTCCCGCCCCTCAGTCCCCCGTGCCCCATGCCCACCTCCGGGCTTTCCAATGCCGACTCGTCACACCATGTCTCAACACCAATCACGATACAGAAAAGCTCGAAACAACGAAACACCTCGTCACCGCGACTCACCCGTGACCACGACCTCGAGCCGGCCTGAAGCGCCCGGTCGCGACCCCCTCGGCCGCCGCCCCGCCCGGATCCTCGAGATCTCGAACCCCCGCCCCGTTACGACTGCGAGCCCCGGCGCCGTCCGCAGCATCTGCCCGCCGCCGTCGTCGTCGGAGCCGTCGATCTGGACCTCGGCGCCCACCACGCGGCGCAAGGTGAGATGCCAGGATGCGCCCGGGCTCAAAGGGTCGGCGCTGAGCCGGCGGCCCCAGCCCGTGAGTGCCGTGACGCGCACGCCGGCAACAGGCTAGGATGAACCCATGGCACGCAGCGCGAAGAAGGCCGGACTACGGATCACGCACCTGGAGCTCGACCAGTGGATGAACTTCTCTCGCGTCGGGGTCGATCTCCGGGAGCGGATGTTCGTCGTCGGTCCCAACGCATCGGGGAAGTCCAACCTCCTCGACGCCTTCCGATTCCTGCGCGACCTGGCGGCGACCGACGGCGGCCTGCAGGAAGCGGTGCGGCGACGCGACGGAGTGTCGTCAATTCGGTGCCTTGCGGCGCGTCGTGATCCGGACATTGGCCTGACAGCCTGGCTGGGCACGGACGCTGATCCCCGGCAATGGTCCTACCACGTGCGCTTCAGACAGAACAAGGAGTTGAAGGCGCCGGCCATCACCGCCGAGGAGGTCTGCCGCAACGGGGAGACGATCTCGGCGCGCCCAACCGATGATGACCGCGCGGACCCGCAGCGCCTCACCCAGACCCACCTCGAGCAGATCACCGCCAACCAGCAGTTCCGGGAGATCGCCGAGCTGTTCCAGTCCATCCAGTACCGGCACCTGGTGCCACAGATCGTCCGCGAACCCGAGCGGGCAGCCAAGCATCGTCACGATCCGTTCGGCGGCGACTTCCTCGAGACCGTGGCCGAGACGAAGGCTCCGACCCAGCAGGCCCGCCTGCGACGCATCACCGAGGCGCTCAAGGTCGCGGTGCCGCAGCTCTCGGAGCTGGAGCTGAAGCGGGACACCCGCGGCGTCCCTCACCTGCGCGGGCGCTACGAGCACTGGCGCCAGCGCGGCGCCTGGCAGACCGAGCGTCAGCTGTCCGACGGCACGCTTCGTCTCCTCGGCCTGCTGTGGTCGCTGCTCGAAGGCGGCGGTCCTCTGCTTCTCGAAGAGCCCGAGCTGTCGCTGCACCGCGAGGTCGTGCGGCGCGTGCCCCAGATGTTCGCGCGCATGCAGCGCCAGGGCGGCCGGCAGGTGATCGTCAGCACCCACTCGGTGGACCTGCTCAACGACGAGGGCATCGGCCTCGACGAGGTTCTCCTGCTGATCCCCGAGGGGGAGGGCACCACCGTACGGGTTCCGCGCGACTTCGACGAGATCCCGGCACTGGTCGACGAAGGACTGCCTCTCGGCGAGGCCCTGCTGCCGCGGACCTCGCCCCGGCACGCCGAGCAGTTCGCCCTGTTCCCGGACCTCGCGAGGTGAGCACGACGGCGATCTGCCTCGCCTGCGAGGGCGACACCGACCGTGCCGTCGCGCGCCGCCTTGCCGACCTGTGCGGCCTCGACATCGTCCACGAGCAGGTGACCCGGGGGGAAGGCCGCGCTCCTGGATCGTCTCTCCGCCCTCGTCGGCACCTCGCGGGTGATGCCGTGGCTCGTCCTGATCGACCTCGACCACGACGCGGAGTGCGCGCCGCCCTACGTCGAGGCGCTCGTCCCGAGCCGGCCCGGCACCCTCTGCCTGAGGGTCGCGGTGCGGGCGGTGGAGACCTGGCTGCTCGCCGACCGGGGCACGTTCGCCGAGTTCCTCGGCGTCCGGCCGCAAAGGCTGCCCCTGGAACCGGAGCGGGAAGCCGACCCGGCGTCCTGCGTCGTCGCAGCGGCCCGCCGGTC
>CAZTGH010000366.1:0-5596 GCA_964612985.1 uncultured Pirellulales bacterium
CAGCAGCCCGGGGAGGATTCCCGCCAGGAAGAGCGCTCCTACCGACTCCCCGGTCATGATGGCATAGACGATGAAGACCACGCTGGGCGGGATGAGCATGCCCAGACTGCCGCCGGCGGCGACCGCCCCGCAGCCCAGTTCCATGCTGTACTTGTACCGCTTCATTTCGGGCAGGGCCACGGACGCCATCGTCGCCGCGGTGGCTGGGCCCGATCCGCAGATCGCTCCGAACGCCGTGCAGGCGCCGACGGTCGACATGGCCAGTCCCCCCGGCATGGCCCCAAGCCAGTGGTAGGCGGCATTGAAGAGTCGCCGGCTGATCCCCGCGTGGAAGGCCACCTGCCCCATCAATACAAACAGCGGGATCACCGTCAGGCTGTACGAACTGAACGTGTCGTACAGGTCCATGGTAATCATACTCATGGCCGCCTGAGGCGAGACTACGACGGCGAAACCGACAAACCCGACCACCGCCATGGCAAACGCCACCGGCATGCTGGCCGCCAACAGGACGAACAGCATGATGCAACCGACAATGCCGATCTGGACCGGGTTCATGGCTTGATCATCTCCCGTCCAGGATGAAGCAAGTTGTACCCGATTACCAGTACCACGATCGTGCAGCAAAAGCCGATCGCGTACGGAACCCAGAAGACCGGCAACTGGAGCGTCTGGCTGACCTGACCGGTGCGCCGGAAATCCAGCCCGTAGAGGACGCTTCGCCAGGCCAGAAACCCGAACAAAGCCATTCCCATCAAGCGGATGATGCTGTCAAGGACCACGCGGCCGCAACGGTTGAACTTATGGAAGAAATACTCGATCGCCACGTGGCCCTTGACGGCGGTCGTGTAGGGCAGAGACGTGGCCAGCGTCAGCGCGCCGGCAATCTTGACGATGTCATAGGCGCCCACGAACGGGCGATTGACCCATCTCAGACGCAGGATCACGTCGGCGCACGTCACCAGCATGATCGCGAGCACGCAAAGGCCGGAGATCACCGCCAGAAAGAGAACCAGCGCACGAAGCGCTCTGCCGCAGGCGGCTTCGGCCGCCTTCAGCGACGACATAAACCCTGTCGAATCAGCCATTTACTTGCCGGCTGCCTCGGAATGCTTCGAAATCATACCGCGCAGATCCTCCAGGAACTGCGCGCCCGGCAGGCCCTTCTCATTCGTTGCGGTCACGTACTCGTCGAGGACGGGCTGCACGGCGCTCTGCCACCGCTGCTGCTGGGCCTCGTCGAGCTGGATCACCTCGCGCTCCAGTTCCTGGATGTAGGCCAGCCCTTCCCGATCGGCCTGGTCCCAGGCCTGGCCGTGCTTGGCGACCCACTCATCGCTCACCTCGTTGAAGACCTTCTGGGCATCGGGGCTCAGGCGGTTCCAGGCGTCCTTGTTCATAACGACGAACATCGAGGTGGTGTAGCCGATGACCGATGTCTCCGTGATGTGGCTGATGACCTCGCCCTGTTTCCAGCCCTTGAGTGTCTCGACGGGGCAGAACGTGGCATCGACCACACCCTTCTGGAGGGCTTCATAGGTCTCGGGCTGGCTCATCGCGATCGGGGTGCCGCCCAGGCTCTGGACGATCTTGGACGACAGACCGGTGGCGCGAACCTTCAAGTCCGCCAGATCTTCCAACTGGCGAACCGGCTTGCGCGAGGCCAGAATGCCCGGCCCGTGGGCATGGACATACAGCACGTGCACGTCGTTGACCTCGGCCGGCTGATACTTGCGAACCATCTCCGTCGCGACCTGCGTGGCCACCAGGCCGTTCGGATAGCCCAGGGGCAGATCCAAGCCTTCCAGCAGGGGAAAACGCCCGCGCGTATAGGCGAAGCAGCTCATCCCGATGTCGGAGACGCCGTTGACGACGCCCTCATAGCACTGGGGCGCCTTGGTCAGCGTGCCGCCGGGATAGACGGTGATCTTGACCTTGCCGTTGGTGCGCTTGCCGATCTCGGCGGCCCAGGATTCGGCCGTCTGGCACTGGATGTGCGTCGGCGGGAAGAACACGCTGTAGGACAGCTCTGTCACCTCCTCCTGGTCGGACGATGAACCGCAGCCCGACAGGGCCGCCATGAGGGCCGCGATGGCCACGAACGAAGCGACGACATTCCACCATTTCATGGAGAGTACCTCCCAACAGCCCACATTGTTAGTTGGCAGCGGCCTTGGCATCGCCAAATCCCGCATCACACGCACCGATCACGTTCCATACTACGACGCAGGCCTGTCCGTTGCAAGCGACAACTGTCGCGACGCTATCGGCCTCGCCATTCGCCCAGCATGCGTTTGAGACGGTGGAAGATCCCGTCCCGCGCCAATTCCGGCGGGACCACTGCCGAGGCGCGGAGCTTCTCCAGCGATTCGGCGTTCTCCGCCGCACGAGCGGCTGCCAGATCCGACAGCGCGTGCGGAATCTCCTCGCGCAGCGACAGCAGATGGGCGAAGGCCCGACCGTCGAACTCCAGCAGCTCGCAATCGGTGCCGGCGGTGAGGGTGGCGCTTCTGGGCAGGCCGGTCAAAAGGCTCATTTCGCCCAGAACCGCTCCAGGCCTCAGATCGAATTCGATCGGGCGGGCGGTGTCGGAGTTGGCGATGGCGCCGTGCAGTTGCCCCTGCACGAGGATGTAGAACGACTCTCCGCTGTCGTTCTGGCGCATCAGGGTCTCGCCCTTCGTGAAGCGGATGCGCCTCACATCGCGGGCGACGCTCTTGAGTTCGTCCCGGCTCAGCATGCAGACGCCTTCCGAGTCGGCCATGAGCTTGCGTCCGAAGTCGCTGCGGATCAGGTCGTCCACGGTGCGTTCGATCTCCGAGGCCAGGGGTTTCTCGAATTGCTGGGCGTGCACCGCCTCCATGAAGTTGCCCAGCAGCCGACCGCTCATCGGGAAGGGGATCTCGATCCCGCGGCGCTGGAATTTGTACCAGATCATCCGCATCACGTGACCTTCGATCACGGTGCGATCCTCGTACCGCTTGGACCAGAACCGCACCACGTATTCGATGCAGAAGTCCTTGAAGCCGGTCACGTGGGCATCCGGCACTGGATGTTTCTCGACCATCGGCGCGCACTGCGCCGCCTCGACCAGGGCAGCGATCACGTCGCCCGGCGCATCTCCGTAGCTGGCGGCTACGGGAACCTCGTGCCGGCGCAGGGATGTGGGCGAGGAGAAATTGCGAAGGGTCTGGTCGGCGAGCTTGCCGTTGGGGACGATGACCATGTGCCCGCCGACGGTGCGCAGGCGGGTCTCGCGCCAGTTGATCAGGACGACCTTGCCGATGGCGCCGTCGATTTCGATCCAGTCGCCGACGGACATCGAGCGGCTGGCGTGCAGCGACATGCCCGCCAGCAGATTGCCCAGGACGCCCTGCATGGCGAAACCGATGACGCCGGTGACGATGGCGGTCGAGGTCAGCAGGACGGTGATCTTGAATCCGAGCTGATAGCGGATCAGCAGGAAGGCCACGCCCAGCATGATCGCCAGGCGGAGCAGGCCGCGCGTCAGGCGGTTAAGCGGGCAGGTCCGTCCGATTTGTGCGAAGAGTTCGACGAACAGCCCTTCGGTGAGTCTCACGAGGGCATAGATGCCCCAGAACGACAGCCAGGCCTGGTGGTAGGGCAGCCAGATCGCCGCGAAATCGATCCAGTAGACCAACGGGATCGAAAGCACCAGGACCACGACGGGAAATGCCACGTAGCTCATCACCGCCGCGACGAATTGCCGACGCGAACGCCGAGGCGTTTCGATCCCGTCGGCGGGCAGGTACCGACGCCTGAACGGGAAGGTCAGCAGATAGGCGACGAAAAGCACCGCCGTCGCCAGGGCGACGTTCTGGACGTAGGGGAGTACCGGTTCAAGCCACTTCAGCATGAGCGTTCTTTTCCTTCGATCGTGATCCAATGGCCGGCGCGGGCCAATGCCGCGCCGGGCAGGCGTTTCTTCACTTCGGGTTCCAGGGCGTTCAGCGCCTCGTCGGTCGCATCAGGTGCATGGTGGATGAGCAGCACTTGCCGGATACCGGTCGATTCCGCGATATCCAGGTCGTCCTGCCAGGAGGTGTGACCCCAGCCGACGAAGGCTTCTTCACCGGCCCGATCAAAGTGAGCATCGATGAGGAGCAGGTCTGCCGGCTTCGGCTCACGGCAGAGTGCCTTGAAAGACGCCTCGAAATCATCGGTTCGTCTTCCCCACTCCAGATCGGTGGCGAACACCACGGATGCTCCGCAATGGGTATCGTCGATGCGGTACGCCACGCACCCGCCCGGATGGGGGACGGGACAGCTACGGAGCCGCACGTTCTGACGCAGGGTCAGGTGTCCGTCCTCGCTTGGCAGGGCAGCAAACTCGAGGTGGGCTCCCATCTGCTCCCAGGACACGGGCCAGTACGGCAGGGCGAGCAGCCGCGTCACGGCGTCGCGAACGCCCCCATCCGCAAAGGTCGGTCCGACGAGGTGGAAGGTCCAGTCGGGTCGATAGAACAGGGGATTCATCGTCAGCCCGGCCAGATGATCGAGGTGGTAGTGCGAGAACAACACGGTGACCCTGCCTGGTTCTGTCTGAGCCAGTTGCCCGGCAACGGCGCGCATACCGGTGCCGGCGTCGAGCACGAGCCGCTCGCCTCGCGAGCCGATCAGCAGCAGCGAAGTGGTGTCGCCTCCGAATTCCTCGAAGGCGGCTCCTGTAGCCGGCTGGCTGCCGCGACAACCGCCAATGAACAGGCGCATACTCATTTCTGTGTCAGCTCCCACACGCCATCCCACGAGTCCGGTCGCTGGCGGTTCAGTTCCGCACAGCGGCGGGCATAGTGCTGCGCCGCCGGGTCATGGGGCAGACTCTGAAAGACCTGCTCCGCCTGTGCGAAGTCGCCTTGGCGGAAGAGCGCCAGTCCTGAGGCAAATGTCTCCCCATTTTCCGACGCCTCCTCTGATGCGAACCCTGTCAGTTCGTATACGGTTACGGCGTTCCTTCGACCGACCACGCGGAGATCGGCCAGTGCACGGCCTGTGAACTCCGCCGACGCCAGACGCCACGTGCTTCCGGCAACCATGGTCTCGGTGCCGAACGCCTTGTTGGCGCCCTCGAGGCGCGAGGCGAGGTTGGCCGCATCGCCCAGGATCGTGTAGTTGAACCGTTTGCGCGAGCCCATGTTTCCGACCACGACCGGTCCGGTGTTGAGTCCCACGCGCATGCGCAGCGTGGCGCCGGTGCGTTCGAGATAGGTGTCGCGAAGCTCGGCCAGCCTACGCTGGCAACGCAACGCCGCTCGGCATGCACGGATCGCGTGGTCCGCCTGCTCCAGGGGCGCGTTCCAGAAGGCGATGATCGCGTCGCCCTCGTATTTGTCGAGCGTGCCGCCCTCTTCCATGATGATATCGGTCATCTCGGTAAGATAGTCGTTGAGCAGGGCGGTCAGCTCCACCGGTCCCAGCTTCTCCGAGAAGCTCGAAAAGCCCGCCAGGTCTGTAAACATGATGGTCAGCTCGCGTTTCTCGCCGCCAAGCTGGAGGTGCTGCGGATCGCGCAGGATCTTCTCGATCACGTCGCCGCTGAGATAGTGCTTGAACGCCTGCTTGATGAACGCCTTCTGCC
>CAZTGH010000367.1:0-5541 GCA_964612985.1 uncultured Pirellulales bacterium
TCGTCGCGCTCCAGTGTCGCGGTATAGCTCAGTCGCTGCGGCACGCCCCCCTCGGCGGCCATCAGATAGACTTCCGTGTTGCCGTCGTATTGCCCCGTGAAGGCAATCGACCTGCCGTCAGGCGAGAAGCGAGCGAACATCTCGAAACCTTCGTCATTCGTGAGCTTGCGCGCGATGCCGCCCTCGGCATCGACCGTGTACAGGTCGCCCGCATAGGTGAAGACGATCTGATCGTCGTGAATGGCGGGAAAACGCAACAGGCGGGCCTCAGAGGCGAAAGAAACACTGGCAAAACTCAGGAAAATGGCGACGCAGAGGGAAGACAACTTGTTCATTCCGATTCCTCGCTAAGACAACAATTCCATTCGATCCGTCGGCCGGCGGCTCGTCGATTTCCCGGATCATACCCGGACAATCCGCGTCGGTCACGCATTTTTGCCCGGACAGTCTTCTATACTCTCGCCCGCCGGTCGGTGTTCTGGCCGCGGACGCGCCTATGCCGAGCGGAGACGATGCAGGATGTCCCAGTACGCACCGCGGGCGCCCTGTGCAATCGCCTCGGTTAACTCGGCATTGTCGTTGTAGTTGTGATCGGTGGCGTCGGCGTCGGGGCGCTCCTCCGTCGGCTCGAAGAAGCGATCGTCGCCTGCAATCAGATCTTTGACGAGACGGGCCGGCTCCGGTCCGAGGCTCGGCGAGATGTAGAACGTCGGCTGGAAGAAATCGCACGGACCGCTGTACTTGCGCCGGATGGCGGGATTCGTCTCCAGAGGGCCCTCGGCTTCGACGCACTGGACCATCGCGGTGCCGGGATAGAGACGGACGCCCACGGAGGCCCCCGCACAATCGGGATCGATCTTCTTGACGAAATCGATCGTCGTAGCAACCGTTTCAGGCGTCTCGCCAGGGCCTCCCAGCAACAGGTCGATCATTACTTTGATTTCGTGATCGCGACACAGTCGAACCGCACGAGCCAGGTCTTCGGCGCGGTGCGGCTGGCGATACGTCCGCAGCATCGCCTCGCTGGCGGAATCCCCTGTGAAATTGATACCCACGCAACCCGCTCGCTTCATTGCCTGGGCCAGTTCCGCATCGAACGGAATCACCGCCAGATAGGCGTACCAGCGGACCTTCTCGCCCAGGCCCCGTCGGATGAACTCGTCGCAGACCGCAAGGGCATGCGCCCCTGGAATGTTGAATTCCGCGTCGCAGGTGTGCAGCACGTCGATCCCCTGGGCGAGCAACGACTCGACCTCATCGGCGACCTCGCTCGGGGCCCGCAATCGGCTCCGTGTGCCCTTGGCCAAAGGATCTGCACAGTACAGGCACTTCCGGTCGCAGCCCCGCTTGGTTTCAAAACCACATTGGCCACCCCGGGCGAAATAGGTCGGATTATCGACTGCACGTCGTCTCGTCGGCAGAGAAAGCCTTGAAGGCCAGGCTGGCTGATTGCACACGATCTGACTGTCGCGGCGCCAGAGCAGACCATCGACCGCCTCGAACGCCCTGCCGGTCTGCAACTGGCGATACAATGCCACCGTCGCCTGCTCGCCATCGCCATGAATGCCGAAGTCGGCGCCGCTGGCTTCGACCACCCGATGGGCGAATGTGCTGAAGCCAACGCCTCCGACCACGATCGGCGCGTCGCTGAGGCTTCGCAAGCGGTGCACGAGGGCTGCCAAATCAGGGACGAACCACTGGGCGCTGGGCCAGAAGCAGTCATCCACGTTGCGAAAGGACAGGCCGATCAGGGTCGGGGTATGGTCCGAGAAATACCGGCTCACCGCCCCACCCGGGTCCTCACAGAGACATAGGTCCAGGACATCGACGTCAGTCCCCGCATCCTGCGCTGCCTCGGCGACATACTCCAGCCCGATCGGCGCGATCGGAGGCATCATCCGATTCGTATTGATCAAGGTCAGCATGGCTCGACATGATACCGGATCGGACCGGCTGCGGCAATTGATCCGCATCGCGTTTTCTGGTATACTGGCCCTAGTAGTGACTTCGTAGTGCGTCCGAAACGCCCCTCGGCGCCGCACAGGGCGGAGCCTTGCGGGCACTGCAAATGGGGTCTGCCGCTCGGGCTTTCGCAGGGTGATTCATCGCATGAAATACTGGCACACTCTGATCGCAGTATGGCTCTTGCTGAGCCCCTGCACGATTCTGGCGGCACAGGATCTCGTGCGGATCACCGAGTTTCTGGCGATCAACGACCGAGGTCTCGATGATGCGGACCGCGACGAGGAGGACTGGATCGAGATTCACAATGCGGAGGCGGCGGATGTAAACCTCGATGGTTGGTTCCTCACCGATGACGAGGAAGACCTGACAAAATGGCGGTTTCCAGACGTAAAGCTGGCTCCCGATCAGTACCTGGTCGTTTTCGCCTCCGGAAAGGACCGGCGCGATCCGACCGGTGAACTGCATACGAACTTCAAGCTCAGCGGAGACGGTGAGTACCTGGCGCTGGTCGCTCCCGATGGACTGACCATAACTTCCCAGTTCTTCCCGCTCTATCCGATCCAGGCGCCGGATGTCTCTTACGGGCTCAGCGACATCACCTCCGAGAAAGTGCTGCTGCCGCAACAGGCGCCGGCGAGGGCCCTGGTGCCCGGCAACGACAGGCTGGAGCGTCGTCCTCTGACGAATGAGCCGCGTCGGTGGACGCTTGAGGCCTT
Source organism: uncultured Pirellulales bacterium (assembly GCA_964612985.1). Lineage (GTDB taxonomy): Bacteria > Planctomycetota > Phycisphaerae > Sedimentisphaerales > Anaerobacaceae > Anaerobaca. Next base: position 2,682 of record CAZTGH010000367.1, read on the forward strand.
CGACGATTCGGCCTGGCAGTCCGGCGTCACGGGCGTAGGCTTCGGCTATGGTCCTCTGATCGGGACGGACGTCTCGGCCATGGTGAACGTCAATACGACGGTCTACGTCCGCATCCCCTTCATCGTGGAGAATCTGAGGGAAATCCGTGGTCTCGCTCTTCGCGCATGGTTCGACGACGGGATCATCGCCTATCTCAACGGCTATGAGATCCGACGGCACAATGCCCCGGCCCCGGGAACCGAGACGTGGAACTCCGAGGCACCGGAGAGCTGGCCCCGGGACCGAATGCCCCCGCCGGTTGATTTCGAAATCTCGCCACTCGACATGCTCCATGAGGGAACGAATCTGCTGGCAATCCACGGATTGAATCACGGCCTGTCGAATCCGGACCTTCTCGTGATGCCGGAAGTGGTAGCCCGCGTGGTGGTCCTCGATCCGCCACTGATGTACTTCCCGACACCTACGCCCGGCAAACCCAACAGCGCGGGCGTCGAGGCGATCGGGCCGGTCATCGACGACGTCGAGCATGCGCCCGAGACGCCCACGGTGCGACAGTCCCTGCAAGTCACGGCTCGAATCTCCGAAAGCTGCGATCCGCTCCTCTCGGCGACGCTGCACTATCGCGTGATGTTCGGTCCCGAGTCCAGCATCCCGCTTCTCGATGATGGTGCCGGACCCGACGTCGCTGCCAACGACGGAATCTTCACCGCGCGAATCTCCTACAGCGCCTTCGCTCCGGGAGAGATGATCCGCTGGTATATCACGGCCACGGACGCGGCCGGACGCGTGTCGCGGCATCCACGGTTTCTCGACCCGGAGAATTCTCCGCAATACTGCGGCACTGTGGCCGTCGATCACAGCGTTGAAACTGCGCTGCCCATACTGCACTGGTTCATCGAGAATCCGCAGGCCGCTAACACCGACCAGGGTACACGTTGTGCGCTCTTCTACGACGGAGTATTCTATGACAACCTCTGGATTTACATCCACGGACAGTCCAGTCGGGGCTTTCCCAAGAAGAGCTACAACATCGATCTGCATCCGGGCCACAACTTCAAGTGGGCCGAGGGCGAGCCTCGAGCCGACGACATCAACTTCATGACCACTTATCCCGACAAGGCGCAGATGCGCAACATCCTCGCCTATGAGACCTATCGGGACGCCGATTGCCCCTATCATTGGGTCTTCCCCGTTCGGGTCCAGCAGAATGGCCAGTTCTGGGGTACCGCCCATCTGATGGAGAACGGCGACCAGGACTGGCTCGTGCGCATGGGCATCAACGCGGAGGGCGCTCTGTACAAGATGTACAACGGGTTCCGCAGCCCGGTTGACGCATCGTATGGCGCCGAGAAGAAAACGCGCAAAGATGAAGGCAACGACGACCTGCTGGATCTGTACAACGGCTTGAGCCGGTCCGGCGAGGCACGCCGTCGGTACGTGTACGACCATGTGGACGTCGCCCAAGTCGTGAATTTCCTGGCCGCCCGGACGCTGACCGGCGATACGGATTGCTGCCACAAGAACTACTATCTCTACCGCGATACGGGACAGACCGACCTCTGGCAGATGTGGCCCTGGGATGTCGACCTGAGTTTCGGAAGGCGCTGGATCAGTTCGCTGACCTACTGGGACCAGCGACTGATTGTGGACACGCCGCTGTTTATCGGCCGGGGCAATCGCCTGCCTCAGGCGATCTACGATATTCCCGAATTGCGGCAGATGTACCTGCGGCGGCTTCGAACGCTGATGGACGAATTACTCAAGCCGCCCGGCACACCTGCGGACGAATTGTACTACGAGCCGCGTATCGATGAACTGGCGGGTCTGATCGCGCCCGACGCGGCATTGGATGCCGCCAAATGGGGTTCCGACTCGTGGGGCAATGGTTCCACCGCACCCTGTTGTCCGCAGTCGCTGCTCGAAGCGGCAGCCGAGCTGAAGGAGTACTACCTGCCCGAACGCCGGCGCCAGTTGTACGAGGGCCTGACCTCGGGAGCCAGGGAGCTTCCCGACGCTCAGCCGGCAGAGACGCTCATCTCCTTCGGTGTCGTTGAGAACGCGCCGGCCAGCGGCAGTCCTGATGAAGGGTACATCGAGTTGCTCAATCCCAACGGATTCGCCGCCGACATTTCGGGCTGGTCTCTTAGTGACGGCAACGACGCAGCGGAGCCCCTCTTCATGTTCCGAGGCGGCACCGTTATCCCCGCTGACAGCCTGCTCTACTTGGCCGTTACCCGAATCGGCTTCGATCGGCGCCGCCAGTACCCGACGAAAGGTCGCTCGCTGTTGGTCGTTGGCGATTGCACGCGCGAGCTTCCCGGGTCCGGTACGCTCCTGGAACTGACCGATCGAAACGGGATGCTCGTCGACCGCGTCGTGGCGCCGTAGGCAAACCTCACAGCGTCGGTTACGCCAGCTTCCAGCCTTCGCGGCATTCGCGGACCAGGTAGTGGTTCGCTTCGGGAACGTTCGTCACCTTCATGTTCTTCGCATCCCAGAGCAGCCTTCTGCCCCCCATTCTCAGCGAAACCGCGCCGAGATTGAAGGCTTCGGAGATTGGCCCGGCCAGCAGGAAGTCGCCGTAGGAAGGCCTGCCCGTCCGAAACGCGTCGATCCAAGCTGCCGCTCGGCTGCGCCGGTCACGCGGGCGGGCGTTCGCTCTGCGGGACGCCTCGAACGCGCGGGCTTTGCGTTCGGGGATGATCCGTGGATTCTCGCAGCGGAACTCGGCGAGAATCTTGCCCTTGTCGCCAACGAACATCATCCCCTCGGCGGGCAGCTCGATATCGTCCTCGCGAGCCTCCTCCGGCGTCGGCGGCTTCATACCCCCATCGTGCCAGAAGAGATCGAGGGCGGGCC
>CAZTGH010000368.1:0-5529 GCA_964612985.1 uncultured Pirellulales bacterium
ACGAGGCTCTTCCTTCCCAAAGCAGGCCTACGGTCCATTTTTGCAGAAGTCCGGCACGGACACAGATGACCGTTATGAGCAATGCACGCGATGCATTGATGTCCTTTCGGACAATCGCGACCCGGCCGCTGCCGAACTCAGGGTGACAAAAAGAGAGAAGGGCTCGGCTGGGGATAACTGCATAGAGAGGGCGGTTTGAACTGCGGTCGCGATGGGGCGTTTGCGGAGATTTCCTCCAGTAGGGCGATTGCCCGTCTGGTTGTGACGCGGGGGAAAAGGCGTGGCGGGTCGGGGTCTGTCTTGGTATCATGAATTCCCGAAGTTGGATGTGGTTCGCATGGCGGTCGGGCTGCGCTGCGGCGGGGCTCGACGCCCAATCTCTGGGGAAGGAGGCATACAAGGAGATGCCGATGACTGCACGCACTTGCCGGTCGGGAGGATGGATGGCTGTACTTATTGCGCTGCTGGTCTCCACGGTGGTTGGTGCGCAACAGACGGTCGCGGGGCCGATCGTGGAGCCCTGGCGGTTCCAGGTGGGGGTGTGCACGCACTTCAGCCAGGGCAAGGGCCTCGTCGATCGGAACCTCGATGCGATCAAGAGCGCCGGGATCAGCGCCATCCGCGACGAGGTGGGCTGGGGATCGGTCGAGCGGGAGAAGGGGCAACTGGCGATGCCTGCGTCGTACGATGCATACGTCCGTCGGGCGGCGGCGCGGAACGTCAACGTGCTGCTGATCCTCGACTATGGCAACCGGTTTTACGACGATGCGGATCGGCCCGAGTCGCCCGAGGCGATCGAGGGGTTCTGTCGGTACAGCGAGTTCGTGGTGCGTCATTTTGGCGGCGATGTGCGTCTGTACGAGATCTGGAACGAGTGGGACATTCCGATCGGGCTGCCCGAGCGACATCGCAAGGCGGGGACGCCGGAGGGCTATTTCAAGCTGCTTAAGGCGGTGTATCCGAGGATCAAGGCGGTCGATCCGAACGTGACGGTGATCGCGGGGGCCTCGACCAGCGGGGCAGTCAAGAAGGGCTGGCTCGAGGAGATCGTCAAGCTCGGGGCGCTGGACTACTGCGACGCGATTTCGATTCACAGCTATAACTACAATGAGCCGTTCCCGCAGCGCGGGCCCGAGGCGTGCTCGGCCTGGATGGCGGACGTGCAGAAGATGCTGGCGGGCTATAACGGCGGGCAGGACGTGCCGTTCTATGTCACGGAGATGGGCTGGCCCACGCACGTGACGAAGGGGGGCACCGATCCGGAACTGTCCGCGTCGTATCTGGCGAGACTGTATCTGCTGGCGCGCACGTCGGATTCGTTTCAGGGCTTATGGTGGTACGATTTTCAGGACGACGGGTGGAACCCGAAACACAACGAGGACAACTTCGGATTGGTGCGGCCCGATCTGACGCCCAAGCCGGCGTATTACGTGATGGCAGATATTTCGCAGCTTGTGGGCAAAGGCCGATTCGTCGGACGGATCGAAGCGCCGGACGAGCACGTGCACGTGTTGCGCTTTGCACGGGATGGGCGGGACTACTGGACGCTTTGGTCGGACGACGATCGGGACCGCCAGGTCATCCTGCAGACGGAGGACCAGCGGACGCCTGTACTGGTGAGGCGGCTGGGGCATGACGCCAACCTGGTGCAGTGGGGCTATCGCGACTGGGCGGAGCGGCGGGGCAGCGAAGTGGTCCCGAATCGGACGTCGATCGTGGTCGGGCATCGACCTTTCATGCTCAGCGGTGATCTGTCGCGCGTTTCGATTGTCGAGGTGATCTCCAGAACCCGCCAGATCGAAGAGGACGACGAGAAATAGTTTCGCAAATGTAGAGAGGAGTCGATATGAGCGCATTGCATCGAAGCCGGCGTGAGTTTCTCAGGACCCTGGGACAGGGGGCTCTGGCTTTGGCCATCGGCGGCGTTGTGTCGGCGGGCGAGCAGAGCGCGAGGCGGCCCAACGTTCTGTTCATCGCGGTCGACGATCTGCGTCCGCAACTGGGCTGTTATGGACAGCCACAGATGATCTCACCTCATATCGACCGGCTCGCGGCCGATGGGGTCGTCTTCAATCGGGCGTATTGTCAGTCGCCCGTCTGCGGGGCGTCCCGCGCGAGTCTGTTGTCGGGGATTCGCGCGACGCGCGACCGCTCGTTCAAGGGCTATCTGCACCATGCGGACAAGGACTGGGGCGCGCCGCTGTCGCTGCCGAAGCATTTCCGTGAGAATGGCTATTACACAATCTCGAACGGCAAGGTGTACCACCATCGCGACGACGGGGCGGGAAGCTGGTCGGAGCGGGCCTGGCGTCCGCAGGGCGAGTGGGGCGGACGGGGGTATCTGCTGGCAGAGAACGTGGCGATCGACAAGGCGTCCGAGACGACGCGGGGCCCGGCCTACGAATGCGCGGACGTGGACGACAGCGATTATCCGGACGGCAAGACGGCGGACAAGGCGATCTCGGATCTGAAGCGGCTGGCGAAGATGGATCAGCCTTTCTTTCTGGCGGTGGGTTTTGCCAAGCCTCACCTGCCGTTCAATGCGCCGAAGAAGTACTGGGACCTGTACGATCCCGAGAAGATCGAACTGGCGGACAATCCGTTCCGGCCGAAGGATGCGCCCGATGCCGCCATCCACAACTGGGGCGAGCTGAGGGCCTACCATGACATTCCCAAGCAGGGTCCGCTGTCCGATGAGATGGCTCGCAAGCTGATCCATGGGTACTACGCCTGCACGAGCTACACCGATGCCCAGATCGGGCGGGTGTTGGGCGAGCTGGATCGACTGGGCCTGGCGGACGATACGATCGTTGTGCTGTGGGGCGATCACGGGTGGAACCTGGGCGAGCACACGCTGTGGTGCAAGCACTGTCACTTCCAGACGTCGCTTCGCGCGCCGTTGATCGTCCGCGTCCCGGGGGTCAAGGGCGGGATCGAGACCGATGGGCTGACGGAGTTCGTGGACATCTATCCCTCGCTGTGCGAACTGGCGGGGTTGGCGATCCCGAAGCACGCGGAGGGGCGGAGCTTCGTGCCACTGGTGAAGGACCCGAAGCGGGCGTGGAAGGAGGCGGTGTACAGTCGGTTTCACGCGGGCGACTCGGTGCGGACGGATCGGTACTGCTACACCGAGTGGACGGGCAGAGACGGCGCGCGGACCGCTCGCATGTTGTACGATCAGAAGCTCGACCCGGATGAGAATGTCAACATTTCGGAACGGCCTGAGAATGCGGCGCTCGTCAAGGAGCTGGCGGAGAAGCTGCATCGGTTCCGCGCCGGGTATGTCTATTGAAACGGAAGGGACCCAGACTCGCGCCTTGTCGCCCCGAACGATGTGAAGGATCTCGGCTGCGAAGGAGAGGGCCTTCATATGCGGTGAGGAGATGCTTCGCTCCGCTCAGCATGACAAGCGCGGGGGTGCGTGTAAGATGACAAAGGGGGTCAGGATGAGAAGGGGGGAAGAAGTCAAAGGGTCAGGATTGAGTTGGATAGGGAGGTAGACGTGAACGATAGACGGACACGTTGGATCGTGTTGGCGGTGGTTCTGGTGACGCTCTCGGGTGCTGCGTATGGGCGAGAAGGGCGCTTCGAGCTGGGCGAGTTGTATCCGCAGGAGAAGGTAGGGCAGGTGTTGCTTTCCCGCGAAGAGTGGCATCCGTGGCCGAGGTGCAGTGAGCGGGAGGCGTGGGGGGCTCTGCCGACCGACGTCCGCGAGGATCTGATCGCCAACGGGGAGGCGTATCTGGGGTACGAGTGGCCCGCGCTGCCGGCGACGCTGTTTCTGGAATTCGCGCGGAACGGCAATCGCAGTCGGTACGAGGCGCCGCACTTTGCGCGGCGGCGGGCGCTGACGTCGCTGGTGATCGCGGAGTGCGTCGAGGGCCAGGGTCGCTTCATCGACGATATCGCCAACGGGATCTGGGCGCTCTGCGAGGAATCGTTCTGGGGGGTGCCCGCCCACGTGGGGGCGCAGGAGGCGGGCTCAGGATTGCCCGACACCGCCGATCCGATCGTGGCGCTGTTCGTGGCCGAGACGTCGGAAAGCCTGGCGTGGACGAGCTATCTGCTGGGTGAGCAGCTCGACAAGGTGTCGCCTCTGATTCGTCCGCGGATCGCGCGCGAGATCGATCGGCGCGTGCTGACTCCCTGTCTGGAGCGCGACGACTTCGGGTGGATGGGCTTTCGCGGCGGGCGCGTCAACAACTGGAACCCCTGGTGCAACTCGAACTGGCTGGTCTCGGCGCTGCTGATCGAGCCCGACGAAGGGCGGCGGGTCGCGGCGGTGGCGAAGATCGCCCGCAGTCTGGACCATTTCCTCGACGCCTACGAGGACGACGGCGGTTGCGACGAGGGCCCGGGCTACTGGGGTCGCGCGGGGGCGTCGCTGTATGACTGCCTCGACCTGATGCACAGCGCCAGCGACGGCGCGATCGACGTTTACGATGAGCCTCTGATCCAGCAGATCGGGCGGTACATCTATCGCGTGCACATCGCCGATCACTACTTCGTGAACTTCGCGGACGCTTCGGCGCGGGGCGGCATCCCCGAATCGCTCGTCTACCGGTATGGCAAGAGCATCGGCGACGAGAAGATGATGAGCTTTGCCGCATCGTTCTTCGCGGATTCGGGCGGGATGGATGAGGCGTTCGAAGGCCGGCCCGGGTACGGCATCGGGCGGTATCTCGCGGAGATCTTCGGCGCCGCGGAACTGGACCAGGCTCCGGCGAAACTGCCGCTGGTGCGCGACGTCTGGATGGACGGCATCGAGGTGATGGCGGCGCGGGACCGCGAGGGCAGCACGAAGGGGCTCTACGTTGCCGCCAAGGGCGGGCACAACGCCGAGAGCCACAATCATAACGACGTAGGCAATTTCATCGTCTATTTCGACGGAAGGCCCGTCATCATCGATATCGGCGTCGAGACGTACAGCCGCAAGACGTTCAGCTCGCAACGGTACGAGATCTGGACGATGCAGTCGGCGTATCACAGCTTGCCGACGATCGACGGCGTCATGCAGGCGCCGGGCCGGCAGTTTGCCGCCCGCGACGTTCGCTACCAGAGCGACGACAAGATGGCGCAGCTTCAAATGGACCTTGCCGGCGCGTATCCCGAGCAGGCCCATGTGGAGTGGTGGGGCCGTACGATCACGCTGAATCGGGGACGCGATGTCACGATCGCCGATAGCTTCACGCTGACGAAACCCGCCCAGGAGATGACGATAAGCCTGATGACCCCGTGTAAGGCGGAGATTGACCGGCCTGGGCGGGTCGTCCTGAGCGGGCTCGATGCGGACGAACCTTCCGGGGCGGTCCAGGTACTATACGATGAAGCTGTGCTGGCCGCGACGATCGAGACGATCGACGTCGAGGACGGACGGCTTCGCTCGGTCTGGCCCGAGCAGATCGCGAGAATTCTGCTGAAGGCGAAGCAGCCTGCGCGGCAAGACACCTGGACGCTCAAGATCGAGCCGACGAACCCATAGAGAATGCCGATGCAACCATTTACCCTTCTGATCAAGCCATCCGGCTC
>CAZTGH010000369.1:0-5504 GCA_964612985.1 uncultured Pirellulales bacterium
GGGAACGTGATGCTCGGCAGCATCACCGGCTTCTTCGAATCGCAGATCGTATCGCCCGTCAGCGTCTGCTTGAGCCCGACCACCGCGACGATATCGCCGGCCGAGGCCTCCTCCAGGATCTTGCGCTCGTTCGCGTGCATCTCGAAAACGCGGGTGATGTTCTCCTTCTTGCCGCGGTTGACGTTCAGAACGCGCGTGCCCGACTTCAGCGTGCCCTGGTAAATCCGCAAAAAGCTCAGATCGCCATGCGCGTCGCTGGCGATCTTGAACGCCAGAGCCACCAGAGAGCCCTTCGGATCGCATTTGACGGGGATCTCCTTCGACTCGTCACCCGGCTTGTGCCCGATCAGATCGGGCCGCTCCAGCGGAGACGGAAGGTAGGCCACCACGCCGTCGAGGAGTCGCTGCACGCCGATATACTTGAGCGCCGAGCCCACAAATACCGGATGGAGCTTGCTCGCCAGCGCGCCCTTGCGGACGGCCCGGACGATCATCTCCGTGGTCACCGGCCGATCGTTGATGAAGGCCTCCATCAGGGCGTCATCATGTTCGGCCGCTTGCTCGATCATGTGTGTGCGATAGCGTTTCGCCTGCTCGGCAAATGCAGCGGGAATCTCCGTCTCGCGGAAACTGGCCCCCATCTTCTCCGTCTCGTAAAAAACCGCCTGCATCGAGACCAGATCGATGATCCCTTCAAAACCGTCCCCCGCGCCCATGGGGATCTGCATGGCCACGGGATTGGCCAGCAGCTTGTCATGGATGCTACGGACGCTCATTTCGAAATCGGCGCCCACCTTGTCCATCTTGTTGATGAAGCAGATGATCGGCAGCTCGTATTTCTTGCCCTGGCGCCAGACGGTTTCGCTCTGCGCCTGTACGCCTTCGCTGCCGTCGAAGACCGCCACCGCGCCGTCGAGCACGCGGAGCGATCTCTCCACCTCGGCGGTAAAGTCGATGTGCCCCGGCGTATCGATCAGGTTGATCTCGAAATCCTTCCACGGGCACTTCGTGGCCGCCGAGGTGATCGTAATTCCCCTCTGCTGTTCCTCCTCGAGATAGTCCATGACCGCGGTTCCATCATGGACTTCGCCCATTTTATAGGTCTTTCCCGCATAGTAGAGAACCCGCTCGGTCACCGTGGTCTTACCGGCATCAATGTGGGCCATGATCCCGATATTGCGCGTTTTCTCTAACGTTCCCATATCCTACGGCTCACTGCGAGCGCCGAACCGGTCGGCGCGGTCTATCCAAAAAAAAAGCCACGGCTTTGTGAAACCTGCCGTGGCGTTGTCCCTGAAGGATCTCACCATGCGAAGTGGGCAAACGCCTTATTCGCCTCGGCCATACGATGCACGTTTTCCCGCGTCGTCATCGCACCGCCCTGCTTATTGTAGGCGTCGAGAAACTCGCCCGCCAGACGCTGGCACATGGGCTTGCCCTTCTTGCCCCGCGCCGACGCCAGAATCCACCGGAAAGCCAGCGACTGCTGTCGTCGCGGGTTCACCTGCATGGGAACCTGGTAGCTCGCACCGCCGACCCGCTTGCTGCGAACCTCCAGCAGCGGCTTGACGTTGTTGATCGCCGTCTCAAAAACCTCGACCGGAGGCACGTCGGTGATCTTGTCGCCGATGATGTCCATCGCGTCGTAAAAGATCGCCTGGGCGGTGCTCTTCTTGCCGTCCCACATCATGCAGTTGACGAACTTGGAGACCAGCTTGCTGCCGAACTTCGGATCGGGCTTCAATTGGACGCTGGAAGCGGTAAACTTCTTGGCCATAACGTTTTCTATCGCCTCAAATGCCTGCTACAGGTTTTCAGGTTATTTTGCCTTCTTGGCCCCATACTTGCTGCGGCCCTGCTGGCGACCGGAAACGCCCGAACAGTCCAGCACGCCACGGACGATGTGGTAGCGGACACCGGGCAGGTCGCGGACGCGGCCGCCGCGAATCATCACGGTGCTGTGTTCCTGGAGGTTGTGGTCGATGCCGGGGATATAGGCGGTCACTTCCTTGCCGTTGGTCAGCCGAACACGGGCCACCTTCCGCAAAGCCGAGTTCGGCTTCTTGGGCGTCTGCGTCCTGACAATCAGGCAGACGCCGCGCTTCTGCGGCGAGCCGCTGATATCGGAGACGCGCTTCTGCCCTTTGGACTTCGCTCTTGGTTTTCGCACTAACTGATTAATCGTCGGCATAACCCAAATCTCGATTCAAAAAGACCGTTGTCGGCTAATCAATGCCAAGGATTTCCTTGACCCTCGATTCGGCCTTGGCTTCCGCTTCCTTCTCTTCCCGGACACCCGCCAGTTCCTTCGGCACCGGAGCCTCGACCAGATGTTTGACTCTCATTTCCAGATGCGGCTTGAACGCGGTTCCGGCCGGAATCAGGTGGCCCAGAATCACATTCTCCTTCAATCCGTGTAATTCGTCAACTTTACCAGCGAGCGCCGCTTCCGTCAACACTTTTGTGGTTTCCTGGAAACTTGCCGCCGCAATAAAGCTGTCGGACCAGAGCGAGGCCTTGGTGATGCCCAGCAGAAGGGTCTTGGCGGTGGCCGGTTTGGGCTTGCGGCCCTTGGCCGCGGTGCCGCCCAGCAGCTCGACCTTCTCGTTGAGCTTGGCGAGGTCCTTCTTGTCGAGGATCTGGCCCTCTTCGACGTCGCCCACGTCGCCCTTGTCCGCGATCCGCAGACTGTTGCTGAGCCGCTCGTTTTCCTTGCGGAAGATGAACTTGTCCGTCACTTCGCCCGGCAGGAACGTGCTGTCGCCCACCGACTCGATCTCCACCTTACGCATCATCTGCGAGATGATGATCTCGACATGCTTGTCGTTGATGTTGACGTTCTGAGAACGGTATACGTTCTGGATTTCGCCGATGAGATACCTTTGAAGGGCTTCCTCGCCCTTGATCCGCAGGATGTCGTGCGGCACCAGCGGGCCGTCCGTCAGGGCGTCGCCGGCTTCGACCAGGTCGCCGGTGTGTACGTTCAGGTGCCGATCGCGAGGCACGTGGTGCTCTTTCTCCATATGCTCGCTGCGGACCGTAATGGTCATCTTGCCCTTGCGCTTGTCGCTGCGGAGCTCGATGCGACCGCTGATCTCGGCCATGGCCGCCGGATCCTTGGGCTTGCGCGCCTCGAAGACCTCCGTCACGCGCGGCAGACCGCCGGTGATGTCCTGCGTTCCGCCGGTCGCGCGCGGCTGGTGAGCCAGCAACTGGCCCGCCTGCACTTCCTGACCTTCGGTCACCTCGATGCGTGCCCCCGCCGGCAGGTAGTGCACGTCCAGGATCTTGCCCTTCGAATCCTCGATGATGATCTGCGGGTGCTTGTCGCCCTTGTGCTCGATCACCACCGGACGCTCCAGAACCTTCACGTCGGCGTCTTTGCTCTTGAGCTTCGAGGTCCGAACGCGCATCTCTTCGGTCTGGACGGTTTCGCCTTCGATGATGTCGACGAAGCGGATGAACCCGGGCACCTCCGCCAGGATCGGTGTACGGTGCGGGTCCCACTGAAACAGCGTCGTGCCGGCCTTGACCTTCTCCCCGTCCGGAACGAGGATGATGCCGCCGTACGGGACCTTGAACTTGTCGAGTTCGCGTTCCTTCTGATCCAACAGCGCGATTTCACCGTTGCGCTTCAGCGCCACGATGATTTCGGTGCCGTCTTCCCGCTTCAGCGAGACTGCGTTGATGTCGCGGTACTGAACGGTGGCCGTATGGGTCGCCTTCTGTTCGCGTTCCAGAATCGCACGCGAAGCGACACCGCCGGTGTGGAACGTGCGAAGCGTCAACTGCGTGCCGGGCTCGCCGATGGATTGGGCCGCGATGATGCCGACTGCCGCGCCTTCCTCGACCAGTTGCCCCGTGCTCATATCCCATCCGTGGCACTTGGCGCAGACGCCGAACGGGCTGTCGCACGTCAGCGGACTGCGCACCCGGATCGCGTCCAGCCCCAGCGCCTCGATCTTGCCGGCAACCTCCGGGGTAATCACTTCGTTTTCGTGAACGATCATCTCGTCGGTGATCGGATTGCGGATATTGTCCCGCGCCGTTCGGCCGATCACCAGTTGCGACAGCGGCACGTCGACCTGGTCGCCCCGACTGAGCGTGCTCTTGGTGATGCCCTGCAACGTCCCGCAGTCGCGCTCGATCACGATCACGTTCTGCGCCACGTCGATCAGCTTACGGGTCAGGTACCCCGAATTCGCCGTCTTCAAGGCGGTATCCGCCAGCCCCTTGCGGGCGCCGTGCGTCGAGCTGAAGTACTCGAGCACCGTCAGACCCTCGCGGAAGTTCGCTTTGATGGGTGTCTCGATGATCTCGCCGCTGGGCTTGGCCATCAACGCGCGCATACCGGCCAACTGCTGAATCTGGTCGACACTGCCCCGAGCGCCGGAATCCGACATCAGATAGATCGGGTTCAGATAGGGCGTCCCATCGGGCTTGGTGTCTTCCCGCAGCCCGCGAATCATTTCGTTCGTCACCGCCACGCGGGCGTTGGTCCACGCGTCGATCACCTGGTTGTACCGCTCGCGCTCGGTCAGTACGCCCTCATTGTAGTTCTTCTGGATCTTCGCGACGCGCTTTTCCGTCTCGGTGACGATCTCCGCTTTCTTGGCCGGGATCTTCATGTCCGTCAGACCGAAGCTCAAGCCCGCCAGCGTCGCGTGGCGGAAGCCGGCGTCTTTGATGCGATCGAGCAGGCCCACCGTTTCCGCGTTCCCTGCGAATTCGAAGCAGTCGCTGATCACCTGGCTGAGCTTCTTCTGCGACATCGTCAGGTTGTAGAACGGCATTTTGTCGCTCAGGATGTCGTTGAACAGGCACCGCCCGACGGTCGTTTCGATCACGCGCGGCTTGTACCCGCTGCCGCTCGGCAGTTCCTCGGCGTGCTGGATCTCACCCGATTTGTCCCGAATCATCTTGCGGTCGACGCGGACGCGAATCTTGTCGTGCAGTCCGATCTTGCCGGTGTCGTAGGCCATCATCGCCTCGAACGGATCGCGGAACACCGGCATGCGCCGCAACTGCTCCGGGCTGCGCGGAGGAACGGCCGCCGGATTCAGCTCGTCCAGCGACACCGTCAGATAGTAGTTCCCCATGACCATGTCCTGCGACGGTCCGACCATCGGCGCCCCGTTGGCGGGCGAGAAGATGTTCCCGGTGGTCATCATCAGGATGTGCACTTCCGCCTGCGCCTCGACGCTCAACGGCAGATGCACCGCCATCTGGTCGCCGTCGAAGTCGGCGTTGAAGCCCTTGCAGACCAGCGGGTGAAGCTTGATCGCGTTGCCCTCGACGAGCGTCGGCTCGAACCCCTGGATGCCCATCCGGTGTAGGGTCGGAGCGCGGTTCAGGAGAACCGGGTGATTGTGGATCACCTCCTCGAGAATGTCCCAGACCTCCTCGTCCTTCCGCTCCAGCATCTTCTTGGCGCTCTTGATCGTGTCGGCATGCTGCAGCTCCTTCAGCCGGCGGATAATGAACGGCTGGTAGAGCTCCAGGGC
>CAZTGH010000370.1:0-5498 GCA_964612985.1 uncultured Pirellulales bacterium
CCCAGCCGGTGGGCCAACTCGCGCACCGGCTCGTTGAACAGCGGATGCACCAGATCCGGCGCCAACTGACAGAGTCCACCGAGCACGAAACTCCGCAGGTGCATCTGCGGATGCGGCACGATCAGGTTCCCAAGACGCACAATCTGCTCGCCAAAGAGCAGCAGGTCCAGATCGATCGTGCGGGGTCCCCATCGGTTACGGCGGACCCGACCCAACATGTCCTCGGTCGCCAGCAGGACGTTCAGCAGTCCCTCGGGAGTCAGCGTGGTCCGGACCTCGGCAACGCCGTTGAGATAGTACGGCTCCGACGCCTGCCCGAGCGGCACCGTCTCCGTGATGTCACTGACCCGGGCCACCTCGATCTCCGGATGACGATTCAGCGCGTCGAGAGCGTCCTTGATGCTGCGTTGCCGGTCCCCCCGGTTGCTGCCCAGTCCTACGTACGCCGCTGTCGGCTCGGTCATGCGTTCCGTTCCTTCCCCAGGAAGCCCCTTCCGTGGTGTCCTTCGGGCCGGCGTCCCGGCCTCACTCTTCGGCCGGACCGATCAGAATCCGTGTCGCATGAGGCAACAGCGACACCGGGATCGAATCGGGCCGATCGCTCGAAGCAGGTCCCATTGTACCGGTGGCCGGGTCCGTGACAATCCATTTCCCCGCCTGCGGCGCCGACAGCGCGAACTCACGTACCGTCGTACCCACATTCACCACCACCACCAGGTCCCGACCGTCTCGCGTGAAGCGCCCCACAACGATCCGGTCCTGTGGATCGCGCGTCAGGCCGCTGTCGTAGAGCGCTACCAGCGAATCGAGACTCAGCCTTTCGCCCGCCTTCTCGCGCAGCACGCGTCCCGACGCCGCTTCGAATCGCCCGAGATTGACCTTGGCGGGCGCCGGCAGTTCGATGTCCACCGGAAGGACCACCGCGTCAAAACACACGTCGCCCACACAGAGTTGCCTGCCCTTGACACGCGCCGAAGCGAGAATCTCATGATCGCCCAGAGCGAACGAGATCTGTCCCCGCGTCATCCGCTGGCCCAGGTCCCCGAACGAATCGATGATCCGCCGCATCCGCTCCGACTGCGTCGCCTTCGTCAGCTTCTCCGCGACCGGCTTATACTCGGCCCATAGATCCGCAATCGGATAGTACAGCAGCACGCGCGGCGCCGGCCGGGCGTCCCGCAGCAGCGCGTTGACCCGCCCGACGAAATCGCCATACGCCCGGTACTCCTCGGGACTCCGCTGCTGGCGGTTGTAGTAGAGCGTAAACTCCGTGACGCCGAACGCCGCCTGCCAGGCTGCGGTCGCACACATCTGCGCCGCCGAAGCGGGCCCCTTCTCGGCCATCGTCTCCGAAAAATCGCTCACCTCCGTCATCACCCGCCGTCCCCCGTTCAGCAGCGCCGCCGAAGCGGGCAGGCTCGCGGTCATCCACCCGCTGTAGATCGCCGCCTCGGGGTTCGATGTCAGCATATCCAGCCCCGGGATGTCCATGCGCCCCAGCACCTTGAGCGAGTTTCCCTCCAGCGCCGGGTGATGTTCGAGCGTCTCCTCCCACAGGATGTGCCCCGAGGAGGCCACGCGATGGGCCTGGGCCCACTGCTGAATCCGCCCGTAGTAGCGCCCCGCCAGCAGATCCGCCACCAGCGCCCAGTACTGCTGCCGAACGCGCTGATCCTGCTCGCGGTCGCCCTCGAACAGGCTCCGACGCGCCGCCATCAGATCCTGTCCATAGCACCGCCGATACAACTCGGGCAATTCCGCCACCCATGGCACCGAGGCCAAAGGCTCCACGCTTTCATCGAGCGGGTCGATCACGCGGACCTTGGCGCGCACGTCGTCGGGCAGCGGACCGATGTTTACCGCCATCAGCGAGGGCTCGTCCGTGAACAGCGCCTCGATCGTATTGCCGAAGAAGGGACGCAGACGCTCGTAGTAGGCCTCGTGCGTCGTCTCGATGAAACGCTCCACCGCATCCGCGTCGATCAGATTCGGATAACGCTGTGCCGCGTCGTAGTTGTTGGAAGCATGCGTATATTCGTACGACGGACGTACAATGAAGGGGTCCGCCTGACATGGATCGTACGCCAGCGCCAGCGATTCCAGTTCGGGATGGCCCTCCAGCACCAGCCCGCCGGCCGCTCCGCTCGGATACCCCTCTTCGTCGTAGATCCAGACCCGAAGACCCGCCTGGCTGCACGATTCGACCGCGCGGATCAGCGCCTGCCAGTTCTCCTCCGATCGCAGGTACTCCCCGAACGCGACGTTGCAGACGATCCCGCCCAGTCCGAGCGCGCGCAGGTTCATCATCGCTTCGAGCGTCGCCTGTGACGCGGGCACGCCGTGCATGATCTGAAGCGGACGAAATTCCACCGGCAATTCCCACCAGTCGTCGAGCCATTGGCTCGGCAGATCCGCCGTCCACTCGGACTCCGACTCAGCAGCGATTTCCGCTTCAGCCGCCAAGGCCGAGATCGACACGCAAACCACAACCGCGAAGAAAACGACGCCACATTTCCTGGCCCGATCCATTTCAATCCTCCATCGGCAACAAGGACGCCACGCAGTTCCGCTACAACGCAGCCAGACGGTCCAGCGCCTCGTTGACGTGGCGAGGGGTGCCGAACGCGGTCAGCCGGAAATACCCCTCGCCCGCCGGACCGAAACCGACGCCGGGCGTACCCACCACGTGCGCCTCGTTCAGCAGCCGGTCGAAGAAGTCCCACGAACCAACCCCTTCCGGCGTCTTGAGCCAGATGTACGGAGCGTTGACGCCGCCATGGACCTGATAGCCCAGTTTCGTCAGCGTCTCGCGAATCAGCGTAGCGTTGGCCATGTACAGCCCGATTGTCTCCGCGATCTGCTTCTTGCCCGCCGGACTGTAGACCGCCGCCGCCCCCATTTGGCTGATATAGGAGACGCCGTTGAACTTCGTACAGTGCCGGCGCTTCCAGATCGCGTTGACGTCCACCGCTTGCCCATCTTTCTTATAGGCTTTCAGGACTTTGGGCACCACACTGAACGCGCACCGCACGCCCGTGAAGCCCGCCGTCTTCGAGAAGCTGCGAAACTCGATCGCGACCTCTTTCGCCCCTTCCACCTCGTAGATCGAGTGCGGAATCTCCGGATCGGAGATAAACGCCTCATACGCCGCATCGTACAGAATTACCGCCTTCCGCTCGCGAGCGTACGCCACCCACTTCGCCAGTTGCGCCTTCGTCGCCACCGAGCCCGTCGGGTTGTTCGGAAAACACAGGTAGATCATATCCACCGACTCACTCGGCGGCTCCGGCACGAAGTCGTTCTCCGCCGTGGCGGGCATGTAGACCACGCCCTCGTACTGTCCCGTCTCATTGGCCTGCCCCGTCCGACCCGCCATCACGTTCGTATCGACGTAGACCGGATACACCGGGTCCGCTACCGCCACCACGTTGTCGGTGCCGAAGATCTCCTGCATGTTGCCGGTATCGGGCTTGGCCCCGTCGCTGACGAAGACCTCGTCGAGATCGATCTCCGCCCCGCGCGCCCGGTAGTCGTTTTCGACGATGGCCTGGCGCAGAAACTCATACCCCACGCCTCCGTCATCATAGCCTCGGAACGTCTCGGGCTTACCCATCTCATCGACCGCCCGGTGCATCGCCTCAGTCACCGCCGGCGCCAGCGGCTGTGTCACGTCGCCGATGCCCATGCTGATGACCTTCGCCTTCGGGTTCTCCTGCTTGAATGCGCGAACCCGCCGCCCGATCTCCGGAAACAGATATCCCGCGCGGAGTTTCAAAAAGTTCTCGTTGATATGGATCATGGTTCTTTTCGTCCTTCTGCTGGTCCCCTCAGGTTTGCGGCGGTCGCTCGTCCCGGACCCGTTCCTGCGCGTCCGAGACCCAATCAGACCCCGCATTCTATGCCCCGCCCGCTGCCTCGTCAAGCGCACGACAACCTGCAACACCTCTGGAAGACCGCCGGCAGGCCCGTAGGGGCGGGGCATGCCTCGCCCTCACGATCCGCCTATTCCCTCGTCGCACGGGGATGCATGGCATCGGGCCAGGACAACGAGGACGTTCACTGCACGATATCGGCTTGAGAATCGATGCAGGACGACCATTTGGGGCCTTGTTGTTTGCCAAAAGGTACGGTATATTGCCGTCATGGTGCCGAACGGCAGATTGATCGCACATTCTTTTCACCGTCTACCGCCGGTCGAGCCGGCGGGTATGCAGGATCGTACGTCTATCCACTTGCGAAGCGATAGGAAAGGGGACCACCGATGGCAAACGAAGATGCAGGAAGGCATGCACCGCGAATGACCTGTTGTCCGTGCGGCGGGCACGGCCACGATCACGACGGCATCAGCCGTCGGACGTTTATCCAGGGCGTGGGCGGCGCCACGGTTTTCGGCGCCGCGCTGACGGGCCTGACCTGGTCGTCGGTGGCGATGGCCGAGGCCGAGGGCCCTGCCGGTCCCGTCCGCAAGCCGCTCGTGGTCAAACCGATTCTCATGTACGAGACACCGCAACGGCGCCCCCAGACGAGCTGGCGCAGTTGGGGTGGCATCGAGACCCAGGAGCAGGCGGAGAAAGAGATGCGGGCGATCCAGGCCGAACTGGTCGCGATGGGCAAGAAGGCCGACTTCCCGGTCGAGTTCCTCGCCCCCTCGGGTGTGCGAAACGGAAACGAACTGGCCAAGCTCTCCGATCTGGACAAGGCGGACACATACCTCATCTACGCCGCCGGCGGCTGGATGGGCATCTTCGACGAACTGAACAAACGCGGCAAGAACATGATTATCTTCTGTCGCCACAAATCCGGGCCGGTCTACCTCTGGTACGAAATCATCAGCCCGCGCTATCTCCGCCAGCACACCGATACGCTCGCGGTCAAGAACGTCGACGACGGCGACGTCGTGATTGACAGCCAGGACGAGATCCTCTGGCGTCTGCGGGCGCTGTGCGGCCTGAAAAACACCCTGGGCACCCGCATCATCGCCATCGGCGGTCCCGGCGCCTGGGCCCAACCTGCCGACGTCGTGCCCAACCTCGTCCGCAAGGTCTGGAAGTTCGACATCCAGACCGTCGATTACGACGACCTGGGCAAACTCATCAAGGAAGCCAACGCCGACAGCGCCGCCGTCGAACGCGCCAAAACCCGTGCCAAGGATTACCTCAAAGCCCGAGCCGTCAAACTCGAGACCAAACGCGAATACGTCGAGAACGCCTTTCTGCTCGAGCAGGTCTTCCGAGGCATCATGAAGAAGGCCGACTGCCAGGCCCTGACGATCAACAGTTGCATGGGTACGATCATGCCCCTGTCCAACACGACCGCCTGCCTGACGCTGAGCCTGCTCAACGACTCGCGCTACCTGGCCTTCTGCGAATCCGACTTCGTCGTGATCCCCTCGGGCGTCCTGCTCGGAAACATCTCAGGGTTGCCCGTTTTCCTTAACGACCCGACCTACCCGCACGACGGCATCATCACACTGGCCCACTGCACCGCGCCGCGCAAAA
>CAZTGH010000371.1:0-5466 GCA_964612985.1 uncultured Pirellulales bacterium
GGAGATGGGGAGGGAGGACGTTTCATTGGGTCGTCATCCTGAGCGAGCGGCACGCCGGAGTCGTGACGGGAGTCGAAGGACCTCCACGCCTTCAGTGGCCCGGTCTTCGGGCACCTCCCGGCCCCCTGCCGGGGACGCCGTCATACCCGCGCGGCGCTCCTCAGTCGATTGCATATGCGGCTTCCGATCTGCTCAGCGGCGGAACAGCTTCCGGTCGCTGCCGCCACTCCCGTTGTCACTCGGTCCTCGCCAGCGCCCGATAGTGTGCAGACTGGCTGGAACGCCGGGCCTGGTTCGGGTAGGGTGCCGCCAGCGGCGGACGACGTGATGACAGAGCACCCGCAGAGCCACCCAGCCACGCCCTCCGAGGTCGCGCCAGCGCTGCTCGGCGATGTCCTGGTGGCGACCGGCGGGACACCCGTGCCGCCGGTCGGGCGGACCGCGGGTGATTGGGCCAGGCTCGAGCAACCGGTCGGCGGGCCCGCCACTGCGCAGGCGTGGATCCAGGCTCCCACCGACGACTGGCGGGGCTTCCCATGCAGGGTCCTCGATCTGCCCGATCGCCGCGTCATCCTCCTCGGTGAGCTGTACGGCACCTCGGACCCTGTCGATGACCTGCGCCGCGTCGCCGAGGGCCGTCTCGATCCGGGCGCTCTCGACGGGCACTTCGGTCTCCTCCTGCTGTCGGACGACGGCACGGTCGAGATGGTCACCAACCGCTTCGGATCCGTCCACCTCTACTCCGCCGCGGACGGTCGCGGCGGTTGGTTCACCGGCACCTTCTGCCCAGGCGTCGCCGCGGCCGCTGGTCACACCTCCCTCGACTGGGAGGCGCTTCCCGCGTTCTTCGAGTTCGGGTTCTTTCCGGCCGACCGGACCCACTTCGAGGCCGTCCGCATCGTCCCGCCCGCGACCCGGGTGCGTCTCGCTCCCGGCTCCCCGGTCGCGGCCGCCTCCCGAACCTGGACCTGGCGCCACGAGCCCCGTTCCGATCGCGGATTCGGCGACACGGTCGCCGCCTTCGCGGAGGTGTTCGGCGAGGTCATGGAGGACCACCTCGGCCGGGGCGATCGGGTCGCGGTGCCGATCTCCGGCGGCCTCGACTCCCGCAGCACCGTCGCCGCGATCACCCCCGCCGACGTCGCCACCGGGAGGCTGTGGGCCTACTCCTACGGCTACGACGACCGGTCGGTCGAGACCGCGATCGCGGGCCGGGTCGCAGCCGCCCGCGGGCTGCCGTTCACGGCAACCACGGTCGGGCGCTACCTTCTCGACGAGCTGCCCCTGGTGACGTCGGTCCTCGAGGGCTTCCAGGATGTCACCCAGGCGCGCCAGGCATGGATCCGGCGGAGCCTGGCCGGCGGTGCCGACCGCGTGGTGGCCGCCCACTGGGGCGACGTGTGGCTCGACAGCCCGTCGGGGGCGAAGCTCGCGGCGCACCCCGACCCGGTCGAGCTCGCCTTGGCGACCATCCGCAAGCGGGGCGCCGACTGGCTGCTCGACAACCTCCGGGTGCCCGGGCTCGAAGGTCGCGAGCGGCTGAAGGCGTCGAACCGGTCGTTCGTCGAGACCCACTTGGCTGGGCTCGAGGACCTCACCGACCCCGCGTTCCGGCTGAAGGCGTTCAAGACCGAGGCGTGGTCGTTCCGCTGGACGCTGGCGAGCGTGCGGATGCACCAGGCCGGCGCGTGGCCGCTGCTGCCGTTCTATGACACCCGGCTGGCCGATTTCATGGCGACGGTCCCCGAGGAGTGGCTCCGCGGTCGGCGACTGCAGATCGAGTACCTGAAGCGGTTCGCGCCGGACCTCGCGCGGGTGCGCTGGCAGGACGGCGACGCCGACCTGTTCGCCCACCCGAGACCGGCGCCGGTGCGGTTCGCCCGCCGCGGCGCCCGGTGGTTGGCACGGCGTCTGACCGGTCGGACGGTGATCCAGCGCAACTGGGAGGTGCAGCTCTCGGGGCAGGATGGGCGTATGGGGCTCGAGGACCTGCTCCTGGCGCCGGGCCGGCGTCTGCACGATCTCGTTGCGCCAAGTCGCGTGGGCGAGCTGCTCGGGCGGTTCCGCGACGACATCCACGATCCGCGGACGGGCTATGCGGTCTGCATGGTGGTGACCGTTTCGTCGTGGTTGGAGCAGTATGGCTGAGCGGTCTCTCCGGCTGCTCGCGGTGGGCGTCGGCCGCCCGGCCGAGACGTTCCTCGTCCGGATGCTGACGGGGCTGGCGGGCCGCGGCGTCGAGGTCACGGTCGCCGGACCGAGGGATCCCAGGATTCCGGATGTCCGATGGCTTCCGCTCCTGTCCTCGTCGGTCCCGAAGCTGGGCCGCCTCACCCAGCTGTCCTCTTGGCTGCCGCGCCTTCCGGCGGTGCTCCGCAGCCGGGCCAGGGCCGGCGTGTCCTGGCGGCGGGCGATCCGCGAGGCGCCGTTCTTCGCCGATCGCTGGGACGTGGTGTACTTTCCGTGGACGACGCACCTCGCGCACATGCCCGTCGTCTCCGACATCGCGGTGCCGGTGGTCGTGAGCTGCAGGGGCTCGCAGGTGACCGTGGCGCCGCACAACACGGAGAGGAGGAGTGTGGCCGACGGCCTCCGTACGGCGTTCGGCGCCGCGGCCGCGATCCACTGCGTCTCCGAAGCGATCGCCGAAGAGGCCGGACGGTTCGGGGCGGAGCGCGAGAAGATGGTGATCATTCGCCCGGCGGTCGACCCGGGGTACTTCACGCCCGCTGCGGGCGCCCCGCGGCCGACGACGGTCGGCCGCCTCCGGATCGCCATGACCGGCGCCTTGATCTGGAGAAAAGGTTACGAGTACGCGCTCGTGGCGCTCCGGCGGCTCCTTGATCGGGGGATCCCGGCCGAGGTCGCGATCGCCGGTGACGGTCCCGACGAGCAGCGCGTCCGGTATACGATCGAGGATCTCGCGCTCGGGGACCAGGTGCGGCTGCTCGGGCGGAGGCCGGTTGGCGAGATCCGGGAGCACCTCCGCCGGTCGGACATCTACCTTCTCTCGAGCCTGGAGGAGGGGATCTCCAACGCGGCCCTCGAGGCCATGTCCTGCGGGCTCCCGGTGGTCACCACCGCGTGCGGCGGTATGGCCGAAGCGGTCGAGGACGGCGCGGAGGGTTTCGTGGTCCCGATGCGTGATCCCGGGGCGATCGCGGACGCCCTCGAAAGGCTGGCTGCGTCCGAGGAGCTGCGGACGCGGATGGGATTCGCCGCGCGTGATCGGATCGTCCGCGAGTTCGCGTTGGACGATCAAATCTCCGCGTGGACGCGCCTGCTGGAATCGGTTTCGGACCGTCCAGAGTCAGGGTCGCCGCGATGAGGATCGTCCTCGTAGTCACCCGGTTTCCACAGCTCTCGGAGACGTTCATCGTCTCCAAGTTTCTCGGGTTGCTGGACCTCGGCTGGGACGTCCGCGTCGTCTGCCACTGGTCGGAGGACGAGGCCTGGGGGCAGTATCCAGAACTCCGCGACCGGCCCGATGTCCGGCGGCGCGTCCACGTGGCCTGGTCGGCGCGACCCCGCCGGGCGGTGTCCTGGCGATACCCGGCCGCGCTGGCGAAGGCCGCCGCGGCCGCCCCGAGGCACCTCGCGCGGTACCTCGTCCGCACCCCGCGGAGGTTGGGCGCGGCCTCCGTGAAGACGCTTTTCCTGGATGCACGAGTCATCGAGTCGCGGCCCAACCTCGTCCACTTCGAGTTCGGAGCCCTCGCCGTCGGCCGCATGTACCTGCCCGAGGTGCTTGGCGCGAGGACGGTGGTCAGCTTTCGCGGCTACGATCTGAACATGGCCGGTCTCGACGAGCCGGACTACTTCGGCGAGGTGTTCCGTGGCGCCGACGCCCTGCACCTCCTCGGAGACGACCTGTGGAGGCGGGCGATCCGGCGCGGGTGTCCTCCAGACACCCCGCATGCTCTCATCCCGCCGGCGATCGACACCTCGTTCTGGAGCCAGCAGCAGGCAGTGGGCGGGAGCGAGCGAACGCCGGGCGCAGGCGGAGGGAGGCTGCGGCTGGTGAGCGTCGGGCGGCTGGAGTGGAAGAAGGGCCACGAGTGGATGCTGGCGGCGCTGCGGAGGCTGGTCGATCGCGGGATCGACGCCGAGCTTTCGATCGTCGGGGACGGTACCTACAGCGGGGCGGTGCGACTCGCCGTCCACCAGCTCGGATTGGAAGGCAGGACGACGTTGACCGGCCCGCTGCCGCGGGTCGAGGTGAGAAAGTTGCTCGCCAGCGCCGACGTCTTCCTTCACGGTGCGGTGTCCGAGGGATTCTGCAACGCCGTCCTCGAGGCCCAGGCCATGGAGCTTCCGGTGGTCACCACCGACGCGGACGGCCTGCCGGAGAACGTGGTCGACGGTGTCACGGGGTTCGTCGTGCCGCGTCGTGACCCGGAGGCCATGGCGCAGGCCCTCCACCGGCTCGCGGCCGACCCCGAGCTGCGGCGGCGGATGGGTTCCGCTGGACGCGAACGGGCGATGCGGCCCGAGTTCCAGGTCCGCAACCAGGTGCGCCGCTTCGACGAGCTGTACCGGCAGGTCCTCGGGTCGTGAGCGAGGCGGTCGATCTCGTGCTCGTCGGCGGCGGCGCCGGCGGGGCCTGGCCCCACGGCCCCGTCCACCAATGCCCGGCGGAGCCTCCACGGATCTCCGAGCTGGTCGGAGGTCTCGCGTCCCGAGGTGGCGCGGGGTGGCTCATGCTCTGGGATCCACGGCTCGGGCCGCCCCCGGCCGCCGAGATCGGGCGCCTGACAAGCGAGAACCTCGACGTCGCCCACGCCGGCCTGCGGCTCGGGATGGCCGGGCTGCCGGAGCTGATCGACACGGTCCGCCCCACCTGGCCCTTCAACCGCGACCTCGCGCCCGACACCGACGGGATGTCGTGGCGGCTGTCGCTCGGGGCATCCCTCGTGCGACGGTCGGCGGTGGCGGCCCTCGGTCCGCCGGCGGCAGGGTTCCGATCCCTCGAGGGTGCGGCGCTCGAGTGGGGGCACCGCCTGATCCGTCGGGGGGCGTGGGTGCTTCACCGGCCCCGGCTGGTCGTGGACCCGCCGGGGGACCGGGTGGGGCCGCCGTCGCTGCCGCTCGAGGACGAGCTCCTGTTCGTGCTGCGCTGCTTCGGCCGGCGCTGGATGTGGTGGGCGATCCTCCGCGCGCTCCTCGCGGGTCACGCGCGGCGGCCGGCCCTGCTCGCGGCGGCTCGCTCGGTGTCGAGGTTCGCCGTGCCGGCCCCGCCGGCGCCGTACGTCAGGGGGCGGCGGAATACCCAGGAGCAGATCGCGGCGGGCGGCGATCTCCGGGTGTCGGTGCTGCTGCCGACCATCGACCGGTATCCGTCGCTGCGGACGCTGCTGGCTCAGCTCGAGGTGCAGACCCACCCGCCAGCCCAGGTCGTGATCGTCGACCAGACGCCGGCCGAGCGCCGGGACCACGCCCTTGCCGAGGACTTCCCGAGGCTCCCCA
>CAZTGH010000372.1:0-5443 GCA_964612985.1 uncultured Pirellulales bacterium
GTTCGCGAGGCCCCCGATCGCCTGCCCGCCGCCCGAGCTGTAGGTGACGATTTCGCCCGTCTGGAACGGGGTGTCCTGCGGCGGCAGGAAGAGGCGGTCGAGGCGTGTGTCCACCGTCAGCGGCGTCTCGGCCTGACCGCCGACGAAGGCCTCCGTGGCGCGGTTCACCTCCGCGTCCATGATGGTGATCGCCCCCGCGATACCACCGACCGCGATCGCGTCGCCGTCCGGCAGCGCGTGCGCGTCGCTGTCGGCGGTGATGTCGAGCTGCCCCGAGGCGGTGACGGTCGTGTTGCCGTCGATCAGGGCACGCGTCGAGCCCTCGACGCGGCCCGTGGCCACCAGCGCGGAGACCGCGAGGCCCGGCGAGGCGCCGAGGCCGAAGATGTCCGCCGTGGCGTAGTCCACGCTGTCGGCATCCACGTCCACGGCCCCCGAGGCCGTCAGCAGCGCATCGGTCGCCCGCGCGGTCACATCGGTTTCCAGGACGCTGAGCGCCTCGCCGCCGGCGCCCGCGACGCCAAGCCCCGCGGCGATGGACGCGATGTTGGCGATGGTCTCGACGTCGCCGTCGTTGTGGATCGCATCGGCGTCGATCAGGATGCCCCCGCCCTCGGCGGTGACCTGGCTGTCCTCGACGACGGCCTCGACCTGCGTCGCGATCACGTTGTTCGAAATCGCCACGCCGAAGGATGCGGCGACGACACCGGCCGACAGAGAGAGCGCCAGGACTTCGGAGGTCGCTGTCAGGCTGTCATGCGCCTCCACGGTGACGCCGCCCGAGGCGGTGACGTTCGATCCGTCATCCACCCGCGCCGAGACGTCCCGCGTCACGAGGTTCACGCCGGAGGCCCCTGCGCCCGCCACCGAAAGCGAGGTGAGCGCCACCGCGGCCGAGACCGCGACCGCGTCGGGCCGGGTGTCGAGGTGGCTTTCCGATGTCGCGTCGACCGTCACGTCGCCGCCATTGGCGTCCACGCGCGAATTGCCGATCCGCGCCTTGGTCGCCCCGGCGAGCGTGGTCGTGACGACCGCCGCCGAGATGGACATGGTGACCGTTGGCGAGAACGGGTTGCCGGCCGCGAGCGAGATCGACACGGCCCGGGCGACCGAATTCAGCGTCACGGAATCCGTGGCCGTGACGTCCACCTTGCCGCCGGAGACCACCGACTGCCCTTCGGCCAGGTCGGCGTCGACGATCAGCGCCTCGACGGTCTGGCCGAGCGTGTTGCGCACGATGCCCGCGGCGCCCGACAGGCTGCCCGAGACGCCGCCGGATGCCGCAAGCGAGATCGAGATGCCCGTCGCATCGAGGTCGGAGGTCGCCGTGGCGTCGGCGTCGACGATCACGTCGCCGCCGGCCAGCACGTTGCTGTCGGCGATCTGCGCGCGAACCACCCCGACCATGTCGGTCACGGCCTCGATGACGGTGACCGCAGCGGCAATGGCGAGCCCGCCCGATCCGGCGACCGACAGCGTGACGCCCAGCGCGTCCACGTCGAGGTCCACGTCGTCGACCGCGGCCACCCGCACGAGGCCGGACGTCGCGCGCACGTCGGAGCCGTTCGCGATCGCGGCCTCGACGAGGCTGCTCGAGGTCACCCGCGCGACCACGCCAACCCCGCCGCCGGAAATGGCGGCGCCCACCGAGCCGCTGACGGCGACGCCGATCCCGTTGCCGCGAATGTCGATCCGCCCGTTCGCGGAGGCATCGACCGTCACGTCGCCCGAGGTCGCGGTGACGTCCGAAGCGTCGATCAGCGCCCGCGTGGACGTGTTGTATTCGACCTCGACCAGGCTGACGGCCACCGCGACCGACGCCGCGACACCGCCGGAGGCCGCGACGCCGAGCGCCGCGGCCGTGTTCTCGGCCCGGATCATGGAGGCGTCGGTGGCGTTCAGATCGACCGAGCCCGCGTCGATGTCCGAGCCGCCCGTGATCGAAGCCTCGACGCTGTTGTCCATGACGTTCCGCGACTCGGCGCCGGCGCCGGCGCCGGAGATCGCGAGCTTGCCCGATCCCGAAAGCGACACCGCCGCCGCGATGCTGACCGAGTCGATGTCGTTCATGTTGCGCGCGTCCACGCGCACCTGTCCTGCCGCGTCGACGTCCGAGTTCTCGATCGTCGCCAGCGTGCGGCTGGTGATGACGTTCTCCGCCATCGTGACCGAGATCGCGAGGCTGATCGCGGCGGTGCCGGAAACGCTGAGCGAAACGGCCGCGGCCACGAGCGTCGAGTCGATGCTCGACGTGTCGTCGGCCTCTACCGTCACGCCGCCGATGCTCGCGCCCACGTTGCTGCCGAGGATGGCCGCCTCGGCGCCGCCGCCGATCACGTTTCGGGCCACGGCGCCGGCGCCCGCCCCGGAGATCGAGATGTTGCCGCTGCCGCCTCCGGAGAAGGCGACCGCGGCGCCCAGCGCGTCGATCGAGGCGTCGCGGAGCGCCGTGACGGACACGCTGCTCCCGTCGGCATCCGAACCGTCGATGCGGGCCAGAACCGTGCTGTCGACCGTGTTCTCGGCGATCGGGACAGCGACCGACAGGGAGACGGCCGCCGACCCGCCGATGGCGACCGACAGGCTGGCCGCCGCCGTGTCGGCCAGGATGCCGGAACGGTCCTCGGCACGCACCGCGACCAAGCCTGTGGCGTCCACGTCGCTCGCAGCGTCGATCACGGCCTCGACGGTGTTGGTCAGCGTGTTGGTCGCGATCGTGCCCGACACCGCGACCGAGCCGCCGAAGCCGCCCGAGCCGCCGACCGACATGCCGACGGCGACAGAAGTGGCGTCGATGGTGTTGTCCGCCGTCGCGCGGACCGTGACGCCGCCGCCCAGCGCGTCGACGTCCGACCCGCTGATCGCCGCCCGGTGCGTGCCGGACAGGATGTTCTCGGCCAGCGTGATCACCACGACCCCGCTCAGAGACGCCTTGCCGGAGATCGCGACGGAGGCCGCCGCCGCGACGTTGGTCGCCATGATGGACGACTGGTCGTCGGCCGTGACCGACACCGCGCCGCCGGCCGACGCCGTCGAATCCACGATCTCCGCGGCGACGCTGTTGGACAGGATGTTGCGCGCATCGACGCCCGAGCCGGCCCCCGAGAGGGCGACCTTGCCGCTGCCCGAGAGACTGAAGGCAGCCGCGACACCGACCGCGCCGATCGATTTCATCGAGTTCGCTGCAACGCCGATATCGCCGGCCTGGCTGACGACGACCGAGTCCTCGATGGCCGCGCGCGCATCGCCGGTGAGCGTGTTCTGCGAGAGCGTCACCGCCACCGAGAGCGACCCCGCCACGTTCGTGGACGCGCCCACCGAGATCGAGGCGGCCACGACATCGGAGTTGATGGTCGCGCTGTCGTCGACGAACAGGGCGACCGTTCCGCTGGCGTTCACGTCGCTGCCGTTCGCGATCAGGGCCTCGGTCGAGCCGCCGATCTCGTTCTCGGCGACGGCGACGGCCGCGGAGCCCGAGAAGCCGACCGAGCCGGTGGAGCCGCCGATGCTGATGGCCGCGGCCACCGTGATCGCGTCGATGGTCGAGTTCGACAGCGCCTGGGCATCCACACCGCCGCCGCTGACGGTGACGGCCGAGTTGTCGATCCCGGCGACGGTTTCCTGCGTGAGAGTGTTCTTCGCGAGCGAGACCGCCGCCGCGAAGGAGATCGCGACCGTCCCGGTGCTGACCGAGACCGAAACCGCCGCCGAGACCAGTTCGGCACGGATCTGGCTCGTGTTGTCCGCGAAGAGCGTCAAGGGCCCGCCGGCCGTGACGGACTGGCCGTCGGCCGCATCGGCGTCCACGATCTCGGCCCGCACGGAACCGCCGATCGTGTTCGTGGCGCTTGCCACGCCCACCGCGCCGGACAGCGACAGCGTGCCCGTCCCCAGCGACATCGAGATCGTGGCGCTCACGACGGTCGCGTCGATGGACTTGCTGCCGTCCGCGCTGATCGAGACGGCGCCGAGCGCCGTGAGCGCGGAGTCGTCCACCGCAGCCCGGACCGTGTTGTCGATCGTGTTGTCCGCCAGAGCCACGGCCACGGCGAGCGAGACGGAAACCGTCGAACCGCTCGCACCGATGCTCCCTGCCGCGGCGACGGCGTTTGCATCGATCGTGGCGCTGTCGGTCGCGCCGATCGACGCGGCGCCGACCGTGTCCACCGAGGATCCGCCGAGCACCCCGGCCTCGACCGTGTTGGCGATGCTGTTCGTGACCTCGACGCCCGTGCCCGCGCCGGAAAGACTGGCCTGTCCGCTGCCGACGGCCGCCGAGACCGCGGCGGAGACGCCGAGCGCTTCGATGCTGCCGGTCGCCAAGGCATCGGCGGTGAAGTCGCCGCCATTGGCCGCGACGACCGCGCCATCCTCGACCACCGCCCGCGTGGTGTTGGTGATCGCGTTCTCGGCGATCGTCACGCCCACCGCGAGGCCGCCGGAACTGCCGCCGCTCGAGAAGCTCACCGAGAGCGTCGCGGCCACGACATCGGCCTTGACGCCGCTCGCGTCCTCGGCGGTCAGGCTCACCGCGCCGCCGCTCGTGACGCTGGCATCGCGGATCACCGCAAGCGCGGCGTTGGAGGTGATGTTCTTCGCCGAGGCGCCGGCGCCGGTCAGTCCGACCGAGGTGCCGCCCGAACCGCCCGAGAAGCCGACGGAGGCCGCCACGACCAGCGCGTCGATCGATTTCGCCGAGGTCGCCCCGAGAGACACGTTGCCCGAGGCCGAGGTGTCGACGCCGTCGATCACCGCCTCCGCGAGGTTGTCGATGGTGTTCTCGGCCACCGAGGCGGAGATCGTGCCCGAGATCGTCGCCCCCGAGCCCGAGCCGACGGAGATGCTCACCGTGGCCGAGGCGGCGTCCGCGGTGATCGTGCCGGTCTCGTTCGCGCTCAGCTGGACCGCGCCGCCCGCCGAGACGGTATCGACCGTTCCCGGATCGCTGTCCTCGATCGCCGCCCGTGTCTCGTTGGAGATGTCGTTGAAGGTCAGCGCGACCGTGCCGTCCACGCTGATCGTGGCGCCGCTGCCCGAATTGGTCTCGACCGACAGCGCGACGCCGACGGCAAGCGCGTCGATGTCGCCGGAACTGTCGGCGTCGAGGATCACGTCGCCGCCCGCGTTCACGGTCGTGTCGTCGATGATGGCGAGCGCCTCGTTGTCGATCTCGTTGATCGAGATGACGAAGCCGAGGCCGACGCCCACGTTCGTGCCCTGGCTCACCGTCACGCTGAGCGACCCCGATCCCGCGTCGGCCGTGATCGAGGCATTGTCGATGGCCGTCAGCGTGACGCCAGCGCCCGCATCCAGTGTGCTGCGCTCGACCGTCGCCCGGATGGAGTTCGCGATCAGGTTCCCGTTGCCGGCACCTGCGCCGGTGATACCCACCGCGCTCGACTGGCTGGAGGTGATCGAACCGGAGACCGCGATCGCGAGCGTG
>CAZTGH010000373.1:0-5425 GCA_964612985.1 uncultured Pirellulales bacterium
CCGCTCGAAGGCCTTCCACGATATCTGCTGGAAGAATCTGGGCGATTCGGGGTTTCCGGACCGCATTCTGTGGATGAAGGCTGCGGCGGCGAAGTACCCCTGTATGGACCTGACGCGGGTCGGCATCTATGGCGGCTCCGCCGGCGGCCAAAGCACCCTGCGCGGTCTGCTGGCCCATGCCGATTTCTACAAAGTCGGTGTCGCCGATTGCGGCTGCCACGACAACCGCATGGACAAAATCTGGTGGAACGAACTGTGGATGGGCTGGCCGATCGGTCCGCACTACGAGGAACAGTCGAATGTGACCCAGGCCCACAAACTCGGGGGCAAACTGCTGTTGACCGTGGGCGAACTGGATCGCAACGTCGACCCCGCCTCCACCATGCAGGTGGTCAACGCACTGATCAAGGCGGACAAGGATTTCGACTTTCTGATCGTCCCCGGGGGTGGTCATGGCGTAGGCGAAACGCCCTATGCCAGCCGGCGGCGCATGGACTTCTTCGTACGCCACCTGCTGGGCGTCGAACCTCGACACGAGCCCTGATGCCGCTCGTCAGGACACGAGGAACCGCCCCAAGTCGTCGTTGTCCATCTCGTGCCACGAATTGGGCGTCACGTGCAGGCTGACCTGCGACTCGGCGCCGAAGGCCTTATAGATCGCTCGCAACTCCTCCAACGCGGGCTGGACGGTCTCGTTGTAGGAGGCTGAGTTGTTGTTCGGTCCCGGCTTGTCCAGCTCTCCGTAATGGAGCCGGACCGGGCGGGGGGCGTTCAGCCCTGCGATATCGCTGCGATCCATCCAGTTCAGGACCCCGGGGATGCCGTGGGCGGGGGCGTTGTAGCAGCGGGAAAAGATGCCTTCGAACGATCCCATCGTTCCGCTGGCGTAGATCTTGCCGACTCTCTTGCTGAAGACGGGATAGGTCATGGCCACATCGCCTCCGTACGAGATACCTGCCACGTCCACGGTCTCGACGCCGCAGTAGTCGGCGAGCCAGTTCTCCCATCGCAGCAGGTCGCCGATGGTCTGTCCAATCACGGTCTGGCCGTACAGAAACGCATCGGAAATCAGCGTGAACTGCCGGCCCCGCTCGGAGCGCCAGTAGTCCAGGCAGTAATCCGGATCGGCGAACGCCATGTCGCCCAGTGGTCCGAACCCTCGCAGTGCCGGACACAGGACCAGGTGGCCCGCCTGGGCCATCCTCAGGGCGAACTGGTGATGATAGTCGTCATACATCCCGATGCACGATTCGACCGCTCCATGCCCATGAATAGCCAGCAGCGCTCGCGAATACTCCGCCTTCGGATCGCGGCTCAGCAGATATGCCGGGATGGAAAGCTGCTCGTCGACCTGCATCACCCAGGCCTCGATATGAACGCCCTGGTGCTCGGTCGATCGAACCAGCCTGGCCTGGCACGATCCCAGCTCGACAAAGCCGATCAGCTCGACCACCTTCTCGCGGCAGACCTTCTTCCATGCCTCGGGCGACCCCGAGAAGTGGGAGAACGACAGACGTCGTTTGGCGCCGGTATGACGGAACTTCAGCGTCAGTTCGTCCCGGCCGATGACAAAGTCTTGGTTAAGATACTCTCCGCTCTGCTCGTCGGCCGCCAGGGTCTTCAGGGTCGTCGGCAGGGCCAGCCCGACTCCTGCCATCTTCAGGAAACCGCGTCGCGTCCTGTCTGTCTCTGCCATCTGCCAGGTCTCCCCTCACGCACTCTGAATGTCCAGCTCCACCGCCGAGACGGAGGCAGCCGGGAAGCGCCAGCAGCCATCCTGGGGAAGCGTTTTCTCGGAGAGGGTTACGCCATTGGGTTGGGCCTTGATGATCTCGTGTTCGGGATCGCCCGCCAGTTCGAACACCTTTCCTGAAGCGATCCGCATCCCGTCAATCGTGATCCGGCTCGATACGGATTGCTGGCGGTTCGTATTGATCGCGTGCAGGTAGAGTCGGTCCCCCGTCCGGCTGGCGGTGATATCGAGCCCGTCGGGCGTCCGTCTGACATCGACGGCCCGCTCACCCGTGTGGTGGCGATAAAGGCTCATCACCCGCGCCACGGGCATCATGAACGACTGCCCACCCGGCACCGGGATCATAATCGCATTGACCTGCCAGCGGGTCCCGCAGAAGTCGGCCAGCGTAGCGATCTTGAGCCGGTCGCCATGACGTTCGTGTACGTTCAGCAACCGGGCGTTCGAAACGCCGGCTGCCCAACTCGAGAGCACCTCGCACCGGTTGCGCCCCGGCAGGGCGAAATGGCACTCCGTCAGCGCCAGCGGGGTCGGATCGTCGCCCACCTGCTCGCGCATCCAGCGGATGCGGGCGTCGTGCGCCCTATAGGCATCCATCAGGTGTTCCCAGGTCCGCGCCGGGTCCTTGCGGTACTCGGTATCGCGCAGGGGCGAGTCCGCCTGGCCTCCATCGGGATTGAACATGTGGTGGAAGGCGATGTACTGGAGGTGTTCGCCCGCGATATCGAGCATCTGCCTGGCCCAGCCGCTGTCGCCCCAGCCGATCAGCGTCAGGTTGGGGTCCGCCTGCCGCATGGCCTTGGCGAAGGCGATGGTCCGTCTGGCTGCCGTTTCGCAGTCGTAGGCATTGCGGTCGTACGATGTCTCGTTGCCAAGCTGCCACCACCGCATCGTGCAGGGCT
This sequence comes from uncultured Pirellulales bacterium, assembly GCA_964612985.1. GTDB lineage: Bacteria > Planctomycetota > Phycisphaerae > Sedimentisphaerales > Anaerobacaceae > Anaerobaca. Next base: position 2,656 of record CAZTGH010000373.1, read on the forward strand.
CTTTGATCCCGTGCGATCGGCGGAGCTTGTCGTCGGGATCGTTGCAGTAACGAACCCATTCCGCTGCTTCCTCCGGGCCCGCTGAGCGGATGGAGCCCTTCGGGTCCTTCTGCCAGTACGTGCGACCGTCGGATTCGAAGTTCACGCACATCAATGGCTCGGCTTCCACCTGCCGGCAGAACTCCACGAATTCCATCGTGCCGACCTGGTTCGTTTCGATCCCGCCCCAGCACATGTTCAGCATGGGAATCCGCTTTTCGCGCGGCCCGACCGCCTCTTTCCACCGGTAGTAGGAGCTGAAGCATCCGCCCCAGCGCATCATGGAAGGGGCCAGTCTGCGGGTCACGTCGATCAGGTCGGGTCGCCATCGGTCCTGGCCGAAGTCCCACGCGGCAGCCACCGATCCGTCGGTCGTGCCCAGCGGCTCCATGAACTGCATGTACAGGTAAGGCGACAGTTCGAATCGGGGTGTCGTGTCCACGACGATCGCATCGGGAGCGTCGGCTGCGCAGGCGGACGGCAGGTTCATCACGGCTGCCGTCAGGCCGACCGTCTTCAGGAATTGGCGTCTCGTGCTCTCGATCTCTGCCATGTGCGATCTCCTGAGTGCTGCCATGGGTTCGGGGATTATGTTCCGCTCGGACTGCGCTCGCTCGCTGGCCTTTTTGCCATGCTGTCCATGTAACGGCTCCGACACCCACATTCAGGGCCAGCCATACTGAATCTCACCAGAGTTCTTGTTGAACCGCGTTATCGGAATTGCGACTCCTCCGCGATCGCTTCTTCGTCTCGACGATATCGATGGCCGACCGCCGACAGGCAGAGGCGGGACGCTGCCCCGTCCAGCAGTATAAGCAGAGCTGATGCTTGGGCTTGCCGATGGCCTCAACCATGTCGTCCACCGTCTGATACCGCAAGGTCGTCACCCCCAGATCGTGGCGAATCGTCTCGACCATCCGTTCATACTTGGCCGAGGTGGCATCGATATAAGGCGAGACGTCGACGATATCATGCCCTTCGATCTTGCGAATCGCCTTGCGGGCCGCCAACTCATCGACCGAACGGGTCGAAAGGTTGAAGCGGCAGGGGAACATCAGAGGCGGACACGCCGCACGCACGTGAACCTCTCTGGCCCCGCAGTCCCAGAGCTTCTGGATGGCGAAATTCTTCAGTTGGGTGCCGCGGACGATGGAGTCATCGCAAACGACGATGCTGTTGCCCTCAATGACCTCCCTGACGGGAACCAGTTTCATCTTGGCGATCAGATCCCGCGTCTTCTGAGAAGGCGGCGTGTAGCTGCGTCCGTACCCCGGTGTGTACTTGACCAGGGGCCTTCGGAACGGCTTTCCCGATTCCATCGCATAACCCAGACCGTGAGCAACCCCCGAGTCCGGGACCCCGCTGATCACGTCGATTTCGATGTCGCTGTCCCGACGGGCCAGAAGCCGACCGCTCCGCTCGCGTACGATCTCCACATTGATCCCGTCGTAGCTGGAGGCCGGAAAGCCGGTATAGATCCACAAGAAGGCGCATACCTGAATGGGTCGCTTCCGCCCAGGCTTCCTTTGGACGATGCCGTCTTCATTGATCAGCAGGATCTCTCCCGGCTCGACATATTTGACGGTCTCAAAACCCAGATTGGGGAAGGCACTGGATTCGCTGCTGACCGCCCAGGCGTTCGAGCCCTTTCCCACGGTTAAGGGGGTATAGCCGAACCGGTCCCGGGCGACATAAATACCTGCCCGACTGAGCAGCAGCAGCGAGCACGAGCCCTCGATCAAGCTGAACATCCGCTCGATGCCGTCAACCAGGTCGGTGCCCTGGTTGATGAGCTTGCCGATCAGTTCCGTGGCGTTGACGCCTTTGCGGCCGACTTCTGCGAAGGAGATGCCCTTTTTCAGAAGCTGGGCGGCCAGTTCGTCCGCATTCTCGACCACACCGGCCGTTGCCAGACAGAAGGGCCCAAACCGCGAATTCAGGTAGATCGGCTGTTCGTCGGCGGCGCTGATGACCCCGATGCCCTTGTTGCCGGCCATCTGAGGCGCGTCGTCGAAGAACTTCGACTTGAACTGGCTCTGACTCAGGTCGTGAATCCGCCGGGTGAATTCGTCGCCCAGAACCGCCACACCGCCGTATTCGGTGCCCAGGTGGGAATGGTAGTCCGTGCCGTAGAAGAGGGTTTCCCAGCAGTTCGCTTCCGAGACGACGCCAAAGAGACCGCTCATTCGATATCTCCTGTCTGCATCGAAAATCAGAGCCGACCGGCCCCATCCTGCCGACCGCGGATCCGGTCGTCCAACGGCGCCAGGGTATCACAGTTGCCCCCGGATTTCAAACGGTCGCGCCGGTTTCTGATAGGCTCGGCGCCTCGGGAGCCGGCGGTCCCGCCGGAAAAGGGGCCAAATGTGCTTTTGGAAGCGTAAAAAATGCTTGCTATGGCTTTCTCCCGTCCGTATACTGCAAGTTTTCATGCAGACCGGTAAGACGATCTTCTCAAGGAGACTGTTCGGTGAAGACTGATATACTCGATCACGTTGAGAGCAAGAGCCTCAAGAATACGATTCCGCACTTCGAGATCGGTGATACGGTGGACGTGCACTGTCGGATCAAAGAGGGCGACAAGGTTCGCACCCAGATTTTCACCGGCACGGTCATCGCCCGGGAGGGGCGGGGGATCAACGAGACCTTCACCGTCCGCCGAATCGTGAACAACGAGGGCGTCGAGCGGAAGTTTCCCATGCATTCGCCCAATGTGCTGGATATCCGCGCG
>CAZTGH010000374.1:0-5417 GCA_964612985.1 uncultured Pirellulales bacterium
AGCTGCGCCAGCACTTCGAGAAGCCCTCGGAGAAGAAGGCGCGCGAGAAGGCCGAGGCGATCCGCCGGGCCCGGAAGCTCGCCCGCAAGAAGGCCCAGCGCGAAGGTCTGCTCTGAGCGCCTGACTGGCGACAGTCGAACACGAATGGGAAACCCCCGCGGCCTCGCGCCCGGGGGTTTGTCGTGTCCGCGCGCCCGCCCTCCCGGGCAGGCGGCGGCGTCGGTTTCGACCCAAACGCTGGGCTGCGGTCACAGGATGTCCTCGTCGCGCATCATCACGAATATGAGCACGGCGAGGATGCTCATGTAGAACCGGAAGCCGGCCTGCTGGCCGTTCCACGTATCGGACTGCCACATCAGGAACCACTCGCCGCCCACGGCCATGAACCCCACGAACCAGACGAGAAAGCCCACCGTGGCGCCGAGCACCACGTAGGTCTTGGCGGACTGGAAGGCGTCGGCGTCCTCGTCCCGCGCGGCGAACATGCGCAGCGCGCCGACAAGAAGCAGGAGGAAGGTGAGCCCCTCGCCCGCGATGATCCCCCAGTAGCCGGCGTGCCAGATCCATGGCACCGTGATCGCCCGCCACATCGCCGCGTTGCCCTCGAAGGTCGTGTCCATGCTGAGCACGTGCTTCACGAACTCGAAATTCGAATTGTAGTCGGTGAGGTTGTTGAACGTGACGAGAAAGGCGAAAAGGCTGAGGCCCAGCACCATCACCATCTTGCAGTAGCGGACGAGCATGTCGGTCACTCCCATATCACACGGCGCCGGGGTTCGGGCGCGATTCAGGCTCACGGCGAGCGCGGCGGCCCGTGCCGTCACGTCAGGCATCGACGAAGACCTGCGGCCGGTCAAGCCGGAGTTGGCCATGCAGGCGGGCGACAGGCTCCGCGTTCAGGACGAGGTCTTCGTCGTGATCCGCCGCGTCTGGACGGTCGCCGACGGCACGCCGCTCCTGGAGCTGGTGGTGGACTGGCCCGAGCGCTGAGGCGTCAGACCGGCAGCGCCGTCGTCGCGCAGACCGTCCGGAGCGCGAAGCTCGACTGCATCTGCGCGACGCCGGGCAGGCGCGTCAGGTATTGCCGGTGGATACGGGCGAAATCCTCCGTGTCCTCGGCCACGACCTTGAGGATGTAGTCGGCGGTCCCTGCCATGAGGTGGCATTCGAGCACGTTGGGAATGCGCCGCACGGCCGTCTCGAAGGCTTCCAGAACCTCGTCGGCCTGCGCCTGGAGCGTGATCTCCACGAAGACGGTGGCGGGAACGCCCAGGGCGCGCGGCTCGAGAAGCGCGACGTAGGCCGCGACCGTCCCCGACGCCTCGAGCCGCTGGACACGGCGGTGGCAGGCCGACGGCGACAGGTTCACGCGCTCCGACAGTTCGGCATTGGAGATGCGGCCCTGTTTCTGGAGCACGCGCAGGATCCGCCGGTCGGTCTCGTCGAGGGGCGCCAAGGGGGACAGTCCTCCGGTCTCGGGGGCAGTTGGTCGAAGATCGTTCGACGAACCTTGCCCGACGCGCGAGGAATTTCAACGCAATTGCGCGCCATATCGGGCATCCTCTTGCCAACAGGAGGAGGATCGCGTCATGAAGATCGGCTGCCCGACCGAGATCAAGCCGCAGGAATTCCGCGTCGGCATCACCCCCAACGCCGCGCGCGAGGCCGTGGCGCACGGCCACGAGGTGATCATCCAGTCCGGCGCGGGGCACGGCGCGGGCTTCGAGAACGAGGACTACGTCGCCGCCGGCGCGCGGCTCGCCGACACGGCCGAGGAGGTCTTCGCCGAGGCCGAGATGATCGTGAAGGTGAAGGAGCCCCAGCCCGCCGAGCGCGCCATGCTGCGCGAGGGGCAGGTGCTGTTCACCTATCTTCACCTCGCCCCCGACCCTGAGCAGACGCGGGATCTGATCGACTCCGGCGTGACCGCGATCGCCTACGAGACGGTCACCGACGCCCAGGGCGGGCTGCCGCTGCTCGCGCCGATGTCGGAAGTGGCGGGGCGGCTCGCCCCGCAGATGGGCGCCTGGGCGCTGCAGAAGGCCAATGGCGGGCGCGGCACGCTGATGGGCGGCGTGCCGGGCGTCGGCCCCGCCGAGGTGGTGGTGATCGGCGGCGGAACCGTGGGCACCCACGCCGCGCGCGTGGCGGCCGGGATGGGGGCCGAGGTCACCGTGCTCGACCGGTCGCTGCCTCGCCTGCGCTACCTCGACGACGTGTTCGGCGCGAGTTTCCGGACGCGGTTCTCCTCGGGCGGGGCGCTCGCGGAACTCCTCGAGCGCGCGGACCTCGTGGTGGGCGCGGTGCTGATCCCCGGCGCCGAGGCGCCGAAGCTCGTTCGCCGCGGCGATCTCGCCCGGATGAAGCCGGGCGCCGTGCTGGTGGACGTGGCCATCGACCAGGGCGGCTGTTTCGAGACGTCGCGGCCGACCACCCACGACGATCCCATCTACGAGGTGGACGGGATCGTGCACTACTGCGTGGCCAACATGCCCGGCGCGGTGGCGCGCACGGCCACCATCGCGCTCGGCAACGCCACCATGCCCTTCATGCTCGCGCTCGCCGACAAGGGCTGGCGGCAGGCCTGCGCCGACGACCCTCATCTCCTCGCCGGTTTGAACGTGCATGCAGGCCAACTCACCTACTACGCGGTCGGCAAGGCGCTCGGCATCGACGTGATCTCGCCGCAGAAGGTGCTGCGCGGATGATCCGGGTGCCCGGCGCCGCCAGATCGCCTTAAAGTTGAGGTGACTTCCTCCAAAAATCCCTGAATCCGCCCCGGCTGCTTCGCAACAACTCCAAGTTGCCATGTGAAACCGAGCGCCGGGGCACCGTTGTCTGCCGAGGGTGCCCGTTGCTGCCACGGAGGGACACATGGGGAATCGGGGACACCGGCAGAGCGTCGGCCTGCGTGCGGGCGCTGCGGCGCGGTTTCTGCGCGACGAGTCGGGGGCGCTGGCGATCTGGTCGCTCTACATGTTCCTGATGGTGATCCTGCTCGGCGCGGCCGGGGTGGATCTGATGCTGAACGAGATGCGCCGCACCCAGCTGCAATCGACGCTGGACCGGGCCGTACTCGCAGCCGCCGACCTCGACCAGGAAGGCGAACCCGCCGAGGTCGTGGCGAGCTATTTCGAGGCCGCCGGACTCGGCGATCACCTCGCGGAGATCACCGTGGACGAGGGGCTCAACTACCGCTCCGTCACGGCGCGCGCCGAGCGCGACACGAAGACCCTTCTGCTGCGCGCCATGGGCGTGGACACGCTCAAGGCGACGGCGCTCAGCACGGCGGAAGAGGCCGTGAACGACATCGAGATCTCCATGGTTCTCGACATCTCGGGCTCCATGGGCAGCAACGGCAAGCTCCGCAACCTGAAGGACGCCGGCACCGAGTTCGTGGACACGATCTTCTCGAACTCGCTCCCCGGCCGCACCTCGATCTCGATCGTGCCCTACTCGACGCAGGTCAACGCCGGCCCCGCGCTCCTGTCCACGATGAACGTCCGGGACAGCCACGATCATTCGCACTGCGTGGACTTCGCGTCGGGCGATTACGACGACATCGTGCTGGACCCCGAATCCGGCTGGACGCAGGCCGGGCATTTCGACCCGTTCTATCCCTACAACTACGGGCGCGGCCCCTTCCGCTTCGTCTGCCGCCCCGAAACCTCGGCGCAGATCATGCCGCTCAGCGGCCGTCCGGCCGACCTCAACGACCGGATCGAGGCCTTCACCGCGGACGGCAACACCTCGATCGAGATCGGCGTGAAATGGGGTGCCGCGCTCCTCGACCCGTCGATGCGGGGCGCGGTCTCGGATCTCGTGGACGCGGGCGAGGTCTCGGCCGACTTCGCGGGCCGGCCTCTCGATCACGACGCGGAGAACGTGCTCAAGGTCATGGTCGTGATGACGGACGGGGTGAACACCACCCAGTTCCAGCTCCGCGAGGCGTACCGGAGCGGGCCGAGCGATTTCTGGATCGACCCTGACACCCGCCGCGTCAGCTTCCGCACCGTTCAGGAGGATGGCGGCGACTGCGGCTGGCAAAGGATCAGCGGGCGCTGGTACTGGATCTGCGAGGAAAGCGACGAGCCGCGCTACTACACGCCCCACGACGACTCCTGGCAGGACGAGCCCCATGGCGGGTCGGACGCCTACAGGATGGACTACTCGGAGCTCTGGTCCGAGATGACCGTGTCCTATCACGCCTATGCGCGCTACCTCGCCAACCGCGACGCGGGCGAGTACTACGACTGGGACAACGAGCCCTACTCCGCGGTCGGTCCCTCGGCCAAGGACCAGCGGCTGTCGCGGATCTGCCGCGCGGCGCGGGACGCCGGGATCATCGTCTACACCATCGGTTTCGAGGTGACGCTGCATTCCGCTGACGTGCTCCGCGACTGCGCCTCCTCGCCCAGCCACTTCTACCTGGTCGAGGGAATCGAGATCACCGACGCCTTTCAGGCGATCGCGCGGCAGATCGACCAGCTGAAGCTCACCCAGTAGGGGGCGGTTGGCCGCTCAGGCCGCCTTCCACTTGATCGAACAGCCCATGGAGGGGATCTGCTCCGCCGGTCCCTTCCCCGTCTCGGCCACCTGCCTCGTCGCCTCGAAGAGATCCCGGCGCAGGTCCTCCGGCCCCGTCTGCGCGCGCGACGCGTCGAGCCGCCCGCGATACTGGAGCCCGAGATCCGCGTCGAAGCCGAAGAAGTCCGGCGTGCAGGCGGCGCCGTAGGCGCGCGCCACGGACTGGTCCGCGTCCTGCAGGTAGGGGAACGGGAAGTCCTTCTCCTTCGCCATCCGGCCCATGTTCTCGAAGCTGTCGGCCGGGTAGGCCTCGGCGTCGTTGGAGCAGATCGCCGCGAAGCCGATCCCGAGCGGCGCGAGATCGCGCGCGTCGCGGACGATCCGGTCGATCACGGCGAGGACGTAGGGGCAGTGATTGCAGATGAAGGCGAGCACCAGCCCGTTCTCGCCCCTGAGATCGGAGAGCGCGTAACCCCGCCCGTCGGTCGCGGGCAGGCGGAAATCCGGGGCTTTCCAGCCGAAATCGCAGACGGGGGGGTGGACGGCGGGCATGGGCAACGCTCCTTTCGCTCGGTCGCGCGCAGGCTAGCGCGCCGCGCCGCGCGGCTTCAAGCCGCGCCGGCCCCGGCCGATCAGGCCGGCTTCGAGATCTCCACCGAGTGCGGGTAGGGGATCGTGATGCCCTCGGCGTCGAAAGCCTCCTTCACGCGCTTGAGCATGTCGAACTTGAGATCCCAGTAGTCCCCGGCCGCGCACCAGAGGCGCACGCCGAGATCCACCGAGCTCTCGCCGAGCGCGACCACGCGCACCCAGGGGGCCGGGTCGCCATGGACGCGCGGATCCTCCCCGGCGATGCGGAGGATGATGCCCATCGCCTTGTCCGCGTCGTC
>CAZTGH010000375.1:0-5406 GCA_964612985.1 uncultured Pirellulales bacterium
CCGCAGGCACCGAAAAGGAAGCGGTCGAGCGATTCTGGAGAAACATTTTCGGCGGCGCCGCCTCGACGCGGTTCCACCGTCCGGCCCTGCGCGACGGGGGCCGATGGGGCTGGGGCATCGGGCTTTCCGAAAGAGCGCAGCACACCCTCCGTGCCGTGAACCTGTTCCTCGGTGAATTCGACCTTTTCAATGCAGAACCGTATGAAGCATTCTCAACCGTGGGCAACTCGGTTGATTGCTATTGTATGGCGGATCTCGGCAAAGCGTATGCCGTCTACTTCCCCGGCGGCAGGGCCACGGTCCATCTCGATCCATGGGTTTACGTCAAGAAGGTGTCCGTGCGCTGGCTCGATATCGCCGCGTTGTCCTGGGGCCAAGAGCAAATCGTGGAGCCGAAGTGGGACCAGTACGATGGCACCTCCTGGTGGGGCCCCCAGCGGATCCTCACCCTGGCCCCGGCGAACCATCGCTCGTACATTGCCCTCGTACGAGTGATCGAATAGAAACTCGCTGACCGGTTTTGTGCGTCAAGACGCATTAGGGCGTTTGGCGACTCGAAAATGAGGAGCGAAGCCCGTCGCGACAGCCGGTAGCATTATGTCGGGTACGACGTAACGAATTGGCATGGGTGTAAGTGCCCATGTGTTCAGGATCGCGGGCGGAAATGCTCGTGCCACGAAAGGAAGTATCCATGGGTAAATCCGACGGACTGACGCGCCGGAGCTTCATGCGGTATGGGGCGGAAGTTGTCGCGGCGATGGGGGCTGCAAGGCTGGGGCAGCGCCCGGCCGCCGCTGACGATGCCGAACCTAAGGAATCCGATCGCCCCAATATTGTGTGGATAACCCATGAGGATTTAAGTCCCATCTACGGGTGTTATGGAGATGCCTATGCCAGCACGCCCCATATCGACCGGATGGCAGAATCAGGATACCGTTTTACCAAGGCCTTCTCCAATGCGCCTATCTGTGCCCCTGCCCGTTCAACCCTCATAACGGGCATGTATGCCACTTCGCTGGGCACGCAGCATCTGCGGTCCGAAATCCCGGTGCCGAAGGGCATGAAGATATTGGCCGAACTGCTCAGGGAGGCCGGCTATTACACCACCAACAACGTGAAAACCGACTACAATTTCGATCCTACCGGGCGCTGGGACGAAAGCAGCAATCGGGCCCACTGGAGGAACCGTCCGGACAAAAGACCGTTCTTCAGCGTGTTCAACTTCGGGATTACCCACGAAGGGCCCACAAATGCCCTGCGCCGTTCGGATACAGCCATGCTGGAAAGTCTCCGCGATCCGAAGAAAGCGCAACTGCCCCCGTATTTCCCCGAGAGCCCTCGCATGCGCGAAATCTGGGCGCATATGTACGATTTGCTGTCGGTTTTCGACAAAGGCGTGGCCGATTTGCTCCAGCAACTCCAAGAGGACGGGTTGAGCGAGAACACCGTCGTTTTTGTCTTCTCCGACCATGGCCACGGGCTCCCCGGCCACAAGCGATGGCTCAACAATGCCGGACTGCAGGTGCCTTTTGTGCTTCATGTTCCAGACGGATACAAACACATGGCTGCACATCTGGAGCCCGTCACCGATCAGATGGTTGGATTTGTGGATTTCGCTCCTACCGTACTGACGCTGGCTGGCGTCGAAGTGCCTCAGATGATGGAAGGGCGGAGTTTTCTGGGTCACAACGTCCAGCCGAGAGAATACATCTACGGGTACCGCGACCGTGCCGACGACTGCTACGAAATGTCCCGATCGGTATATGACGGCCGGTATATCTATATCAGGCATTTCATTCCGCAGTTGCCCTATTATCAAAATGCCGTGATTTTCAACAAGCAGGGCAGTTATGAAGAAATCAACAGACGGCGCGACGAAGGGAAGTTGCCCGAAGCAACCATGAACTGGTTCAAACCGAAGCCGGCGGAAGAACTGTTCGATCTGAAAACTGACCCCTGGGAGCAGAACAATTTGATCGGAAAGGAGGAACTGGGCGACCTCGTTGGACACCTTCGCGGGAAAGGTACAGACTGGATTCTGGATCATCGCGATACTGGCATGTTCAACGAGGGAATTATGATGACAAGAGCCATTGAATCCAACACCAGCGTTTATGAAATGGCCAGGCATATTTCCCGCAACGAGTTCTCCGAGGTTGTGAAAGCCGCTCAACAGGTGGGCATGGTTTCGGACCTGGAACAATTGGTTCCATTGTTTGAATCCGATGACAATGCTGTGCGGTACTGGGCGCTGGTTGCCCTGGATGCATTCGACGGGAATAGTGCGAGTGTCCGTGACTGGTTAATCCGGCTTCTCCGCGATGAGTGCTTGAGTGTGGCCGGCAAGGCGGCAGAAATCCTGATTAAGACCGGCCCCAATCAGGAGGCGATAGACGTATTGGAAGGAATTCTGAAGCACGATTACGAACCGGTTGTGTTGCAGGCAGCCATCTCAGCAAGGCAACTGGGGCCCAAAGCCAAACCACTGCTGCCAGCGATTCAGAACGAAATCATGCCTCGCTATTCGGGGAACGTGTGGGGAAGGTATCGCAACTGGAGTTATCCCATGTTCATTGGCATGGCGCTCGACCAAACCCAGATGAACTGCGGAGTGGAGATAAATGTCAGGCGGTAAACCTTGGAAGAAAAGGAATGTGCCGTGCGGAATTGGATGCTACGGCTGCCGCTGTGTATGTGGCTGGCGATTGCCGTCTCTCGGCTTATCCGAGCTGCCCTGCTCGCAGCTCGATTCTCAGGGCGGGTTCGCAGACCTAGCTTCCAGCGCCCGGCAAGCCGGGACATCGACGCCAAGACCAAGGAGATCCTCTTTCTCAAAGACCGCGTCTGCCAACTTGAAATGCAGCTCTCGATCCTGCAAAAGGAACGTACCAAGAAAGGCAAGAAGTCGCGATAGGAAGTCCGTGAGAGGCTCTTGATCCTCTGGCACATTGAGGCCTTCCGGATCCCCCGGCGAAAAGTCTTCCCCTATTTCGGCATCGCCCGATCGACCCTCAACCGTTGGCTCCACAGGATTGAGGATCAGAGATCCTTGGACGCTCCCGCCAAGTGCCCGTCGTGTCGCAATAGGCGCGGGCCTTGAAGGTCCGCTCTCCATCGTAGAACCCCTCCACGAGGACCGTAGATTGATCGGGACGCGTGGACTCGAGCTGCAGGCTCACATCGAAATAGGGGTTCCCGTAGCTTTCTTGGGCGTGCATCGCGATTTCATAAACTCCCGATGGGATGCGCTTTGTCCGTGCCCGATGATCTGTTTCCCCCGGACCTGGAGGATCATCCGGCGGTAGCGGGTCAGCGAGGGGTCTCCGGAATCCGTGACTTCGAGGATCACGTGGATGGTTGTGCCCGCCGCATCGGTTGGAACATTCAGCGTGACAGTCTCGGCGGTGGGCGAGTCGATGCGCACACTGCGTTCGTACGTGCCGGGCTCCGGGTAGACGAACCAGTGGAGCGACAGCTTGTCGCCGTCCGGATCGGAGGAGCCGGCCGCACTGAGACGGACCGCCTGGCCCGGCGTGGCCTTCACCTCCAGCACACGCAGGCTGCGATCCCCTTCGAGCACAGGCACGGGCGGGCGATTGCCCTGTCCGGCGGGTTTGACGCACCAATCCATCCGCGCCTGGAAGTCCGCTTGAAACGCCGGCCGCCACCGCCAGACGGTAGCTCGGGCGTCGCTCACGTCCCCCACCCGGTCGTGGGCGTCGCGGTAGAGGCAATCCCGCCGGAGCGTGAAGCGCCCGCCCCAGCCGCCCCATTCGGGGTGGTCCGGGTCGCTCAGGCCGATGGGCAGGAAGTAGAACCACGACGGTGTGTCGCCCTCCTTGAGGGCCGAGTGCGGGTTCGGCGCCGTCCAGGTCCGCGGCGGGTAGAGCACCCCCAGCGGGCCGTGATTCCGGCGGACGTGCGTGTCGATCCATTCCCGCGAGGTGAGCGACTGATCGCCGCCGAGATACATGCCGCGAAAGACCGCCTCGCGCATGTCCCGGCCGGCGGGGGCCCGATTGAGGATGTAGAACAGCCCGGGAAACTCCGCCCAGATCCACTCGGCGATTTTGTCCTGGTCGGCGATGTCGTGGATGCGTATCTTCGCGCTGAACCGCTTGAGGCCGTCGGGGCCGCGGTCGTTGCGGACGCGCCACAGTGCCTGGGCAAGATCGGTCTGGCCGCCCCAGATGGCAATGTTCACGGGGTGGGGCTCGGGCCGATCCACCACCGTGATGATCCAGCGCGAGCCTTCCGTGTCGTGCCCGTCGCCAATGGCGTCCAGGCCACGATGCGGGTTGCCCGCCTTGATGCGGTCGAGCAACTCCTGCACGGGCGGATAGCTGTCGGCGTGCAGGGCGAGATTGTCCCGGACCTGGCCATAGGCTTCGACGATCTCACGGATGAGCTGCGGCCTCGTCACTGTTTCTTTCAACTCGCCCGGCGTGCCTGAGGCCGAGGCGATCAGGCCCTCGATCTGGAACTCGTTGGCATAGAGCATCAGCCGTACAAGCGACTGCTGATCGTCCGGATCCCCGCCGATGTCGGTCAGCACGAGCAGTCTCGGCCTGTCGTCCGCCGCGGCGACGGTACAGGCAGGACACAATATGACCAGGAGGCTCACCAGTAGAAGAAAGACGCTCCAGCGCATGAAGACGCGCTCGGCAGGACAGGGACGCCGCCTCCGGCACAGCTCGAACGCCGATTTTGGCAACTCTGCCTCGGAACGCCCTGCAACATGGATATGAACGACGGTCGAGTTGTGCATCGGAAAATCTCCTTCACAATGCGGTTGCGACTTTCCGCGATTCACAGTCTGCGCCGGCCCACCCGCAGCATGGTTATGTCGGCAAGGTCGTAATCCGCCAGCACAACGATCATTCCAATACGGTGCATTCGGTGGTTTCCTGAAAAACATCTCGTGATCTCTTTCCGAAAGTGACGATCCCTAACGGGCCAGAATCAGCGCCGCCCACTGGCCTTTGCCGGGCGCTTTCAGTTTCAGTGCTCGGCTGAGGGCGACGGTCTCTGGCTGCTGCCAGGCACTGCGGTTGATATCCAGCCATCGGATTTCCAGCGATCCCCTCGTGTCCGAGACATCGAGGTTCACCTGGCCCCCATCGGGGAAATACACGGCGTACTGCCGGCCTTTCTGGGCCAGGCAAAAGGCCTCGTTAGGCGACCGCTCGCTCAGCAGGTCGTTCCGCGGTTCGCAGACGAAGATATTCATCGCATCGGTCAGCGTGCGCGCCGCTTGAAGGGTAGCTTGGGCACGCGGGCTCAGGCCCAGCCCCCAGCGTGTGGACTTCTCGTGATCGTCGGTGCCTTCCAGGGGATGCGGACGATGGAAGCGGGCGCTGGCCCCGCCCGCGAAGATAATGCGGAACATGCGGGCCACGGCCTCCT
>CAZTGH010000376.1:0-5406 GCA_964612985.1 uncultured Pirellulales bacterium
CGGCCCTGGCTGTCGAGGATGCGTCCGCCGTTCTCGCTCCTGACTCGGATGGGGGTGGCGAGGCGCACGCCCAGGCCCATTTCCTCCTGGTCGCCGAAATAGAAATTGGAATCGTCGGATCGGAAGGTGGAATTCCAGAGGATCAGGTAACCGGCGGGACGCGGGAGGAAGGTGTATTCGCAGATCTCTTCGCAGACGATGCGGTCGGCGTCGCGGTACCGATTGAGCACGGTGAAGCCGCCCTGCCCGTTTTCGGCGTGCGGGGGCTTGACGAACTTCACGTGTTCCACGCGGGCCTTGTTCCGCCAGAAGTCGGCGCCGCTGATGTCACCAAAGGCGAGCCAGAGGCCCGGGTGCATGCCGGCGTGGTCGGTGGGGTCGAGGCCCTCGCGGGGCGGGTGATGTCGGGTAACCTGAAGGCCTCCGGGGACGCACACGTCCTTGAAATAGGGACGCAGGATTTCGGGGTCGCGGTAGACGTACGTGGCCAGGGGCTCGCCATCGATCCGGACGGTCACCGTGGGCGGTTCTTGCACGAAGTCAACGGTACGACCGTTCGCGGCATCGGTCACATTCAGTGCGCCCACGATATATACCAGGATCAGCGAGAGGTTTCGTCTGTTCTTTCTATCCATCGTATCCGCCTTCCAAGAAACCGTTCCTGTTGCATGTGAGACCATGGGCTCCGTTATACCTCTTGCGGCACAACAAAGGGAGGTCGATAGGAGCCCTGCACCAGTCGGTTCGCCTGTTCCACGCGCTCGGGAGACGGTGCGCCATCTACCTGCGTGATCGCTCCGGTAGATGGATCGAGGGTCATCCAGGGGCCCAGGGTCATGGGGTGGCGGTCGAGATCGACGTCGTTGGCGCGTAGATGCTGCTGGAGGCTCCGGACGGCTTCGCCCGCCTGCGGGAAGCCATCGATGGCCTGCAGGATGCCGGCTCGGTCGGCAGATTCGCCCAGGCGGCAGGAGAGATTTCCGAGGTGGCAGCACGCGGAAGAGACGTGGCCCTCGTAGATCGGGGCGTTCAGGAGGCTCGGTTTGCGCTGGCGTACGGCCTGGATGAAGTTGGCCTGGTGGGCGCCTCCACCATCGCCGGCGAACTGCTTGATGCGCTCGCCATCATTGTCATAGGCCCAGCCTCCACCGCGCAGACCTGCGAAGTATCCGCGCTCGCACTGAAGGATCACCCCTTCGCGGATCCCCCGCTGATGATCCATCGTTTTGGTTCCCGTCCTGGCGGGCAGGTTGCGGTTCTCGATGAGGATCGGGGCCGAGTCGTAGTTGAGGAGCGTCAGTTGCGTGTTGGGCGTTTCGCCTGCATCGTCGACGCCGAAGCGGCCCCCCAGGCCCATGGCCCGAGGCGGCAGGCCGGCATGACCGGCGAACCAGCGGCAGACATCGAAGGCGTGGATGCCGCTGTTGCCGAGATCGCCGGTTCCGGTGGACCAGATCCAGTGCCAGTCGTAGTGCAGTTGCTCGCGTCGCAGGGGTTTGACGGGAGCGGGACCACAGTAGAGGTCGTAGTCGAGCCAGTCGGGGGTGTGCGGGGCGACCTTGCCGATGCTGCCCCGGCGTTCGTACCAGACGACGTGACCCCAGAGGACTCTGCCGAGGTGGCCCTGACGGATGTATTCAGCGGCCTGTTTCAGTCCCTCATCGGAACGGTACTGGGTGCCCGCCTGGACGATGCGGTTGTATTTGTCGGCGGCAGCGATGATTTGATGCCCTTCCCAGATGTTATGGGATACGGGTTTTTCCACGTAGACGTCTTTGCCGGCCTGGCAGGCCCAGACGGCCAGCAAGGCGTGCCAATGGTCCGGCGTGGCGAGGACCACGGCATCCACATCGCTGCGGTCCAGGATGCGGCGCGGGTCGGTGTGCGAGAAGACATCGCCGAACGGCTTGGCCTGCTCGGCCAGGCGCTGGGGGTCGACATCGCAGAGAGCCGTGAGGCGGACGCCCGGGAGGGTATTGAAGACACGGGCATGCTGGCGGCCCTTGCCGCCCAGGCCGATGACGGCCACACGAACGTCGTCATTGGCGCCCAGGACACGTCTGCAGGTCAGCGTGCCGGCGAACCCGGCGGCGAATTGGATGAAGCGGCGTCTGGAATAGGAGACTTCACGATTGTTCATGTCTGATCCTCCGGCGGCGAGGCCGCCTTTCGTTGCCTGCGTCTGATTTCCTTGATGACCGCGCTGGTGTCGAGGTCGCCGTCTCCGGCGGCTACGGCATTGTCCAGGATATCCAAATGAACGCGGGAAAGCGGCAATTCTTGTGCACATTCCCGCGCATACTGGAGTATGAGCGAAACGTCCTTGCGGTGCTGTCGGATCCGGGATTCGGGGGCAAAATCGGCACTGAGCATCTTGTCGCCTTTGATGTCGATCGCAGCCGAGTAGCCGGGGCCAGATCGCAACACCTCCAGGAAGGTGGCGGGCTCAAGGCCCAGGGTTTCGGCAAACACCAGGCCCTCAGCCAGAACGAGACGATTCAATCCCAGGACGAGATTCGTCGCCAGTTTCATCCGGGAGCCGCTGCCGGAGGGCCCCACATAGAAGATGCTCTTGGATGACACCGTAAGGAGTCCTCGGCACGCCTCGAAAGCACTTCGATCGCCCCCTACCATCAAGACGGCTTCTTCCCTGCGAAGCTGATTGCTGGAGCCGGAGATCGTCGCGTCCAGGAGGAAGCTGCCTCGCTGCGCGAGTTGTTCCGCCAGGGCTACGGTTTCGGTGGGATCGCCCGTGGTCGTGTCGATAATGTGGGAGGGAATCCGAGAGGCGGTCAGTATGCCGTCGGGTCCTTCGATCACCTGGCGGACGACGGTGGTATCCGGCAAGGAGAGGATCAGACGATCGACCGATTCGGCCACGTCGCGGGGACCGGCTGCGATGCGGCCTCCCGCCTGGCGGAGCCGTTCACACTGGCGAGGAGCGAGGTCATAGCCCAATACCGAGTATCCGTGGGCCAGCAACCGCTCGGCCAGAGCGGAGCCCACGAGGCCGATGCCGATCAGTCCAACGGTCTGGTTGTGGTCTTTCATGAGAAATCACCCATGTCAAGATTGCAGCAAGCGAACCATGAACCAGACCGCGAGGAGGCAGATTGCCAGGGCGATCAGGAAACCTATCCAGGATTGGCGTGAAGGCCTGACCAGGAAGAGGCCACCCCAGGTGACCCACTGGTCTTTCGGGGCGACGATCTGATCCAGCGGTGCGTCGAGGCGGTGTTCCTGGCCGACCGGCACGTAGATTCGCGTAAAGAACTTCTCAAGGCGCTGCGTCTGCGGCGGCGGTCCCAGGTAGCTTGCCACCACGGCGCCCAGGAGGCCGGCCAGCAGTGGCAAGCCGGTCACGGCTTCGCGCGGCCAGTTCATCACGTAGCGAGCCAGAACGAATGCGATCACGGCCAGGGCTGTGCCAGCGAAGACGCCGCGGGTGTTCATGCGCCGCCAGACGATGCCCATGGCGGTGGATACGCCGATCAGGCCCAGGATGTTGAGATAATCCAGGATCGTCTTGACCACGCTCTTGCGCATCAGCACCGCCACGACGACGGCAAGGAGCGCTACGACGAGCCCGGCCATACGGGTTACATGGACCATCTGCTTCTCGGTCGCCTGTGGGTTGACGAAGGGTCGGTAGATGTTTTGCGAAAAGAGACCGCCCAGGGTCACCTGTACCGCGTCTCCGCTGGACATAGCGGCGGCCATCACACAGGCCAGCATGACGCCCTGGAGGGCGGGAGAGAGCAATCCTCGGATGCAGTCTCCGAAGGCGGCGTCGGGATGAATCACCGATTCGGTCCGGAGCAGGTAGGCGAGCCAGGCCAGGCCGAGCACGCACCATCCAATCGTGCAGAGGCGCTTGAGGATGTTGCCATAGGTGAACCCCACGCGTCCTTCCCACTCCGAGCGACCGGCGCCGCAGACGCTCATCAGGTGAGGCATCGCCAGCATGCTCAACGGGGCGTTGACGCTCAGGAGCAGGACGGTCCAGAGATTGAACTGGCGTGCATCAAACAACTGCAAGTAGGCGGGGTTCCCGGCTGCCAGGGTTTGGCGCATCCCATCCATGCCGCCGACCTGGGACAGGCGCAGAGCGGCGGGAATCGCGATGAAGGACAGCGCGATGATCATGAGACCCTGGATCATGTCGGTGCGAATGGCGGCGACGATTCCGCCCCAGTAGCTGTAAACGATGAAGACCGCCGCGACGGTCAACAGGATGCCGAAGAACCACGCGCTGCCGGCGTCGGCTTTGCCCATGATGCCCTGCACGGTCCGGGTGGTGGCCAGGAGCACACTGGCCAGCATGACCGTCATACCGACGGTCGCGATGACGACGTAGAGCGTGCTGGCGGCGCGACTGAACCGTTGCTCGAAGTAGTCGGCCATGGTGAGATAGCGCATGCGGCGGATCACCGGAGCGATCAGCCAATAGAACGGCGTGCCGAACATCCAGACCCAGGAGACCCAGATGCCCGAGGCACCGGCGGAGACGGTCTTGCTGATCACGCCGGCGGGCGCGCCGGGATGGGTGCCGGCGCCGAAGGAATGCATGACCATCATGAACGAGCCGAAGCGGCGATTGCCGAGGAGGTAGCCCTCCTGGCTGTGCGCGCCGCGCTTGCTCCACCATCCCAGGGCCAACATCCCCAGCAGGTAGCTGACCAACACGGCCCAGATCGTGATGTGCAATCCCAGCAGTTCCACTGCGCGTCTCCGTCGGCTGATCCGGCATCGTCCACCTGTGACCGGCGACCCGAGCCATTGTAAAGGCAGAAGGCGTTATCGGTAAGTGACGTCTGTTCGAATCTGGGGCAAAATGTCATGTTTTTGGGGGGTGGCGTGTTGGGCCATGGCATGAAGGGCGGCAAGGATCCAGACAGCGCTCATGAGCAATGCAAGCGACGGGGTGATGTTCTCTTCCACAATCGCGGCACCGCCGCTGCCGAACTCAGGATGACAAGGAGAGGTGGGCTCATTTGCGACAGGTGGTGAGAGTATCCCAAAGGCGAGGGGCCGTACGTACAAGTCTGAGATCGGCTCTACGGCCTGGTTGTGGGAGGCGAAGGGGGATGGTACAATCAGCGGGCGGCAGAGTCGCTGCGTATGCGAGCGGCTGACGGTGTGCCCGGTGCAATGGAACGTCATGGACAGCGGGAGGCTGATATGAGGATGTGGAGGACCATCGCAGTTGGGGTTCTGGCGTGGAGCAGTCTGGCGGCATCCGTCACGCTGGGCGAACTCCGACAGGCAGATGAGTCGGACCGAGCGGGTACCGACGGCGCGTTGGCGGGGCATCGGCATCGGGTGCTCGTTTCGACAGATATCGGAGGGACGGATCCGGATGATTTTCAGTCGATGGTGCATCTGCTCGTGTACGCAGACGTGTTC
>CAZTGH010000377.1:0-5367 GCA_964612985.1 uncultured Pirellulales bacterium
GGCCAAGGCGGCCACGCGACCAAACGACTGGGCGTCAGCTATCACTTCCGGGACATCGGCAACCCCATCTTCGACTTTGGCATCGCCACCAGGGGGCCCCTGATGACCCAGGGCAACGTGGATATCGAAACGTTCAACGAGACGTTCTGGGCCGACGTCTATATCGAGAGCCTCAGCAGCAATCTGGCCCTCGAAATGATCGGCAAATCCTCCATCGCCGGCAAGGTGACCATCGCCAACGGCGCCGCCAACATCGACATCGCCAACAGCAGCTCCGTCTTTGGAGCCAAAGGCGCAAACGCCGCGAAGTACATCACGATCGGCGCCGACGAGTGCACGTTCCCCGTCCCCAATCCCTCCGACTTCTATAACTATGTGACGACCACGTTTCAGCCGGGAGACCCGACTTCGAACACCACGTTGACGAATGTCGAGATTCCGCCCGACACCAATCCCCAGTTCACCGGCGGCACGACAATCAACGGCGTCATGTACATACACCAGCCCAACACCGTTCACTTCGTCGGCAATGCCACGATCAACGGCATCATCGTCGCCGAAGGAGAATTGGAGAACCCGTTGGACCTCAACCATCTCGATTTCGGCGGGACGGTGACCAGCAAAGACGTCTCCACGCTGTCGTCCGCCGACTTTGGGACGCTCACCGAACAGACGGGAACCTTCATTGTCGCCCCGGGGTTCAGCGTGTCGTTCGGCGGAAATTCCAGTATGATGAATGGGGTCATCGCCGCCAGCGGGGTCCAGTTCTACGGAAACGCCGGCGGCACGATCAACGGCTCCATCATCAACTACTCAGACGACCGCATGGACCTGGCCGGCAACACCGACCTCGTATTCAACCGCTCCGGACGAGATAAAGTCCCCGCCGGCTTCGAACCGGAGACAACCCTCGAATTCATACCCGCAAGTTACAGCGAGGATCTCTAACCGGCCCGAGCCCCACAACAGGCATTCGTCGCTTGCCACGCCCTCTGCCCCCGCCATCCACACCGGACAGGGGCCCGTCTTGCCCCCCGGGCGCTGCGTCGTTCTCTGTCCGCGCACAACACCCCAATCCTGCTGCCCCTCCGCAATCTGCATCGTATGATTGACCATAGCCCGTTTTGAAACCGCCCCTTTGTTTCCTATAATTAAACTGGAGCCTAGAAGAAGACGAAGTTGAAGTGGGCAGTTTCCCGGGGGAGGCAAAAACCATGTCCGCCGCACGCAAGCACCGTCCGAGGGCCAAAGGCTCTACACTCATTCTGTCAATGATTTTTGTTTTGATCTTCTCCGCACTGGCCGTCTCTCTGGCCACCCTCTCCGGGACCAACGTCCAGGTGGCCTCCAACCAGCGCCGGGTCAACAGCGCCCTCTACGCCGCCCAGTCCGGCCTCGAATGCGCCAAGTACATCGTCAACACCGTCAGCCTTGGCGAAACCAACATGAACTACGTGACCGATGCCCAGGCCGACCAGGTCTGGGGCGATCTGTGCCAGTACGTCCAGGATCTGGGGCTCGACGGAAAATCCGTCCCCTCCCCCTCGCGATTCAGCGACGACCTCGGCAGTGGAGACGAAATCGTCATCCCCGCCATGGACTGCGGCGCGCCTGCCGCCACCTTCGCCGTCCGCTTCTGCCGCTACGACAGCGATCTCCACACCATCCAGCTCGCCTCCACCGGAACCAGCGGCCAGGCCACCCGCACCGTCCGCCTCCAGATGGACGTCACCAAGGACCGCGACGTCCTCACCTACGCCATGGCTGGACGAGGACGAATGTGGCTCACCGGAGACACCACGATCTACGGAGACATCTTCAGCACCTGGAGAAACTCCTCCGTCGCGCCCTTCAACACCACCAGCGAAACCACCATTCTCGGCACCGTCAACACCGCCATCGGCAAGAGCGAAATCGCTGACTACGCCTATCAGCTCGAAACCCTCGACGAAAACGGCAATCCGCTCTTCAACTTCGGACAGACCGTCTACGACGCCGAAGGCGAGACCCTCTCCGACACGACCGGCACCATCGACGAGGATCTCTACCTGACCGACCTCGACGGCAATCCCGTCTTCGACGAGAACGGCAACCGTCTCTCCGTCGACTACGATACTCGTGTCTATGGTTGGGCCGATGAACTGCAGGGCTACCACGAGAACGTCAAGTACTACGATCCCGCCATCCATTCGACCGACATGGCCGGCATGGACATCTCCGACTACGACACCTCGTACTACTACGCCCGCACCGCCGGCAATCCCATCGAGCCGGAAACCACCACCGAAACCTACTACTACTATGGCCAATGGCGCACCCGAGAGGTCCCCGTCACCGAGCGGGAGTACTTCCCCCATGGCCCCGACGGCTACAACGACTACAAATCCGGCAGCCTCACCCTCGATCGCGCCGTCCATGAGAACCAGACCTTCACCGACGCCTTCCTGGCCGCCAACCAGAACGCCCTCTTCCGAAACTGCACCTTCGAGGGCGTTCTCTACGTCGACTGCCACCAGTCCTGGCAGAGCAGCGGCTACTGCAACAACATCCGCTTCGAGAACTGCACTTTCAACGGCGTCATCGTCACCAACACCCCTGATGATCTGAGCTGGCAGCGCAACGCCCTCTACTTCACCGGCGCCGCCACCTTCAATAACACCTCCGACATTCAGGAAGCCACCATCCTGGCGCCCCACTTCAACGTCGACCTCGGCAACACCAACCCCGAGCAAAGCGATAACAACGTCCTCACCGGCGCCGTCGTCGGAGGCATCGTCGACATCCGAGGCAACGCCCAGATCTACGGCACCGTCATCTCCATGGCCGACACCAGCCGGTGGACCAGCGGCTTCGTCACCAACATCGGCGCCACCCTCGACGACGGAGGCTCCGAAACCACCGAACTCGGCGATATCGGCGTCATCAGCATCACCCCTGAATCCGATATGATGCTGCCCAGCGGCATCACCAGTCCCATCATCATCAAACCGGACCAGAATACGTATTCCGAAAGTGTCTGACCTGCTGCGACAAGAAGTAATGGACCTGCGTTCCCCATCCTCGAAAGAAAGGAACGGAACATGCAAAAAGTTTCTGTCAGAACGCTGACGCTGATGCTCCTCTTGCTGGCCTCCGTGCTGGCCCATCAGTACGTCAGGTTCGTGCCCGCCGCGCGCGCCGACGCCGTCTGGCTGGCCGTTGGCGATCCCAACGATCCCAATGAAGGGCCCATTCCTGAATGTGCCTTCCAGGGGGGCCGAACCGCGCTGGACGACGACCCAAACGAGCCGACCGAACCGATTCCCGAGATGGCCGGCTTCTCGCGGGGATTCTTCCACCTCGACGGTGACCCCAACGAACCGACCGAGCCCATGCCCGAACGAGCCTGACATCCGCAGCGACAGAACGCCCATGGCACGCCCGCAAGGACGTTGCCGTGACGCCGCCCGGAGACAGTGCCGCCGTCGAAGCCAGAACGGCCACTGTCTCCGGCGCACCGACCCGGTCCCCGTGTCATCCTGAGTTGACCAGCGGCGAGCCCGCCCTTTTCCTCGCCTTCCACGCTTTGCCGTTTGACATTCCGCGCGCCATGTGCTCTAATCCCGCCCGACCTGTTCGACACCCAGCGGTCTCCGATCGAGATCGGTCTTATACAGGAGAAAAACCCAATGCCAAAGCGCGCCGACATCAAGAAGGTCCTGATCATCGGGTCCGGTCCGATCGTCATCGGACAAGCCTGTGAATTCGACTACTCGGGCACCCAGGCCTGCAAGGCCCTCCGCAGCCTGGGCTACCAGATTGTCCTGGTCAATTCCAACCCCGCCACCATCATGACCGACCCCGGCATGGCCGACATCACCTACATCGAGCCGCTCACCCTCGACAGCGTCACCAAGATCATCGCCAAGGAACGTCCCGACGCCCTGTTGCCCAACCTCGGAGGCCAATCCGGCCTCAATCTCAGTTCCGAACTGGCCAAGGCCGGCGTCCTCGAAAAGTACAACGTCAAGATCATCGGCGTCCAGGTTGACGCCATCAAACGAGGCGAAGACCGACAGGCCTTCAAGGACACCATGACCAGCCTCGGCATCGAGATGCCCCGCAGCCTCATCGCCAACAGCCTCGACGAAGCCGAAGCCGCCATCGAGAAAATCGGCCTGCCCTGCGTCATCCGACCCGCCTACACTATGGGCGGAACCGGAGGCGGATTCGCCTACAACATGGAAGAATTCCGCGCCCTCGTCGAACGCGGACTCAGCGCCAGCCTCGTCGGACAGATCCTCGTCGAGGAATCCGTCCTCGGATGGGAAGAGCTCGAACTCGAGGTCGTCCGCGACAGCAAGGATCAGATGATCACCGTCTGCTTCATCGAGAACGTCGACGCCATGGGCGTTCACACCGGAGACAGCTACTGCACCGCCCCCATGCTCACCATCAGCACCGAGCTCCAGCAGCGCCTCCAGAAGTTCTCCTACGCCATCGTCGAAGCCATCGAGGTCATCGGCGGAACCAACGTCCAGTTCGCCCACGATCCCAGGACCGACCGCGTCGTCGTCATCGAGATCAACCCGCGCACCAGCCGCTCCTCCGCGCTGGCCTCCAAGGCCACCGGATTCCCCATCGCACTGATCTCGTCCATGCTCGCCGGAGGACTGACGCTGGACGAAATCCCCTATTGGCGCGATGGGTCCCTCGAAAAATACACTCCCTCCGGCGACTACGTCGTCGTCAAGTTCGCCCGCTGGGCCTTCGAGAAATTCGAAGGCCTCCCCGACAAGCTCGGCACCCAGATGCGCGCCGTCGGCGAGGTCATGAGCATCGGCAAGAACTACAAGGAAGCCTTCCAGAAGGCGATCCGCTCCCGCGAAGACGGTCGCTACGGACTCGGCTTCGCCAGGGACTACCACACCAGGACCCTCGAAGAGCTGATGCGCATGCTGACCGAGCCCTCCAGCGAACGCCAGTTCATCATGTACGAGGCCCTCCGCAAGGGCGCCGAGGTCCAGACCCTCCACGAAACCACCTACATCAAGCACTATTTCATCGAGCAGATGAAAGAACTCGTCGATCTCGAAGAGCAGATCCTGCAATACAAGGGCAAGAAGCTCCCCGATGAACTGCTCACCCAGGCCAAGAAGGATGGCTTCGCCGACCGCTACCTCGCCAAGCTCCTCGCCACGCCGGAGACCCGGATCCGCGACCAGCGCAAAAAGCTGGGCGTCGTCGAAGGCTGGCACCCCGTCCCCGTCAGTGGTGTCGAAGACGCCGCCTATTACTACTCGACCTACAACGCCCCCGACGTGACCGAGGTCTCGCCCAATCGCAAGATCATGGTCCTCGGCGGCGGACCCAACCGCATCGGCCAGG
>CAZTGH010000378.1:0-2215 GCA_964612985.1 uncultured Pirellulales bacterium
CACCGACGAGCGAACCCGAGACGATCAATACGTTGTTGCCGATCACGAAGCCGGCGGCGCAGGCTGCCAGTCCCGAGTAGCTGTTGAGCAGGCAGATCACCACGGGCATGTCCGCCCCGCCGATCGGGATCGTCGAGAGTACCCCCAGGACCAGAGCCAGGGCGACAATGGCCAGCAATTCCAGATAAACCAGGGCCGAGCCGCCACCGGCAGTCGGATCCAGCTTCTGAAGGCAGAAGAGAACGCCCAGGCCAATGATGGCGCCCATGACAAGGGCATTGATGAGGTTCTGGCCTTTGTACAGGACCGGTTTGCCCGTGATGCGGGTGGAGAGCTTGCCGTAGGCGATGAGACTGCCCGAGAACGTCACCGCACCGATCAGCACGGTCAGGAAGATCGCAATCGTCGTAAACTGGTTCAACGGCCCCCCCGCCGCCCACTTCCCGTGATACTCGGACCAGCCGACCAGCAGGCTGGCCAGGCCTCCGAAGCCATTGAACAGGCCCACCATCTCGGGCATGGCGGTCATCTTCACCAGGCGCGCTGCCATGGCGCCGATCACACCGCCAACGACGATGCCCAGGATGATCCAGAGCCACCGAACGTCCTCGATGGCGGTGACCGTCGTGATCACCGCGATCAGCATGCCGACCGCAGAGACCAGGTTGCCCCGACGGGCAGTGCCCTGCGAGCTGAGCATCTTGAGCCCGAAGATGAAGAAGATCGAAGCGACGATGTAGAACAGACCCCTGACCAGTTCCGGATTCATCGCTTGCTCCCGTCCTTGCCCTTGCTCTTGAACATCTCCAGCATGCGGTCCGTCACGAGGTAGCCGCCGACGACGTTGATCGTGGCGAACACGACCGCCAGGATTGCCAGCAGGGTGGCGATCGCGGCGCCGCCTTCGCGACCCGAGGCGATCAGGGCCCCGACAATGGTAATGCCGGAGATCGCGTTCGATCCGGACATCAGGGGCGTGTGCAACTGCGAGGGGACTTTCTTGATCAGTTCGACGCCGAGAAACATGGCCAGCACGAACACGAAGAACAGCAACGGTATGGTCGTCGCGTTGAGCTCCACAACCCGCTCCTTTCAGCCGATGGCCTCTTTGATGGCCGGGTGGACGATTTCGCCGGCGTGGGTGATCAGACAGCCCTGGATGATGGCATCCTCCCGATTCAGGATGAAGCGCTTGGTGTCCTTGTGCCAGAAGTGCTCGACGAAGTTGTACAGATTGCTGCTGAACATCTGGCTGGCGGCCGCGGGGACGCGCCGGGGCAGTTCCACTCGCCCGATGATCGTGACGCCGTGCCGCTGGACCTCCTTGTCGGGCTTGGAGGATTCGACGTTGCCCCCCGTCTCGACCGCCAGATCGACGATCACGCTGCCGGGCTTCATCCCATCGACCATCTCGTCGGTGACGATCAAAGGGGCCTTCTTGCCGAAAACCTTGGCAGTAGTAATCACGATATCCGACAGGGCGCACTGCCGAGCCATCGCTTCTCGCTGCTTGGCCAGTTGTTCATCGGTGAGCTTCTTCGCATAGCCTTCCTTGGTCTGGCCGGTCTCACCGAGATCCACCGTCAGCGGCTTGGCCCCGAGGGAAACGATCTGCTCCTGGGCCTCCGGTCGGACATCAAAGGCATCGACACGAGCGCCGAGTCGCTTGGCGGTCGCAATGGCCTGCAAACCGGCAACGCCGGCGCCGATAACAAACACGCGAGCGGGCGAGATCGTCCCGGCCGGCGTCATCATCATCGGCAGGATCTTGTTTTGTCGCGACGCCGCCAGGACCACCGCCACATAGCCCGCCAGGTTGGCCTGCGAACTGAGCACATCCATCTTCTGAGCAATCGTCGTGCGGGGGATCATCTCCAAGCTGACGGCACTGACCTTGCGGGCGACCATCGCCTTGACCACCTCGGCGTTGTTGAACGGATCGAGATGGCTGATATGAATGCCCTCCTCACTGAGATTCTCGACGTCGTCCACATTGGGGATGCCCAGGCGAAGGACCACCTCAGCGCCCAGCGAGGCCTTCTGATCGTTCGAGATCCGGGCGCCGACCTGCTCGTATTCCTCGTCCGCAATGTTGATTGCCCGACCGATGCCGCTGGCGACTTCCACCTGGGCGCCGAGCTTGACCAGCTTACCGGCGTCGGCCGGCAGCAGGGCCGCCCGTGTTTCCTGGCGACCGGGCTCCTTGGCGACATAT
>CAZTGH010000378.1:2225-5360 GCA_964612985.1 uncultured Pirellulales bacterium
CTATCTGTTAGTTCAGCATAGCCGGAACCACTGGTAATGGTGATCGAACCTTTGCCCTACGCACCACTGGCCATGCCGGTTCGGCGAAACGGCTCAGCTATCCCGGTTCGCGAATCCGCTATTTGACCGGGTACTGGGGCAGTGGCGGGATTTCCTTTTCCTGCGTCTTGAGCTCTTCGAGGATCACCTCGATTGCCTTGTTGAGCTGCTGGTCGATGCCGGCGTATTCCTTGGCCGGATCGTTGTCGACCACGATATCGGGCTCGACACCATAGCCTTCGATGATCCAATTGCGGCCTTCCACGTCGTAGCGTGAGAACTCCGGCTTGTTGAGGTACCCGCCATCCAGCAGGGGCAAGGAGCCACGAATCCCCACGACACCGCCCCAGGTGCGCTTGCCGATCACCTTGCCCAGGTTGTGCTTCTTGAAGCGATAGGTGAACAGGTCGCCGTCGGAGGCAGAGAACTCGTCGCACAGGCACACCATCGGGCCGTAGATCATCGCCTCCGGATCGGGCGCCGGCGCCGTGTTCCGGGCGAAATCGACCATGACGATCTCGCGCCGGAGCCGCTCGATCAGCATGGGCGAGACGTTGCCGCCGCCGTTGCCGCGTACGTCGATGATCAGGGCCTTCTTGCGGATCTGGGGGTAGAAGTGCTCGACGAACTCATTGAGACCGTGGACCCCCATGTCGGGCACATGGATGTAGCCCACCTTGCCATCGGTCGCTTCAGAGACCTTGTCGATGTTGCCCTGGACCCAGCCGTAGTAGTACAGGTCCGCCTGGTCGCCCGTCGGTACGACCACCGTCTTGTGGCTGCCCTTGACCTTGGGCTCAAAGTTGAGTTCCAGCGTCACCTGCTTGCCTGCCTTGTTGACGAGCAACTCGTGGATATCATTCACATCGGCCGTCGAGGCGCCATCGATGGCGAGGATGTAGTCCCCTTCGCTGGCGTCGACGCCGATCTCCGTCAGGGGCGAACGCGTACCGTTGTCCCAGTTCTGCCCGCGCAGGATCTTTGCGATCCGGTAGTACCCCGAATCATCGTCCCGTTCGAGTTCGGCGCCGAGCAGGCCCATCGGAATTCGCTTCGGTTTGGGGTACTCGCCCCCGCCGACATAAGTATGTCCGGCGTTCAACTCCCCGATCATCTCACCCAGGATGTAGGTCAGGTCGGCGCGGTGATTCACATAGCGAACCAGCGGCGCGTAGCGATCCCGCATCGCCGCCCAGTTGACCCCATGCATGTTCGGGACATAGAAGAATTCGCGCATCTGCCGCCAGCACTCGGTGAAGATCTGCTTCCACTCGGCTCGTTTGTCGAGAAACACCTCCATCCCGGACAGATCGAGCGTGTCCTTGACGTCGATCCTGCCCTTGGGCCGGTCGATAATGGCGTATTTGCCATTGGTGGACACCAGCATCTTCTTACCATCGTTGGACAGGTCGTATCCTCGAACGGAACCCAGCTCTTTTTCCTCACGCTCCTTCAGGTCGTACAGCAGCAATTGCGTTCCCTGGTCGTCGCTGCCTCGGCGCAGGTAGTAGAGTTGATCGTCCACCGACTGGAGATTGTAGTAGTTCGATGTCTTCACCGGCAGGACGGCGATGCGATCCTTGATGCCATCGACGTCCACTGCAATCGGTTGGGGCTCTTTATCGCCCTTGTCCTTATCTTCGTCACCCGGTTCATTCACGTCGTCCGGGCTATTAGCATCGTCCTTGTCCTCCGCATCCTCAGGTTCCTCGACTTCCACTTCGTCGCTGAGTGGCTTGAACGGAGATTCCGTCGCCTTGGCCAGCGTGACCAGATAGATGCGGGACATTTCGCGGTAGATGTGGTTCCACTCGGTCCGTCCGTAAATCGGGTGGAAGTCGCGATCCGAAACAAAGAAGATGTACTTGCCGTCGCTGCTGAAGACCGGATTGGACGAATTGTACCAGCCGTCGGTAACATCGTATGAAGCGTTTGCCTGGAGCGAATGGAGCCGAATCTTGTTCATCGCCTCGGTTTCGGCTTTGGTGTAGACGACCCACTGGCTGTCGGGCGACCATGCGTAGTCACCAAACTCCCATTTATCGGACTTGTCCACCTCGGTGATCTGGCCGTTGGCGACGCGGACGAACCGCAGTCGCAGACGCTTGTCCGCCCAGAGGATCTTCTTGCTGTCGGGCGACCAGACGAGATGATACTTGTACGTCTCGGCGTTGCTGGTCACCTGCCGGGCCGGTTTGCCGCCGTCCTGGGGGACGATCCAGATTTCATCCTCGCCGGAGGCGTCGGAGACGTAGGCAATCCACTTGCCGTCGGGCGACCAGGTGGCGTTGCGCTCGTGAACCCCCGGCGTGGCGGTCAGGTTCCGGATCTCGCCGTACTTGGCGGGGACGGTGAACACATCGCCCCGGGCGCCAAAGACCGCTCGTTTGCCGTCGCGGGCCACCTCGTAGCTGGTCACCTCGTCGTCCACCTCGACCAGGCTCCCTCGACCGCCAACCAGGTCCTCCCGGATTTCGATATCGACCTTTGCATGTTCCTCGGTTTCGAGGTCGAAGCGATAGAGGTACCCGCCGTTCTCGAAGACGATCGCACGTTCGCCCAGCGACGGGAACTTGACATCGAAGTCCGCAAAGTCCGTGAGCTTCCTCGTCTCCTTTGTACCGAGGTCGTAGACGAAGAGGTTCATCCGCGAATTCTCGTCGCGATCGGAAAGGAAGTAGATCCGCTCGCCCTTCCACATCGGAATGATATCCTGGGCGGGGTGATCCGTGATGTTCTCCGTCGTCTTGGTCTCGAAGTCGTGGATCCAGACGTCGTCGGCCATGCCGCCGCGATACCGCTTCCACGTGCGAAATTCGCGAAAGATGCGGTTGTAGGCCAGCTTCTTGCCGTCGGGCGAAAAGGAGCAGAACCCGCCGCGTGGCAGAGGCAGTTCTTCAAGCGATCCGCCCGAGGCGGCGACGGTGTACAACTGCCCATTGAAGCTGTTGAACGACTTCATACGCGAACGGAAGACGATGCGCTGCCCGTCGGGCGTCCACGCCATCACGATATTGTTCGGACCCATCCGGTCGGACACGTCGTCGCGCTCCAGTGTCGCGGTATAGCTCAGTCGCTGCGGCACGCCCCCCTCGG
>CAZTGH010000379.1:0-5354 GCA_964612985.1 uncultured Pirellulales bacterium
GAGGGGGAGGTGTTCAACGCGCCGTTGGACGTCACGTTCGAAGCTATCACCGTGGTTCAGCCAGACCTGCTGTATATCACGGGGGACCAGCAGGCTCTTGTAAAGGCTGCACGCATCGACGGCCCGCCGTTTCTTGTCGTTGAGGTGTTATCTCCCTCCAGGGTCGGCAAGGACAGGCTGCAAAAGTACATGATCTATGAAGAGGCTGGCGTCGAACACTACTGGCTTGTGAGTCCAGAGGAGAGAACTCTCGAGTGCTTTCAGCTCCGCGACGGCGCGTACGCGCTGACTGCGGCCGGCATGGATGAAGATGTGGTTGAGCACCCGTCGTTCCCTGGACTTGGCCTGGAACTGGGGCGCGGTCTCGGTGATCTCGTCGAGCAGGAGGGTCCCGCCGTGGGCTCGTTCGAAGCGGCCCTTGCGCTGGCTATAGGCGCCGGTGAAGGCGCCTTTTTCATGTCCGAAGAGCTCGCTTTCGAGCAAGGTGTCGCTGAGGGCGGCGCAATTGACGTGGACGAAGGGTCCGAGGGCTCGTTTGCTCTTGTGGTGGATCAGGAGGCTGACGAGTTCTTTGCCGGTTCCGCTCTCGCCGTTGATCAGGACGGGGACGGAAGTGGGGGCGATTCGTTCGGCCAGCGTGACGGTCTGGACGAGCTTCGGGCTCTTGCCGACGATATGATAGAGGCAGCGGTCGGCCTGGTGCTCCGAGGCGGCGGAGGCGACGCGGCGGTTGGGCAAGACGGTTTCGAGAAGATTCTCGATGGCCTGGCGACGGAGGGGTTTGATCAGGAAATCGCGACAGCCGGCCTGGACGGCCTTGACGGCGGCCTCGGTTCCGAGTCGCAGCAGATGGTTCTCGGCGTCGGATTGTCCGTGCTGGTGCGCCCCGGCGGCAGCGGACGGCTGGGGTCCGGCGAGCATGACGACGGGCAGTTCGGGTGCACCGGCCCGGATGGCCTTGAGCAGTTCGAGGCCGTGGGAGGGGGCGGCGGACGGTCCGAGCCGGGTGCCGATGAAGACCAGATCGCACCGATTTTTGTCGAGCGCGGCCAGGGCGGCCTTGGCGTGGGGGGCCAGTTGGGCACTGATTCCCTTGCCGGCCAGCGTCGCGAGCATGAGGCGTGCGGTCTCGGGCTCGTCTTCGACGATCAGCACGTTGACGTTCTCGTAGCGGGTCTGGATTCTGTTGCTGCTGCTGTCGTTGTTGATATCACTCACTGGCATCTCCCGTCAGGAAACGGAAACGTCGATCACGGCGCCGGCTAAGGGGCCATGAGCTGTTGCGGCTTGGCATTCTGGTACCAGGTGATCAATCGACCGTGGGCCTTGGCCAACTCGGTCCAGGGCGAGGCCGGGTACTCGGAGACGAGTTTCATGTACATATCCCGGGCACGGGTCATGTCCGTTTGTCGCAGGCAATTGCCCAGTTGGAATAGGATCCATGCCCGGTCGCGTTCATCGGATGGGTCGTTGGGCGCGGTTTGCGCCAGGGCCTTCTCATAGAAGACGGTGGCTTGGCTCTGGCGGCCGCTGAGGAAGAGCAGTTCGGCCATCTCCAGCGGGTTCTCGATCTGGTTGGGGTCGCCGAGCACGGTCTCGAGCTTTTCGAGCTTGGCCGGGGTGAATTCTACGTCGGGCCGGGCGGGGCCGGGGGCGGTGAGCGTCGGCTGTACCCGGGCCGGCTGGAGCATCCGGCTCGGCGGCGCGACCTGGGTGGCCGAGGTCTGGTCCTCGGAGACGGAGAAGGCGGGGCCGGTATCCTCGTCTTCAAATCGTACGGAACGGACCTGGCGGATCAGACTGCTCAGGGCCGCGCGGCTCTCGGCATCCTTGTTCGGATCGGGAGCTTCCATGCGGTTCTGCCAGAGGCGTCGTGTCAGGACACTGCCCCAGGGGAGATGGGCGTCGACTTCGTTCGTGTCGGCGGTGGTCCGGCTCAGCAGACCGGTGACGGCATAGTCGGTGTCCGGGGAGGAATACTCGGGGGCCACGGCGTCCGGCGCGGTGGCTTTCGTGTCGCGGCCGGCAGCAGGTTTGGTGGATCGGCGGCTCGGTGCCGGCTGGGACTTCGGCTGAGCCCACAGGGCCGATCCCATCGAGAGAGAGAGCAGCGAGACCAAGAGGGTGCGGGGCAGGGCTCGGCCGGATTTCGAGATGATGGTCCATAGGTTCATCGAGATTTTGTCCTGATCGATTCTCGGTTCGTAGTTACTTGCCCGGCGGCGGATCGGCCGGGGCGCTGCCCGGCTTGGCGCCGGAGTTCTGATCCTGTAACAAGACCGCCACGGCCCGGTCGTATTGGCCTTGCCGGCGGTAGGCGTCGGCCAGCAGGGCTTGGATCTTCTTCTTTTGGGCCGGACTGGCGGCGTATTCCAGCAACTGTGAGCAGACGGAAATCGCCTGCTCAGCCTCGCCCACACGGAGGCAGATCCGCGCCAGCTCGCTGCCGATCTGCTGGGCCAGGGGGCCGGGCTCGACGAGCGTCAACGTATCGCTGAGAGTCTTGCGGGCCTGTTCCAGATCGCCGGTTTCGACGAGAGCGGCGGCCAGTTCGACAGCGACGCGGCCCTTGAGTTCGGGACTCGGCAGGAACTGGCTCTTCTCTGCGAGGATGGCGATGGCCTTGGCCTGAAGGCCGATAGCCCGCAGGATGCGGGCCCGGATCAGGAGCATCTCGACCGCTTCCTGCTGGGAGAGCTGCCAGGCGTGGGCGCTTTCGAGGATGTTGAGCGCCTCGACGTACTGTTCCTGCTGGGTGTAGGCTCGCACGAGGGTGGTGATGGTCTCGACGTGCTGCTGTCGGGACAGGTCGCCTTTGAGTGCGAGGTTCAAAGCGGCATGGGCCGGCTGGGGCTTCTCGATGGCCATATAGGTCTTTCCGAGAAGCAAGCAGGCGGCGTGGAACTCCTTGCGGTCCTGGTCGCTGGCCAGGGCGATGTAGCGGCTCAGCCAAGTGGCGGCGTCATCATATTGTCCAGTTTCGTAGAAGCAGCGTCCGGCGCCCAGTGACGATTCGGTCTGGGTGTCGCGGCTGAGCCCCAGGTTGTAGACCTTACGATAGAGGCTGGTGGCCTCTTCATACAACCCCGCGTTCATGGTGGCGTCGGCCAGGTACAGACAGGCGCGGTCGGCGAGCTCGGTTTCGGGATAGAGATCGACGAGTTGTCTCAGGTCGCTCTGTGCGCCGGCATAGTCGCGTAGGGCGACCTTGAGGCGGCCGGAGTGCAGCAGGGCGTGGGGCGCCAAGACGTCCTTCGGGAAGCGGTTGGCGACCAGTTTGTATTCGGCGATGGCCTCGTTGGTCCGATCGCGCACGGCATAGAGCAGACCCAGTGCGAAATGGCTGTTGGGCACGCGCTGGTCGTCTTCGGCGGTCAGCAGGAATCGCTGCCAGAGCGAAACGGATTGGTCGGCCAGCAGGTCGGTATGGTCGGCCAGGGAGATATAAGAGGATGGATCCACGATGCGAACGTCTCCATGGGTATCCATGCGGGCCAGGAGCCCGACGCTTCCGGCGGCGATGGTCATCACCTGCTGGGCGGTCGCCGAGTTCAGGTAGAGATAAGCGGGGCGGCGCCTAAGGGTCTCTTCGTCGAGGGCGGCCTTGCCGTTATCGGGCCATTGAATGTTGTAGCCGGTGTTCGTGGCGAATCGCGACAGCAGCTCCTCGATGGGCGCGCCGTTGCAGATGACCGACCAGTGGCCTGATTCGGCGGTCGGGCGAATCTGCGGCGTCAGCAGGGCCTCGTCGAGTTTTTCCGATCCCGAGGCGAGGAAGACCCTCAGTTGCGCTTCGTCGAGGTTGACGAAGGGGTCGATATCGGGATGTCGGGTCCACAGTTCGCTCGGCACGTCGCCATCGGCGTCCCGCAGCGACAGCAGGCTGCGGGTGAGGGCCTCGGCGGCCAGGAAGGAACACTGACGTTCGACGGCGCGGACCCAGTTGTCATCGTAGTCGACGACCTCGACCAGTCCGAGCGTCTGATAGGCCCGCGTGGCGGCTTCGAGATAGCGTTGCCGTTTGACCAGGGTGGTGCTCTGGTGGTACCGTGCCAGGGCGCGGAGCATGGGCAAGCGACTCAGCGATACGGTGCGGAGCATATTATCGGCCTGTTGGGTGTTTCCGGTGTGTCGGCTGCACAGGGCCATGCGCAGGAGCAGGAAATCGCGCAAGGGCTGCTGCTGCTCGGTGGGCGGGAGTCGGCGATAGAGTTTGTCGTAGGTGGCCAGGGCGCTTTCGTAGTCGGCGCCGAGATAAAGCTTGTCGGCGATTTGCAGCGAGAGGGGTTCGACGGCGGGCAGAGCTGCGTCCGCTCGGGGATAGGCGGGCGCCGGTTCGGGCGTCGTCGGCGGTGCGGACTGAAGCGGCGAGGGGACCGGCGAATCCGTGTAGGACGGTTGAAAGCTGGTCATCTGGTTCTGCGAGGGCTGCTGCGCGGCAGGCTCATCGGCGACGGGCGCCGAGGGCAGGGTCCGGAGCAGGGTGTAGGCGACGAGCGCCGCCACGAAGACGATGCCGACGAAGAGAGCTTTCTGGAGGTTCGAGAATCGCGCATGAGGCAAACGGACCGGCGGGGTTAACGGCGTTTCGAGCGGATCGTCGAACTCGGGCAGCCCGGTGTCGGCGGTGTAGTCGAGCAGCGAGGCGAAGACATCGCTGTAGTCGGACTGGCTCAACGGGGTCGCAAAGAGTTCTTCCTCGCGCGGTCCGGCTGCGTCCTTCGAGGCGTCGATCTTTTTCTTGCGACTTGGTTGTGGCCGATTCATTGCCATACGGTCCAGCTCTTTCGATTCGTCGGACGATCCAGGCCTGCTCGGCGTTCGCAGAGTATGGCCCAGGACCCTGCCCTGATCGTAGCAACAGGCGTGCCAGGGCGCCATTCTGCCGGCGTGGTCCGTGCGTCATCGGGGTCTGGGGACCACTGGGGCGGGTGGAGGGGCTTTCTTCTATGGCGCGGCGGGCGTAGATGATGTCAGGATTCTATACGGGCCGACGGATTTTCTGACATCGCCTGCGGCGCCGCAAGCGGGAAACCGAGCGTTTCGGCTGGCGGGGTCTCTGCCCAGGGTGCGTCCGTGGGGACGAAGGCGGTGACCGGGTCCGGGACGCGGGGCGGGGGACTTAACCGACGGCGACGGCTTCGGCCTCGGTGGTCTCGGCGGCGGGCAGACGGACCTCGCTCTGCTTGGGGGGCTGCTTCTGGATGTTGTACTGCTTGACCTTGGCGTAGAGCGTGGCGCGGGTGATTCCGAGCAAGGAGGCGGCCTGGGTTTTCTGCCAGCCGGTTTCGTGCAGGGCGCGGGCGATCAACTCGCGTTCGGCCTTTTCCAGCGAGAAGTCCCGGATGCGGTCG
>CAZTGH010000380.1:0-5346 GCA_964612985.1 uncultured Pirellulales bacterium
GAGCAGGAGCGGCCGATCCGGCGGAAGGTGGCCCTGAAGATCATCAAACTGGGGATGGACACCCGGCAGGTCATTGCGCGGTTCGAGGCAGAGCGGCAGGCCCTGGCGATGATGGATCATCCAAATATCGCGCGAGTCCTCGACGCTGGCGCGACGGAGGCGGGCCGGCCCTACTTCGTGATGGAACTGGTCACCGGCGTCTCCATCACAGAGTATTGCGACGCCAACCATCTGAGCACCCGAGATCGCCTTGCCCTGTTCGTCCAGGTGTGCAGTGCCATCCAGCACGCCCATCAGAAGGGGATCATCCACCGTGACATCAAGCCGTCGAACGTGATGGTCACGATGCACGACAGCGAACCCATCCCCAAAGTGATCGACTTCGGGATCGCCAAAGCCATCAACCAGCGGCTGACCGAGAAGACGCTCTTCACGCGATATGCGCAGATCATCGGCACGCCCGCCTATATGAGCCCGGAACAGGCCGATTTGAGCGACGTCGATGTTGATACCCGTTCGGATATCTACTCGCTGGGTGTGTTGCTGTACGAGCTATTGACCGGGAGCACGCCGTTCAGCGAGCGGCAACTGCGCGAGGCGGGCTATGTGGAGATGCAGCGGGTGATCCGCGAGGAGGAACCTACCAGACCCTCCACGAAACTGTCTACGCTGGGCGACAGGCTGACCGAGGTTGCCGAGCGTCGCAATTGTAGTGCCGACCTTCTCCGCAAGACGCTTCGTGGTGATCTTGACTGGATCGTTGTGAAGGCCCTGGAAAAAGACCGCACCCGCCGCTACGATTCGATAGGCGCACTTGCAAGCGATGTCGAACGGTATCTGAGGAGCGAGCCCGTATCGGCCGGACCTTCGAGGATATCGTATCGAACGAAGAAGTTCCTGGAGCGACACGGAAGACTCGTGGCTGTCAGCGTCGCCCTGGTTGCGCTTATCCTCATAGGCTTGATAACCAGCATCGCACTGTACCTCCGGGCAGAAACGGCTCGCGCTGAAACCCAAGCGGTAACCGCTTTTCTTACGGACAACCTGCTGGGCGCCGTCTATCCACGGCAAGCCAAGGGTCAGGAAGTCACAGTCGAGTACATTCTGCAATCTGCGTCGACGCGTCTCGATAACGATTCCACGGGTAGCCCGCTTGTTGAAGCCTCGATTCGCATGGCGGTGGGGATGACCTACCAGAAGATGAGCCAGTATCCGGCGGCAGAACCGCACCTGAAGCGCGCGGCGGAGATCCGTGTTCGCTATCTCGGTGAGGACGATCCGGCCACATTGGATTCGGTCTACGAACTCGCCAGGGTCCACTTTGCCTTGGGCCGATGCGCAGAGGCCGAAGCCCTCATGCTTCAGGTCCTTGACACGAGACGACAAACGTTGGGATCAGAGCATGTCGACACGCTGCGGTCGCTGTCCAGTCTTGGATCGTTGTACATTGCCGAGGCGCGATTTGAAGAGGGTCTGGCGTTGTCCCGCGAGACGTACCGGATCGCGTGTCGTGTCTTGGGAGAAGATCATGAGGTCACGTTGGCCGCCGCACAGAGCCTGGTCGTCGGACTGATAACCAAAGCGGACATCCAGAACGCCGAGGCCATTGTCTCCCAGGCGTATCAGCACAGCCGGCGGGTGTTGGGCGAAGAGCATGCGACAACCATGGGGCTCATGAACAGTTACGTGTGGCTGCATGACATGAGCGGACGACATCAGGCAGGGGTCGAATTGGGAGAAAAGGCGTTGGAAATCGCCCGACGTGTCTGCGGCCCAGACCATTCGACCACGACCGCTGCCATGAGCCATCTCGGCTCCATCTATCGATCTCTGACTCGGTACGAGGAAGCCGGACCTCTTTTGATCGAATCGGGCGAACGCGTCGGGCGCCTCTATGGCCAAGAGCATCCCATCACCATTTTTTTCCAGCTTCGTCTGGCGGTCTTCTACCTGGGACAGGGCGAACATGAGAAATGCGACCCGCTCCTCATCAGGTTGATGGAACTCAGCCACAAAGTGCATGGTCCGGATCATCCGCAGACCGGATACATCGCCTACTTCCTCCGCGTGCGCGCCGAACAACTCGAGGCCTTCGCCCAGGAACAGCAGAGTGCAGGAAAGCATGAGGCGGCGCAGTCCGCACTGACCAAGGCCTGGACGATGCGGGAGGTGCGACGTCGTGGTCTGAATAAACCGGAAATTGTTGAAGAATAGCGGATCGATACGACGGTCAACAGAGCAATCGAGGCACCTGGCAACGCGACTCGTCAGGTCGCGTGCCGAAGGCAGGAGCGCGTCAAAGGGGCAGACAAGACGGTAGGCGGTGTCTGCGGATCCGCCCGATGCCGGAGCCGCCGGGTTCTGACGAACAAGTAAGGCAGGGTTCTGAGAATCATGGGTGCGTACGTGTCGCGCAGACAGTCTGCGCCGACATCGAAGCGCATTTGAGTGGCGCGAGGTAAGGGTCGCGCCTGCGATGGAGAAAGGAAGGTGGACGATGAGCGAGTGGAGTCATTCACAAGTCAAGAACATCCTAACCATATTGGTCGCGTGCGGGCTGTTCTGCAGCGATCCCGCCCAGGCTAATTTCGTCGTCGGTGAAGCTACCAAGGTCCCCGGTATCAACAGCAGTGCGGCGGACTGGGGATCGCGACTGTCACGTGATGGCCTGGAGTTGTATATCGCATCCACCCGAGACGGCGGTGATGGAGACACCAGCGAGAATATCTGGGTCGCGAGACGAGCGACCGTGAGCGACCCCTGGTCCGAGCCGGTCAAGCTCGACGCTTCCATCAATACCTCGGGACGAGAAATCTCACCATCCCTGTCTCCGGACGGATTGGAACTGTACTTTGGCCGATGGTACACAGACGTCTGGGTTGCGAGACGGACGAGCAAAGACGCGCCCTGGGGTGAGGCGGAAAAGGCCGCGCCTCCGATCAGCACGGGATATCTGGAGGGCCATCCCTGTATCTCGGCCGATGGACTCTCGCTGTATTTCATTTCAAACCGGCATGGAGCGCCGGGCAACCCCGTCAACAGCGACATCTTCGTAGCAACGCGCCCGACCCTCAAGGATCCGTGGGAGGAACCGGTCAGGCTCGGTCCCAACGTCAACGGCAGTGACTATGAATACGCACCGTTCATCTCTCCCGACGGTTTGACACTGTTCTTCTCTAAGGGCTACTCCAAAGCCCAGGTGTATGTGTCCCAGCGTGCGACAACCAAAGACCCCTGGGAACCGGCCAGGTTCGTCGATTGGGTCAATTCAGCGATGAATCCGTGGGACGATGCTGGTGGAAGTGAGTTCAGTGTGACCTACGTCAATGAAAGCCCTATTCTCTACTTCTCCCGCGGGACGAGCATCTGGACGGGAGACTGGAACGTGTGGCAGGCGGAAGTGATCCCAGTGACGGACCTTGACGGAGACACGGTCGTCGATCGCGCTGACCTGGCGATCCTCATGGACCACTGGGGCCAGGATGCGCCACTATGCGACATCCATCCGATCCCTATGGGCGATACCGTTGTCGATGATGGAGACCTGGAGGTATTCTACCGGCATGCCGATGCCAGCCGGACCGTGATCCCAACACCCACTTTGAACGAGACCGATGTGGCCCCCTTCATCAGTCTGACCTGGACACGAGGTGTCTTCGCACAAACGTACGACGTTTACTTCGGAATGTCATTCGACGATGTCCGAGACGCCACCCGTGATGACCCTCGGGATGTCCTTGTCAGTCAGGAGCAGGATCCCAACACGTACGTTCCCGAGAGCACGCTCGGATTCCTCCAGACGTATCACTGGCGCGTCGACGAGGTCAACATGACTTCGGATCCCGCCATTGTCGAAGGGGTGGTCTGGAGCTTCACGACCGGCGCACACGGTGGGTCGATTGCGCAGATCATGGCAACTGCCTCCAGCGCCGAAGCGAATGCTGGGCCTGAACACACGATCGATGAGTCCGGATTGGACGCGGACGATCTGCATTCGACTCATCCGACCACGATGTGGCTCAGTGCCAGTGATGGTCCCCAGCCTACCTGGATTCAGTATGAGTTCGATGCAGTCTATCCGCTCGATGAGATGTGGGTCTGGAATTACAACGGGTTGTTCGACAAGGTCCTTGGGTTTGGGTTGAAGGATGTGACGGTCGAGTACTCACAGGACGGCGTCTCCTGGACGACCCTGGGCGACTTCGAGTTTGCGCGGGCCCCGTCTCAAAGCGGGTACGGCTACAATACCGTCGTCGGATTCGGGGGCGCAAAGGCACAATACGTTCGTCTGACCGTCCTGGGCAACTGGGGAGACATGTCCCCTCAGTATGGCCTGAGCGAGGTCCGCTTCTTTTACGACTCTACAGCCGACGCGGTCGAGACGACCGAAGAGTAACGCGACGTCCATGCGCCATCGGTGCGCATGCTGATTTATCAATCTTCTGAAGGAGGATTCACCATGAAGGCAAGAAGAGCTGTTGTCGTGCTGGTGCTGGTTGGGATGCTGCTCGGGGCAGCACCCGTATCCGGTCAGACGGAAGAGGAGGTGTTGGCGATTCACACGGCCCAACTGGAGGCTATGAACGCCCACGATGTCGACACGATGATGTCGTACTGGGCGGAAGACGGCGTGTACGATCTCGTGCATTCGCCTCCGCCGGCTCCCAAGGCCTATGTCCAGATGGCCTTTGGACAGCGATTCGCGGCCTTTCCTGACTTCCGCATGGCCATGACGCGGACGTTGGCCGCCGAGAACATCGTCGTCGAGGAAGGCACGACCCTCTATACGAACGTCCAGACCGGTGCTGAGGTGGTCATTCTTCATCTGTCCATCTACGACTTTGCCGACGGCAAGATCAAGAAGGTC
The DNA here is from genome assembly GCA_964612985.1 of uncultured Pirellulales bacterium. Taxonomy (GTDB): domain Bacteria; phylum Planctomycetota; class Phycisphaerae; order Sedimentisphaerales; family Anaerobacaceae; genus Anaerobaca. Next base: position 4,868 of record CAZTGH010000380.1, read on the forward strand.
ACGAGCTACAACGATCGGATGGGCTTCCAGGTCGCAAGCGGTCAGATGCCGGCGCCCGAGATGCCCGACCTGGTACCGAATGGGACCGTGCCCTCACCAGAGGCGACGGGACTGGCCCCGCTGGAGGCCAACGCCGAACTGATCCGCCGCTGGAACGATCATGATGCCGCCGAAGTGGCCAGGATGGACCGTGCCGACGTTCAGATCTTCGCCCATCCGTTGGGCATGCACGTCGATCGGACGCAGATGATGGCCCTGAATGAACAGTACTTCTTCTCCTTTCCGGACGACGAACTGGAAGTGATCCGCGCGGTGGATCTGGGCGACGGGTGGGTCCTGACGGAGTTGATCTCGAAAGCGACTCACAAGGAACCCTTCATGGGCGTCGAGCCCTCGGGATACCGGATGGAGGTCCGCGTCGTTTGGCTGACGCAATTCGACGCCGACGGCCTGGTGGCGGACATGTCGTTCTATTATGA
>CAZTGH010000381.1:0-5341 GCA_964612985.1 uncultured Pirellulales bacterium
CGTTGACACCGCGCTCCAGAGTGCCATGGCGTTCAGCGTCATCGGGATCCCCGGTAACGTGACCACCGCGATTCAGTACGCCCGCGGGCAGCACAACTTCCGCAAAGCCGCAGAGGCTGTTGAGCAGGAAGCCGAGACCGACCAGGCAGAGACCGTCGAGCCGCCCGACGAGGTCCCGGCGGTCGAGCGCTACAGCGAGCCGCTGACGCTGACCGGCGGCACGCAGGTCAAGGCACGGGCCCTGATCGGTGGCCAGTGGAGCGCCCTGAACGCCGCGACGTTTGCCGTCGGACCGGTGGCGGAGAACCTGCGGATCAGCGAGATCATGTACCATCCGCCCGGCGATCCGAACGCCGAATATGTCGAATTGGTCAACGTCGGCTCTGAACCGATCGACCTGAATCTCGTCGCCTTCACCGATGGGGTGCACTTCACCTTTGGCCCGGTCGAGCTGTCGCCTGGGGCGTACACGCTCGTGGTCAAGGATGTCGCCGTCTTCGAGGCGACCTACGGTCCGCAGCTCCCCATCGCAGGACAGTTCACCGGCCGTCTGGACAATGCCGGCGAGACCATCGAGATTCGCGACGCTGCGGGTCAGGTCATCCACCGTTTTGCCTTTGACGACGGGTGGTACGATCAAACCGATGGCGATGGCTTCTCGCTGACGGTCATCGATCCGATCGAGTCCGATCCCCAGGCCTGGGGCGAGCGAGAAACCTGGCGCCCGAGCGCCGAGATCGGCGGTTCTCCGAGCTTCGCAGACCCCGACGTCACGCCCTGACGTGCCGTTTTTGTGTGGGGCCCGGCAAGAATCTGCGAGCCGAGCGCCGGCCGATGCGGTAAAATGCCGCCGGACGCCGCACCGGGCGGCGCGACGGAGCACCGGGGCACTTGGAAAGGATGCACATGTTTGAGCGTTTCACGGAGCACGCGAGGGAGGTCATGTCACTGGCCAATCAGGAGGCCCAGCAGTTCGGCCATGAGTACGTCGGCACCGAACACATTCTCTGGGGCCTGGCCAAAGAGGTCAATGGAGTGGCTGCCGCAGTGCTCGAACATTTCAACGTCGATCTCAAGCCCCTTCGCAAAGAGGTCGAAACGCTCCTTGCGGATCGCCCCCACGTCGAAGTCCCCGAAAAGCTCGCTCAGACCGAGCAGACCAAAGACGTCATCCGCTACGCCCTGGAAGAGGCTCGCACGCTGCACCACAACTACGTCGGGACCGAACACTTGCTGCTGGGCCTGATGCACGACGGCAAGTCCATCTCCGCCAAGGTCCTGACCAATCTGGGCCTGAGCCTGAACGCGGTCCGCGAAGAGGTGCGGCGCCTCGCCCCGCCCAGTCACGGGGTCGAGGTCGACTGAGCACGGTAGGGTGTGCCGTGCTCACCAATCCGCCTCTGGCGGACAGTGATGGTTTGCATGGCACACGCTACGAATTCATAGAGGCAAGCTCTCCCCTATGGGATGCGCCATTCGAGGATGCCGCCGGAGAAGCCGTCCTGGAGTTGGACCTCAAGACGCAGGGCCGACGTGGTCACCTGGTCGAACGTCACGCGGTTGAACTGGTCCTCTTCCGTGCCATAGGTGGATGCACCAGCGACCTCTTTCCATTCGCTGCCATCCTTGTAGAGCAGCTTCCAGGAAGCGGGGATGCGGCAGCCTCCACCGATCGGGCTGTCATCGAACCAGTACACCTCGACCTCGTCGATCGTACGCGGTTTCTCGAAGTCGTACTGTACCCACTCGCTCGTGCCCCGATGGGGCCACCACGTCATGCGGGCGATGTCGTGGTCGTTGGAGTTCGCCGGCAGGGCGCCGTCGCTCAGGGCGCCGACGGTATCGCCGCCGTAGCAGTGCGAAGCCTTCGACGGGATCTTTGGCTTTGGCGGGGCAGGCGGCTTTTTCCAGTCGGTCGCATCGGGACCGTCACCAATCCACGGGAACGCGCTGATGCGAATTCGAGCGCAGCCCATCGGGATCAGCGTCACCGTCTCGGTCCGTTCGTCGGATCGGACGGGGCTCTGCTGGACTTCGTCGATCAGGCCGCGATGATCCGCCTGCCAGTTGGGGATCTTCCGGGCCTTGGCGGTGATCTCGATCGGAGCCGCGGTGGTCACGAAAGGCTGATCGTCCTGGGGCCATCGGGTCTCTTTGACCTTGAACTGCGACGTGACCGGCATGGCGGGATCGATCACCAGGCCGTAATTCCAGTCGCTCGTGGGGAAGACGTCGTACGCGGGCCACTCGTCGGTGCCGCCGTAGCGGACATACTTTTCGCCGATCTTGAGCGAGTAGGTCAGCGGGCCTCGATCGACCGAAACGCAGTCGCCGTTTCGAGGCCAGTAGCGCAGCCCGATCGTCATGGGCAGGGTCAGGTCGAGCTTGTCGCCCTGGCTCCAGGTACGGTCGATCGCGATGAACGAACGCGGACGGGCGTGAACCCTGATCCGCTTGCCGTTGATCTTGACCTCGGGGTTCTCGCACCATCCTGGCACGCGCAGGTACAGCGGGAACTGGGCGGGCTCGTCCATATCGATCGTGAAACGAACCGAATCCTCGAACGGATAGCGAGTCTGGCTGCGGATCGTCACCTCGGTACCGTCGCCGATTTTCGCGGTGACCTGCGATGCGGCGTAAAACATGGTGGCCAGCCCATTGTCCGGCGTCGCCATCCACAGATGCTCGGCAAAGTAAGGCCACCCATGCGCGACGTTGTGCTGGCAGCAGCGGTAGCTGTGGGGATTGTAGGAGAGCATTTCGCCGCCGTTCTGAATCCCCGGCGCCTTGTTCGTGTGATCGAGCTGGCAGGCGTTCGGGCTGGTCAGATAGTGCAGGCCCTTCAGGTCGGCGGTCATCGAAGGCGGAAAGGTGTTGAACGCGACGTCCTCGCAGCGGTCGGCCCAGGTCAGATCGCCCGTGATCTTCAGCAGCATCTCGCACGAGAGCATGAACTCGACCGACGCACAGGTCTCGATCGCCTGGCGTGGTCCGTAGTATCCCTTGCGGCAGTTCTCGTCGCCTCCGAACATCCCGCCCGGCACCTCGCCGTAAACGCCCCAGATCATCTGGTAGTTGCGTTCGGTCGCCAGCAGATGGTGGCGGTCGTGCGATTGCTGGTAGAAGACCGCCGGGGCGCGGAAACATTCCGCGATATTGACGTTGTGCCAACTGGCGACTGTCTCGTCCCAGCGGGCCATGGTCCGATGGATCTTCTCGGCCAGTTCCAGCAGGAATTTCTCTCCCGTGCGGTTGTAGAGCCAATAGACGCTGGCGAGATTGTCGCTGGCTCGTTGCTCCTGCCAGAAGGGCGGCAGGAACTCCTCCTCCGGGACGGTCAGCTCCCACTGGAAGTAGTCCCGCATCAGGTCGAGGACACGGGCGTCCTCGGTGTATTCGTAGTAGGTCTGAAGGGCGTTGAGCATGACCATGTTGGGCCAGAGATCGGGAGCGCCGTCCTGTCGGCGGGCGCCGGTCTTGTTCGCGAGCGGTCCGAACCAGCCATCGGGTTGCTGGCTGGCGATGGTTGCCTCGATCCAGACCTTGGCCTCGTCGATGATCCGCCGATCGCCCAGGACATAGCCCATATCGCCAAAGCCCTTGAGCCAGTAGGGCAATTCCTCCCAGGGGCTGTGGCCTTCGCCCTCGGGCGAAAGCCAGGCGTTGCCATCCTTGCGGAGGAACTGGCTGATTTCGCCCAGGTGGCCCACGAAGCCGTCCGCCTGGAACTCGAGCTGGCGGCGCAGCCAGCCTTCAGGCTCGATCGCTCCGATCGGCAGCTTGATCAGCGGTTCCGGCGTCAACGGCGCCCGGTTGCTGACATAAAAGTCGTTGGTCCGCACCGTCGGCGGCGCTGAGAGAACCTGTATCGTTGTTGCCGCACGTGCGACGGAAACGAGAGCCAACGTGAAGATTCCCAGAAGAACGATTTTCGATCTGACCATTACTGCCTCCTGTGCCAGTGATTCATAGGGCGGTTTGAACCCACCCTTCTTTCGTTGTCTGAGGATACCAGATTTGGCCCAGGTGGCAACCCTCAACCGGACCTCGGTGTCCCGGAGTGAGCTCGGGAAAACCTGGGTTCGTTTCCATCGTGGGGCCATCTGGTGGATTCTCACGTAAACTTCGACTAGGAAAGCAGATTACGGTTGGGTTAATCCCTGCGCAAATCGGGTTCGTTTTGCACGAAAGAGCCTTGGGCCGATGCTACCTGCGCCCCGTTCGGGTCGCGTGCGAGTGTGCCCCAAGCGGCAGGGAGGTGACGCGCGAACCGGGGCGACAGGGGATCGCTGAGCGTTCTCGATATGGCATGCAGACTTCTCATTGTCGTTTAGTAAATATCACATTTCATGAATCAGGACGGCGTCAAATGAAAATTCGGCCCCGGGCGAATCTTCTTGAGAAGAAAGGAAAAAAAGAAAGCGGCTATTATTAGCATTAACAAATACACGAATATCATTAATTGTATAGCGTATGTTATGGTGTAAACCACTTCTGAGGCGTGTGTGGATCTTTTGGGAGAAACGATCATGGAGACCAGATTCGTTGTTGAGAATCAGCGGTTCGTGAAACTCTGTGCAGGTGCGGCACGTTTCTATGGCCTGCCGATCATCCAGGAATCCAAGACGCTCGTATAGGGACGTTCGCATGATTCGCATCAAACTGGGCCATCTGCTGCTCGACCGTGACATGAAACTCAAGCAGCTTGCCGAGCGGACGGGGCTGGCGGTAAACAATCTGAGCATTCTCAAGACGAACAAGGCCCGGGCGATTCGCTTCTCCACGCTCGAATTGCTCTGCCGGGAGCTTCAATGTACCCCGGGCGAGCTGATCGAGTTCGTCCCCGGCCCGGACGCCGACCCCGACCCTGACACGTAAGATTCGCATGGGCACACTACGAACGCGTCCCCTTGAGTGCGTCATGGGTCTGCGGTATTCTATGCGTTTATGCACAGGTTGAGAGCTTGCCTGGGTGATCGGGACGAGAGACAGCTTCTGCGGAGATGACCGGATGCTATCTTTGCGTGGGTCTACATGGCGGACGGGTGCCTTGTGAGACAGCGAGTATTCAATCTCAAAAAGGGTATGATGCGGCTTGCGCTGGTGACGCCGCTTGTCGCCATAGTTGCAGCCGTTTGCGTCACGATCCGTGGTGAGCAACCGATATTCGCCTTCGCCGTCATCGCGTTTGTCCTGGCGGTCTGGGCGGTAGCAACGCTGTACAAGACCTGCCACCTGGTGCAATGGGTGATCGACGGCTTCTGGGATGTCCAGATCGACGGGTTCGTTCAAGAGCAGTGGAACGCGCGGAATGGGTGCCTCCGGGGCAGCCGGTTTCAGC
>CAZTGH010000382.1:0-5339 GCA_964612985.1 uncultured Pirellulales bacterium
GCAGAAACTCCGCCACCGGCCCGACCCCGAACACCGCCTCATTCAACGCACTCCACGTCCCATTGTTGAAGGCCCGCGCCTTGACATGGACGCTCTCGGTCAATGTCATCGGCCCCTCGTAGCGGATCGCGGTCGCGGAGACGCCGCTTGCTACGGCACCTCCCCCGCCGGCGGTCGAAGTCAACTCCGCAGAGATCAGAAAGTCGGAACTCGTCGCGCCGGCATTGAGTCCATGGATCACCAGGACATTGCGACCCAGCCGAAGCTGACCGATTGCTGACGAGACGTCGAACGTTTCGAGGTTGACCGCGTCGAGGTCTGAGTGATTGCCCCCGGCCCCCGAGTTCCACGAGGGCCTGCCATCAAACATCGCTCTGGCCACTTCCGTGCCGTTGAGATAGGCGACGAAGCCATCGTCGTATCGTACATTCAGACGCAGGCCGCTGGCTTGGATCAGGACTTCAGGCGTAACCTCGAAGGGAATGCGGATGTAGCAACTTTCGTTGCGCCCGTACATGGCGTCCCGGACATCGATCTCGAAGAAGGGCTCATATCCGGTGCTGCGTTCGTAGCCGACGCCCCCGGCGCCGCTGGTCCAAGCCGAATCATCGAAGTCCACGTCGCGCCAGCCGTCGCCGATTGAAGCCGTCGGAACCAGTACCTTCTTCGACGCCTGTTCGTCCACGAATGCGAATTCGCTGCCCGTCCGGCCTCCGGAACCGGGCGCGCGAGGATCGCTTCCGTCCAGCGTGTACCAGAGGACGCCGGAACCGACCAGGGAGACCGCCTCGCCCGACAGAACATAGCCGCCATGCTGAGCAACGCCGCGTATCTGGAACTCGGGTGGCTCAAGATGTGGATAAAGACCAGCATTCCGAAGCCAGCCCAGCACCTGATTCGTACGATTCGGAAAGAACCCAGCGAGCTTGCTTTCCTGCGTGTTGAGCCAGTCCTGCTGGGTATAAGGACGGGACTGACGGTTGTCGCCCCACCGGGCCGATTCACCCACGATCGCTCGCTGGACCTGCTCTATGCGAGCGATGAACCGATCTGCCGACGCCGGATAGCTCAGCGGGCCATCGTGGAAGAAGTGACGATAGATCAGATCGGCGAAGCGCATCCGGTATTCGGCGTTGTCGGCGAGCTTGCCGTGGATCTCCGAAGGACTCTCCCCGACGTCGTTGCCGCCTTCGAGCACGTGCTCGGCATCCCATGAGTGGAACCGCCACTTGCCGCCCGGTCCGGCGTAGTGCGTGGCGTACCAGTTCTTGTGTGGCCAATCGTGATTGCCCGTGTACCAGTTCGCCAGCAGGTACGTGATGAAATCATCGATGTCGAGCAGTTCGCAAAGGACATCGTATCGAGCCAGATCGTCCGGATCGGCGTACACGGCATTGGCCGCCGCGATCATGGCATTGTAGTTGGCCGAGGCGCTGCCGCCGGCCCCGCTATCGATGACGCCCCCGCCCCTGTGCTTGACCGCGTCGTAGTCGTCTTCGTCCCCGCCAAAAATCTGGGCCGCCCAGGCATGGTCGGGCCGCTCGTGGATGTAGTACAGGCCCCAGTACAGGCCGTTGATGTAGACGTGGGCGTAGGATCCGTGAGGAGAATGGCCCCCCATGGCGTTGTGGAGATCGGCGACATACTGGTCCTGAATGTATACGGCGGTGTTGCGCTGGTCACCACCCGGATGAAGCCAGGAATGGTTCAGTACGGCGTCGAGGACCACCGTGTTGTAACGTTCAACGGGCGAGTCGGGAAAGAGCGGAAAGTCCAGCTTGCCCGGGCCACCGGTGGGTGTACCGTCGTCCGTTTGCGGTTTGAATCGAGGCCGCATCGAGAGTTTGAACGTCTTCCAGCGATTGAGGCTCGTCCCGCCTCCGCTGATGCCGCCCTGCATGGCGACCGCACAGTTGACCTGGAAATCCTCGCCGGTGCCCGGGTCGATGAACTCCATGGACATGACACGTTCGGTGCCGTCCTGTGACTGGTTGATATAGATGCCTTTGCTTCCGAACCAATCGTCCCGATTCATGACCAGAGAGATCGTCGGCACCGCCTGGAGATCGTCTCGTATGGAATCGGCATAGCGCCCGTCGAAGAGGTCGCTTCCATCCTGGCCCACGACGTCCGGGTCCATCTGATAGTCGCCCGTCACCGAACCCCACGACGTGGGGTATCCGTCCGGAATCACCTGGGCCCCGGTCGCCGGGTCGGTCGCCTGCCGGATTATATCGTCGGGGAAGATGTACGTGTGCGTATCCACGTTCGTGGCTTTCCACCCGTGCCTGAACGCCATCGCCCTCAGGCACGTGGTGGTCTGGATCAGGATCGGCCCGGTGTAGGTCTGCCCCGATGTCGGAGTGGGCGCGCTGCCGTCCAGCGTGTAGCGAATGGTGGCTGCTGGGGTTTTCGTCGCGATGGTCACCTCGATCGGGTGGTCGTAGAAGCCGCGATCGTGGCTGAAGGTGGTATCGCCGACGACGGGCAGAGATCGTCCGTCGTTCGATGCGGCCGGCGTCGGGGTCAGCGTCGTCCAATCGTCCGAACCATCGGGATCTTGACCATAGGAAACGTCAGATCTCTGACGACCGAATTCGACGACATCGATGGGGGTCAGCCCGTCCCGGTCAAACAGGGCGATCCGTTCGCCCCCGGCATCGAGCGCGAAGTTGGCGTGGAGTCCCGCATCCCCTGTGTCGTTGTCCAGCCAGATCAGCAGGAAGCCCTTGGCAGGGATGACGGTCCCGGCGGGAATCCGCCATTGCGTGGTGGCGTCGAGATCGTCCGTCAGATAGAGCCCCCCGACACTGGCCGGCGAGTCGCCTGCGTTGAATAGCTCGACCCAGTCATCGTATTCGCCCTGCGGGTCCGGAACCGCCAGGTCGTTGGCCGCCATGAGCTCATTGATGCACACCGCAGCCTGGCCCCAGACAGTAACCGCCGCCCCCAAGCTCAAAAGAACTGAAACAGACCAAAACCGCAGGTGCGCCAGCATCATTCCTCCATCCTCGTATGGGGCTCTTGCCCCGTGCAGGGACCGGACGTCCCGCACCACGCAGGAAACCCGCACTCCTATGGTACCAGAAATGCCCTCTGAGGTCAATTTCAGACGGCTGCGAGCAGCGGCAGGTCGAGGAGTCGCAGAGATGGACCGAACGGGCATACATGACCCCCTGCGCAGGGGGCCATGGGAAACCGGAGAGGGCGGGATTCGAACCCGCGGTAGGGGTGTATACCCCTACGACGGTTTAGCAAACCGTTGCCTTCAGCCACTCGGCCACCTCTCCAAACCGCTTATCTGCAAGGACTTAAGCCATTTCCAGGGTTTCCCCCTTGACAACATAAGCCCACACCGGCCAAGCGAAGCCGTTGTTCGCTCAGTCTACACCGGACCGGCCAGTGGTACAAGAAGATTCATGGCAAATTCTACTACTTCGGCAAGGATAAGGAAGCTGCCATAAGGGCCTACGAAGAGCAAGCCACCTATCTTCACACCGGCAAGGGAAACCGCACCCGCCAGTATGAACCCCCCTCACTCTGCGTACGCTATGCAATTTATACCTTGAGCAGCAGGAAGCCCGCTTGCACAGCGGGGAAATCAGCCCCCAGCATTTCTACGATCAGAAGAACAGGCTCCGTGCCTTCGCCAGATACATCGACCCGACGCGCAGGGCCAGCGAGATCGTGGCACTGGATATACAGAACTACCGAACGAAGCGTATCAATGAAGGCTTGCGCACGTATATCCAAGACACCGCAGAGCAGGCTGGCAAGGCCGTCACTCACGTAAATGGGTGGTTCAACGAACAATGTACGAGCCAAGGCGATTCTTGATTCGTGGCAATGATGTTCGCGCGCAGAACCTGGCTGGTTTGTCCACTACCACCGCCCGCGTCCTACGCACGTCCAGGACTTCAGGGTGTGTGATCAGCGACAATCATCCTTACCGGTCGCGTTGCCTCAACTAGAAATGTTACCTTTTCAAAGGTGACAATCATTCCGAATCCAGCTTAGCGCGAATTGGGCGAGCGCGCAATTGTTTTGTTCGCCGCCCTGAACAGATTCCTGTAAGTGGCGCGCTAGCGCGCACTTACGACGCAAAAAAGTTCTCCACATCAGGCTGTTTTTCACTGAACGTCACGTTCTTGCCAATCAGAATCCACAGCAGCTAGGCTCACGGATATGAGCCCATCATCAGGATTCTGTCTGAGTGACATGGAGGTACACAGCAATGGCGAAGAAGAAAGCCGCGAAGAAAAAGGTTGCGAAGAAGGCTACGAAGAAAGCGGCAAAGAAGAAGACGGTCAAAAAGAAGAAATAGAAATCTGGGTACAGGGAATGCACGAGAGGGCCATCGGATACGGGTGGCCTTCTTGTGTTCTGGAGCATGACACGTTCAGTTCCCACATGGGATGGCCCCGCCTCTCTGTAGCATACGCTCATGCACCCCATGCCACCCATGAGGACCGGTGGGCCTATCGTTGGCTCATCCAGCGGGGCCAGTCCTCATGGGTAACGCCGCCAGCAATGGTCCAGGGCCCGGCAGTGTCGAACGTGCGATGCCACTTGAGCGTCCAGAGCTCCTGGATTCCGACTTTGCTCGAGGACGAGTCCATGAACAGGATATTGACGCCGCCGTGATGACGGTTTGTGCAGACACGCTTCATACCACCGCCATCGGCCCAGAGGAATAGTCCGTCCATCTCCGGCGGCGTGTCCATTGGCGTCGGCCGGGCCAGCATAAACCCGCAGTCCATCAGCACCGGAATCGCGCTTGGGTTCCTCTGCCCAATCCGCCGCCACTTGTTCTTTGCATCGTGCGCCCCGACCACCGTATCACTGTCATTGACCCACCAGTTGATACCGTAGCTGCCGATCTTGTACCTCGGGTCCTTCAGGAGTGAGAAGTCGGCGGGATTGGTGATGCTGACGTCCCACGCCGTATAGGGCAGCGTACCGCCCTGCTCGGCCGTCCGCTGGGCCTTGGGGCACAGACGAATCGACGCTTCCTGGTAGTACGGGATCAGCGTGTAGATCCACGAGTAGCGGCCGGTGGCCCAATCCTCGTCAATGCCCGGCATGAATCGCCCGTCGTGGTCGCCCGTGTACATCGCCAAGCATAGCGACCACTGCTGCAAATGGCTACGGCAGACAACCTCGCGGGCCTGCTCCCGCGTCCGGCTCAGGGCCGGCATCAGGATGGCCATCAGCATCGCAATGATCGCGATGACCACCAGCAACTCGATCAGGGTGAATGCACTGCGATTCTTCATAACTGATTGTACCCCTCGGTCAGTGCCAGTCTAAGGGTTAGGACTTCCGACTTCAACTGGTTG
>CAZTGH010000383.1:0-5329 GCA_964612985.1 uncultured Pirellulales bacterium
CTGGAAAACGCAACGAAGAGCCGCCTGACGCATGCCAGGATTATTCCTCGCACACAGAACAGCCATGTACCCGTTTTTTCTTTGTCACCTGGCAGGGCAGGGGGTATAATGAATAATACAGTTGAGACATGGGCATGGAGGCCGGGGGGATAGGCCTTCGCCCGATACCCCCCCTGACACTTGGCATCAGGCCCGATGGCACAGCGAACGCATCGAGCCTCGTGGACCATATCGGTATTTGAGGGGAGGACACAATGAGAACGTACCGCATCACTGCCGTCCTGTGCTGTCTGTCCGTCGCCGCCACCTCGCACGCGGCCGACGCATTCCACGTCACCGAACTGCCCCATGAACGAGGCACCCTGCTCGAACCCTACGCCCTCAACGACTTGGGCCAGGTCGTCGGCACGATGCGTCGCGACGATGGCCCCTGGCGTCTCTTCCTCTGGGACCGCACCCACGGCCTACAGGACCTCGCCCCGGTGTATCCCGCGCAGTGTGACATCAACAACCAAGGCCAGATCGTCGCTGCCGCACCCAGCCCCGACGCCTCCCTGCGCGCCTTCCTCCGCGAACCCGACGGCCGCATCGAATACCTCGGTGCCCCTCGCCAGACGAGCCGCGCCTTTGCCCTCAACGAACGAGGCCAGGTCGTCGGCTGGATCTTCCACGCCGACCGTGGCACGCGACGCGCCTTCCTCTGGGACCGCACCAGCGGACTGCGCGAACTGACCACCCCCCAAGGCACGCCCGCCGTCGCCACCGCCATCAGCGACACCGGACACATCTTCGGACACCTCCAGTACCACCTCGGAACGCGCCTCCAGCAGCGACCCTGCTGCTGGCCCCACACCGATGCGCCCACGCTCGAACCCGCCGTCGATACCCCCGCCAGCGAATTCTACAGCATCAACGGCAAAGGCTGGGTCGTCGGCCGATACGTCTTCATGGACAGTGGGCCGCACGCCGTCCTCTGGCGCCCCGACGCCGGCCTCGTCAAGCTCTTCCCCTACCGCAACGCCGACGAAGCCTTCACCCCCGTCACCTTCCGCGTCAACGACGCCAACCAGGTCGCCTGCGTCGAACAGACGCACGCCCCCTGGCCCGAGCGCCTCGACGACACCGGTCCCGCCACCGAGCGACGTCACTACCTCTGGGACCCCGCTCGTGGCCGAATCCCCTTCGACGCCTGCCTGCCGCCCGAAACCTGCGAGTTCATCCTCCGCGACCTCAACAACCACGGCGTCATCCTGGGCCTCGCCTGCCTCCCCGACGGCACCCGCCGCCCCCTCCTCCTCGAACCCCCTTCGTAAGGTGGGTTCTCAACCCACGCGTTCTCCCCCCGTTCGTAGTGGCGTCGTAAGACGCTATCTCCATTCGTTCCCAGCCGCACGATGGATGATGCATCAGCCCGCATCCCGCGCGCCAGCCGCAGCTCGTACATCCCCGCAGACGCGGTTTCCCATCACCCACGTCCGACATGGTGTGCCTCATTCGCAGCAACGTGCGCCTCGCCTTCCGCCGCCGGCTCCCGCACGACCGGTTCCACCCTCGTCCGCCCGCGAACACGCGTCTCCGAAATCGCCCTTGGACGACATTCACATTTCTGCTACGATAGCCGCCGATAGAACTGAAGATCTGACCGGAACGTGACCCGATGGACATCGAATCCCTCAAAGGCAAACCCATCAAGGTCCTGGACGACGGCTTCGTCGAGCTCATCGACTGCATGGGCTCCGACGCCGCCATCGTCCAGGCCGCCCGCGTCTCCTATGGCGCCGGCACCAAGCACGTCCGCCAGGATCGCGGCCTCATCCGCTACCTCCTGCGACACCGCCACACCACCCACTTCGAGATGTGCGAGATCAAGCTCCACCTCCGCACCCCCATGGACTGCTGGCGACAGTGGATCCGCCACCGCACCGCTAACGTCAACGAATGCTCCACCCGCTACTCCGTCGCCATCGACACCGCCCAACGCACCGCCCCCGACCAGTGGCGCCTCCAGTCCACCGACAACCGCCAGGGCAGCGGGGGCGCCCTGCCCCCCGAGCAGGGCGAGCACTTCACCCGCCGCGAGTCCGAAATCCTCGCCGCCACGCGCGACGCCTACGACGAACGCCTCGCCGCCGGAATCGCCCGCGAGCAAGCCCGCAAAGACCTGCCCCTCTCCACCTACACCGAAGCCTACTGGAAGATCGACCTGCACAACCTGCTACACTTCCTCGAACTCCGCATGGCTCCCAACGCCCAGCTCGAAATCCGCCAGTATGCCGAAGCCATCGGCCACCAGATCGTCCGCCACTGGGTCCCCCTCACCTGGGAGGCCTTCCTCGACTACCGCTTCGACGCCATGTCCCTCTCCCGTCTCGAGATCGACCTGCTCGCGCTGCTGAGCGCTGGCCGCCCCCAGGACGCCCTCGCCCAGATGCAGTCTCTCGCCTGGCTCGCCCCCGAGGGCGATCGCTACCAGCCCAGCCGCGAAGCCTGCGAATTCGCCGCCAAACTCACCCGCCTGGGCCTCCCCATCCCCTGGCAACCCCCCGAATAATCAATCATCAATCCCAAATCTCAAAATCGTAAATCGTAATTCATAAATCCCCAATCCCCCGTTGGTCAGAACACGCAACACCGTCCCTTTATGAGGCGCAACTCTTTTCGGAGCCTCCACGAAGGACGCACCGATGCCCGATGTGCCCCCGACCTCCCAATACCTGGGCGTCGCCTGGGACCCCCGCCGCCAGAAGTGGATCGCCTACATCAAGAAGAACGACAAACAGAAAACCCTCGGCCTCTTCACCCAGGAAATCGAAGCCGTCCACGCCCACGACACCGCCGCCCGCCACCTCCAAGGCCCGTACGCTCACCTCAACTTCCCGAACGAATAGCCGTCGCCCGTGACCCGTGCCACGTCGGAGTGTAGATCTTGTAGGACGGGCTTTAGCCCATGCCGTTTCTGCGGGTAGATTCGTGGCCTGGTGCGGCGGGACGCCGCGTGGAAGTGTGGGAGCTTGGGCCGGCAATTGAGTCCGGGCAAGATGCGCCCCTGGCGCCGGCTCTGTTGCGTTGCCCGCCGTGCCGTGGTATACTCTTGCCCAATGAGTATGAAACTGACGATTACTAGCCACGCAGAGCAGACCAGACAGGACCGGGCGTACTGGCGCGCCTGCACGCCCGCCGAGCGTTTGGACGAAGTGGAGAGACTGCGATTGGAAGCAGGGAAGTTCCTCTATGAATATCCATCCCGACTTCGAAGAACTGTTACGGTTACTCGAAGAGCACGGCGTTGAGTACATGATCGTGGGCGGCTACGCCGTGGCCTATCATGGGCATCCACGGTTTACAAAAGACATCGACGTGTTCTTCCAGCGGAGCGAGGATAACGTTGGCCGTCTTCGGCAGGCACTCCTTGCATTCGGTTTCCGCGAAGAGGATCTGCCTTGCGAAGCGTTTACGACCGTGGGCAACATGCTGACGTTTGGCGTGGCCCCGACCCGGGTCGACCTGATCAACGAGATCGACGGCGTCACCTACGAAGAGGCGCGCCCCCATGTGGTTCGGGGTACCTATGGCGGCGTCGAGGTGGCCTTCATCGGTTTCGACGACCTCATCAGGAACAAGAACGCGACGCCGCGTGCGAAGGACAAAGGTGACGTCGAGGAGCTGACACAGTAATGGGGCAGCTACCGGAATGACGCTTTTCCCAGAGCAGGCGTAGATGTGTCCCCGTAGGACGAGCGTCCCCGCTCGTCACCCCAGCGACCAACGACGTCCTCACCTCCAGCCGCCGCGCTTCACGCTTCACGCGCAAAGCCTGTCCCTTCGACAGGGCTCAGGGCAAGCTCAGAGCGAAGTCGAAGGAACGCCTCACGCGACAATATGCCGATTCCCGCGTGTTTTCGTTGCTTGTTCTCCCATTATCCACGACAATGGAGCTTGGTAACGCAACTGTCGAGGTGGACTCTTGCCACACTCTTGTCTCGAGTATGAAGGAGCCGAACGCATGCATATGCAACGATCGTGGACCCATCGCGCGGCCTTGGCCGCGACTACTCTTTCGCTGTTCTTCGCGACCACTGGCTGCGCGACGGCGCAGCGTCCCACCCGCCGGACCTCCGTGACCATCGTCGGCGAGGCCTTTCACATCAACGGCCGCCCCACGTACGAAGGCCGGACCTGGCGCGGCCACAAGATCGAGGGCCTGCTGATGAACGCCCGGCTGGTGCAGGGCATCTTCGACGACCTGAACCCCGACACCGTCGAGCGCTGGGCCTATCCGGATACGGGCCGATGGGACGCCGACCGCAACACCGATGAATTCGTCGCCGCCATGCCCGAGTGGCGCCGTCACGGCCTGCTCTGCGCCGTCGTCAACCTCCAGGGCGGCAGCCCCGAGGGCTACAGCCGAAACCAGCCCTGGCACAACTCCGCCATCACCGCCGACGGCGCCCTGCGCCCCGACTACATGGCCCGCCTCGACCGCATCATCGACCGCGCCGACGAGCTCGGCATGGTCATCATGCTCGGCGTCTTCTACTTCGGCCAGGACGAGCGGCTCGACGATGACGACGCCGTCCGCCGGGCCGTCGTCAACACCGTCGATTGGATCGCCGACCGTCGCTACACCAACGTCCTGCTCGAAATCGCTAACGAGTGCAACAACGCCGGCTACCAGCGCGATGCGATCAAGGCCCCGCGCGTCCACGAGCTGATCGAACTGGCTCAGCAGCGCGCCGCCGAGCGCGGCTGCCCGCTGCCCGTCAGCGTCAGCTACAACGGCGGCTCCATCCCGCGTCCCGAGGTCGTCCGCGTCGCCGACTACATCCTGCTGCACGGCAATGGCGTGCGCGACCCCAACCGCATGGCCGAGATCGTTCGCACCGTCCGCGCTATGGACGAGTACACCCCCAAGCCCATCGTCAACAACGAGGACGACCGACCCTGGCGCGACGAGCATCAGGGCTGGGGCGACGAGGGCAACAATTTCGTCGCCTGCGTCGAAAACTACGCCTCCTGGGGATACTTCGATTTCCGACAGGCGGGCGAAGACTTCGACCAGGGCTACCAGAGCGTCCCGGCCAACTGGCAGATCAGTAGCGCCCGCAAGCAGGCCTTCTTCGACCTCCTCGCCCGCATCACCGGCGCCGACTGACCCCCGCCCGCAGTCCCCAGAGCCGTAGAAGGCCGGAAGCCTGGGAGTGTAAAAGCGTAGAAGCGTACTCATAGGACGAGCGCCCCATTCGGCGTAGCTCAGAGCTTGCCCTCAACGCAGTTGAAGGGGCAGGCTCCCGCTCGTCACCCCGGCGACCAGCGACACCCCTTCCGGCCT
>CAZTGH010000384.1:0-5327 GCA_964612985.1 uncultured Pirellulales bacterium
ACCCCGCTGCCGCCGGACTTCCAGCGCGAGCGCGTGCTCGAGGCCGCGAGTCGGCTCCGGTGGGACCTCCCACCGGACTTCCACGACCGCGTCACGGAGCGCGCCTACCACGCGGCCGAGGAGATCGCGGACGCACTGGCGATGATCCAGACAGAGACCGGCGGCTGGCCCGCGCGGGCGCGGCTCAGCCAGCCCCCCGGGCCCGAGGTTCGCAGCGACCTCGACGACAATCGCAGTCAGAGCACCGTCCGCTTCTTCGTGGAACTGGTGCACGCCGGGGCCGATGAGCGCCATCGCGGGGCCATGAACCGAGGCCTCGATTTCATGCTTCAGGCTCAGTACCCCAGCGGCGGCTGGCCGCAGTACTACCCTCCACCGGAGGATCAGAACAACTACCGACGCTATCACACGATCAACGATGCCACGATCCCCGACTGCGTCAGGACACTCATGGCGGCGTGGCATGCGTTCGGCGAACAGAAGCACCTCGACGCGGTGCTCGAGGCGGCCGACTGGCTTCTTGAGGTCCGGCTGCCGGAAGCGGGATGGGCACAGCAGTACTATGACGACTTCGTGAAAGGACCGCTGATCCCCAACCATCCGGCCCCGGCCCGCTGGTTCGAGCCAATCGCCATCACTGCAGGCGAGACCGGGTCGGTGATCAGCGTTTTGACTGATGTGTGGCTGGAGACGGGCGACGAACGGTACATCGAACCCTTCGACGAAGTTGCTGAGTGGTACGAGCGCTCACGGCTTGAAGATGGCCGGTGGGCGCGCTTCTACGCGCTTCACACAAACCGTCCGCTCTACTGCACTCCCGACCGGGTCATCACATACTCAGACGAGAACCTGCGTCCGGGCTACGGCTGGAAAGGCGCCTACGGGGAGCACGTGTTCAGGACAGTGCGGCGAGTGAACACGCTCGGGCGGGAGGGGATCCTCGCCGAGCGGGAGGCCGCTCCAGACGAGGACCGCATGCAAGCGCTTGCGGATGCGGCGGGACGGGCCCTTGAGACCATGGACGATCGGGGCCTGTGGCCCCATGACCGATACGTGGGCGCGGTGACCGACCACGACGACGAGCGTATCTGGACCCGTGAGTTCGTCAGCAACATCAACGTCCTGTGCGCATTCCTCGAGGCGCTCGAGCAACGCGGCGAGCTTTGACGGCCGTCGCTTGAGTCCGCTACCCGCGTTCCGGGTGCTGCAGCCACATCCGCCCGCGGCGGAACACGCCCGCGAAATGCCACCGTCTCGCCTCCCTCAGGCGGTCCCGCAGCATGTGATCGGACAGCCGTGGCCCCGGGCGTCCCGCATATACGAAAATAACATATACAAAGTTTTTCTGTACGCATTTCTCCGAAATTATACCTGATTCTTTGAAGGTTATGCCGGGCATGCCGGAGAATTGGCGAGTGTCTTTTGTGAGGCGTATGTGCACCATTGGACGCCCGGTCTACGTGACCGGTGAGCCGGCGGACATACCGCCTTGAGCGATCGCCCGTGGTCGGGCATGCCGATGGGGCTGTTTGGGGTCAAGCGCTCAGGCCTCAGTCTTTCTCGGTATACAGCATCCACGGCAGCAATCCGTTGGACAGTCGCTCGACATGTCCGTCGAGAAATGCGGCGTTCACGCAGTTCGGGTGGCGGCGGCCCACGAGATCATTGACGACTGCATGGTAGTGCCAGTCGCCGGCATTGACCGAAAACAGCGACTTCTCAGCATCGGCAATGAGAACCGTTCTGGTCGCCGTGTTCGGTTCGAGAGCATGGTAGTTCATGCCGTAGCTCGTGTAGTAGGTCTGCTGGTGGAAGACCTCGTCATCGGTGAGGCGCTGGGCCTCGGGGTCCGCCGGGCACAGCAGCACTCGAGGGTCGTCGCAGTAGTCACCGAGGGAGGCCTGCCACTGCGGGCCGGGCCTGAAGGCCTCGTTGTCGTGCGAGTACATTATCACTACCTGTGCGAGGTCCTTCAGTCGCAGTTGACATGCGCCGGTCTGGGACCGGTCGCGCGCCTTGGTGATTGCGCTGAGCAGGATCGCGGCCAGCACGGCCACGATGGCGACAACAGCCACCAGCTCGACGAGCGTAAAGCCCTTCCGTGGTCTCTGCATTCTGACATCACACCAATCTCATCGCGGACTTTGCATCGGAAAAGCGAATACCGCAAGTATCAGTCTATAAGCGGAAAGGTCGTGACGCAATAGAAGAAGGTCAGAGGTAGACACGTAAAGGTCAAATACTTGCAGGGGCGATCTCGATGGCTCAGACACGCAACAGCACAGCCACTCGGACGCGCTCGGAGCCTGATTGGGACCTTAAAGAGGCGGATGTGGACCTTGATCTGGTCGCCCGTTTGCCCCTGCGGTGGATGGAGGAGCACATGGTTCTGCCGATTCGCCGCGAGGGCACGGGCGTCATCGTGGCGATGGCAGACCATGAGGATGTTGTTACGCGGGATGAGACGGCGAGACGACTCGGCGCCGCGGTAAAGGCCGTCAGCGCGACTCGCGAGCAGATTGCATGGTGGCTGGAGGTACTCGCGGATCGTGATGAGGCCCTTGAGTTGGAGACGCTCGCGCGGGAGATCCCCGAGGGGCACAGTTGGGACGTCGAGGCGGAACTGATCGAGAAGACCACAAGCTCCGCGATCGTGGATCTCACCACCAGTATCATCAAGGACGCGGTCGCCTGTCGGGCAACCGATATCCACCTCGTGCCCACCCGGCTGGAGACGCGCGTTCTCTACCGCATTGACGGGCGCCTTGAGAACATCGCCCACGTTGACGCTGTGCTGCGCAGGCCTCTGGTCAGTCGCCTCAAGATCATGGCCAACCTTGACATCAGCGTCTCCCACACGCCCCAGGATGGTCGCTTCACCACGCGCATCGGGCGGCACATCGTGGACGTGCGGATGGCGGCGCGGCCAACGATCCATGATGAGAAGATCGTCATGCGGCTTCTCAACAAGAGCGCGGCCATGGTTCGGTTCGGCGGGCTGGGTATGTCGCCGCAGATGGAAGAGAAGCTTATCCAGATGATGTCCGACCATCGCGGTCTGATCCTCGCGACCGGGCCGACGGGGAGCGGGAAATCAACGACCCTCTATGTCGCGCTGCATCAGCTTCGCGGGCAGGGCCTGAGCATCGACACGATCGAGGATCCGGTGGAGGTGCAACTGAACGGGGTCGGCCAGTCTGACGTGACGCAATGGGGAGGGGCCGAGCCCGCGGAGATGCTCCGTTCGATCCTCCGCCAGGACCCTGACGTAATCATGGTCAGCGAGATACGCGACCTGAAGGTTGCGGAAGTTGCCTTCCACGCCGCGCTGTCGGGTCACCTGGTGCTTTCGACACTCCACACCCGCGACTGCGTCGGCACGGTCACCAGACTGCGCGACCTCGGTGTTCCGCAGTATGCCATCGCATCAGGGCTCTCGGGCGTGGTGACGCAGCGGCTGGCGCGTCGCCTTTGTCCGGATTGCCGCGTCAGGGCCAAGACCGGGAGCGTGCCGACAGGCGATATTCCCGGTCTGACCAAATGGGAGCGCGAGCACGATCACCACATCTCGCGCGGATGTTCGGGCTGCAACAATCGGGGGTACAGGGGGCGGGTTGGCGTCTTTCAGCTTCTCGAACTCAACTCGGAGATTCAGAATATGATCCTGGAGGGTGCGCGGCGCGAGGAACTCGAGGAGGCGGCCGGGCGAACGGGCATGCGCTCGCTGCTGAGCGATGGCATGCGGCATGTGCAGCAGGGCAATGCCTCGCTCGAGGAGATTCTGGCGGTCTGCATGTCGTGACATGACGTCAGGAAGTGGCGCGGGGAGCCACAGATTGGTCGCTCGTTTTGGTCTGGGACCGAGGGTGTCTTCCGTGAGTAGTTCCGCGACGATACGTAGAGTGCGCAGTTGGCTCGGCATCCTTGTGCTGATGCTGATGGCATCGACGGTGGGCCTGCGACTGGAGCATCGCACCGGCGACCTGCTGCGCCGCATAGTGCCCCAGAAGCCTCTGCGCCATCGGATCGTGATCGTGGAGCTGCCATCGCACTACGCCTTCAGCCTGCCGCTGGAGATATACCGCACGGCGATGCAGAATCTCAAGCATTCGGGAGTCGCCGCGGTGGCCTGGGAGTACTACTTCGGTTCCGACCCCTCCACCGGCCAGGCGCCCCAGACCCTGGCGGAGGCCCGCCTGCCCGATCGATCCGCCTCCAGCCGGGACGGGCCCGCGGTCGTGCATCGCGTATGCCGCTCGCGAGACGGCGTGCTGTTGCCGCGCGCGGAGGCGCTGGAGGATGCGGACGGCCTCGGGACGATGGACGTGCAACGCGATCCCGATCAGGTGGTCAGGGGCGTTCCGGCGCCGGTCGGGCGCTTCCCCCCAATCGGCACGGCAACCGTTGGCCTCGTCCGGGGTGAGCCCGACCGGCTCATCCCGACCCCGGACGCACATGGGGGCGCGAGGCGCCTTTTGGACCCGAGGCAGGCTGATCAGGTCGTGCGTAAGGACTGCTTCGAGGACCTTCTGCGAGGGCCGCGCTCGGACCTCAAGGACGCGATCGTCTTCGTCGGTGTCTATGCTCCGGCGGAAGCCACTCGCTATCCGCTCAGCGACGGCAGGCTCGTGCCCGCCACCCTCCTTCAGGCGACCATTGCCGCCAACTATCTAAGCGATGCGCTGCTGGTTGAGGCCGGGCAGGCTGCGACCATCGCCACGCTCGCGGTGATCCTGCTGCTGGCGCCGCTTTTGTTTGTGCTGGGGAGCCGAAGCATTCAACGGATAGGCGTCAGCGTCGGCCTCGGGGCGCTCATCGTCCAGGCGGCCATGCTTCCCGCCGGGCTGTATCTGCCGATCAGCCGGATCTGGATCGCCGCGTTCGCCGTCGCCGCGCTTCACACGCAGGGCATACAGCAGGCGATCTATATCGGTGAGACCGGGCGCCGGAGCCTGCTGCGCGACTTCATCGATGCCGCCTGCCTGACACGCAACATGCTGCACGCGACCAAAAACGCGCTGCTCGCGATCAGACAGCGGCCTGAGGACGCATTCGAGGATCCGGCCACGATTCGCGCCGAACTACAGCCCTGGCTCGAGCAGCTGAAATCAGGCTTCGAACGCATCGGCCGTCTGGAGGACCCGATGCTGTCGATAGCGGGTGATCTCTCACCAGCGACGGCGGACACAATCCGTCGGGACCTTCCCGCGCTGCTTGACCGCTGGACGGCAACGCGCCGCCTTCTCAGTCAGATCCGCCGCAACCAGTCCGCGCCGTACCTCAGCGCCCGGATCGACAGTCTATTCAGGATGCTCACGGCGGCCGAT
>CAZTGH010000385.1:0-2755 GCA_964612985.1 uncultured Pirellulales bacterium
GACCGATGCCGAACGCGAGGTGCTCACCGCGATGAAGTGCGGCTGCCACGCCCCGGTAGGGGCCTACGCCCAGGCGGTTGCCGATGAGATCGCGCTCGAAGCGTTCATCGCCGAGCCGACCGGCCGCACGCTGCTCCGCTCGCGGAAGGCCGGACCGCTGGCGAGTCCGCGCGAGCTGGGCCGCCGGGTGGCCCGCGATCTGCTCGACGCCGGCGGGAAGCAGATCCTCGACCAACTGGAAACGGACAGGGGAAAAGACCATGCCGGATCATAAGAAGGGCTTCGTATACCTGGTCGGCGCCGGTCCCGGACGAGCCGACCTGATCACCCTCCGCGGCGCCGAGCTGATCCAGATTGCCGACTGCATCATCTGCGACAAGCTCGCCAACCCCGCCTTGCTGGAAAGGGCCCGATCCGATGCCGAAATCATCAACGTCCCCAAGCGCATCGGCGCCGGCTCGTTCACCCAGGACCAGATCAACGGCATCCTGGTCGATAAGGCCCTCGAAGGCAAAATCGTCGTCCGCCTCAAAGGGGGCGATCCCTGCATCTTCGGGCGCGTCACCGAAGAGGTGGTCGCGCTGAACCAGGTCGGCGTGGGCTTCGAGATCGTGCCGGGCATCACCGCCGCCATTGCCGCCTCCGAATACACCGGTATCATGCTGACCGACCGCCGGTATAGCTCGCTGGTCGCCTTCATCACAGGCCGCGAGGCCGACGGCAAAGAAGACAGCAACCTCGACTGGGACGTGCTCGCCCGTTTCCCTGGCACGCTCGTCTTCTACATGGGCATCGGCGCCCTGGGCTCGATCGCGGAGAACCTCATGGCCCAGGGCCGCGCCTCCGATACGCCCGTTGCGCTCGTCGCCAACGCGACCTTTCCCACGCAGCGCGTCGTACGGGCGCCGCTCAGCGAAATCGTCAAAACCTGCGATCGCGAGAAGATCGAGCCACCTGCCCTGATCATCATCGGCGAAGCCGCCGCAGGTCAGAGCGAACTCGACTGGTTCACGAAACGCCCCCTGTTCGGCAAGAGGATCGTCACCACTCGCGACCGCGCCGGCAACGCGGAATTCGCCCGCAAGATCGTCGATCGTGGAGGCTGCCCCGTCGAGTTTCCCACCATCGCAATTCAGCCGCTTACCGACACCAACGAATTCCTGCGGACGCTGACCCACCTGTCCAAGTACGATTGGGTGATCTTCACGAGCCCCAACGGCATTCGCGTCTTCTTCGACGCCATCGGCGCCCTGGGCAAGGACGCCCGCGTCTTCGCGTCCAACAGGCTGGCCACGCTCGGCGTCAAGACCGCCGCCGCGTTGGCCGAACGCGGACTGAAGGCCGATTTCGTTCCCACCGTCTTCACCGGACGCGAACTGGGCTGCCAGCTCGTTGCCTCCACGAACCTGAGCGGCAGGAAGGTCCTGTCCCTGCGTTCCGACCTGGCAACGAACGACCTGGTCGAAGTCCTGGAAGAGGGCGGCGCGGTCGTACACGACGTCGGGCTCTATACCGCCGTCCCCCAGACAGGCGACGCCCAGGCCCTCACCGACCAGATCCAGCAGGGCAAGATCGATTGGATCACCTTCGCCAGCCCGTCGGCGGTCCGCAACTTCTTCGATGCGATCCCGCCCGACACCGTCAACGCCGGCCATGCGAAGGTCGCCTCCATCGGCCCGGTCACCTCGGAGCAGTTGAAAAAGCTCGCAGTTCGCGTCGATCTGACCGCTGGCACGTACACCACCGAAGGGCTGCTGGACACGATCGAAGAGTCCGCCTGATCGCGCTCCGCTAGAAAGGAGAGCCACTGTCGTGACGAAATCCTCCGCATTCCTCCTGTTCGCTGTGACAATGCTTCCCTTGGCCGGCGCCGAAGACCTGCGCAACATCCGCACCGGATGGGAGATCCCCACCGAGAACTACGCCGACCAGCCCTACGTCGTCCAAACCGACGACGGCGCCTGGCTCTGCATTCTCACCACGGGCTCCGGACACGAAGGCGCCAGCGGCCAGCACGTGGTCACCTTGCGCAGCACCGATCGAGGGCGGACCTGGTCGGCGCCCGTCGACGTCGAACCCGCCGACGGACCCGAGGCCTCCTACGCGGTTATGCTCAAGGCGCCGAGCGGACGCATCTTCGCCTTCTACAATCACAACACCGACAATCTCCGCCGCGTCAAGGCCGACGACCCGCCCTACAAAGGCGGATGGTGCTCCCGTGTCGACACGCAGGGATATTACGTCTTCAAATACAGCGACGATCATGGCCGTACCTGGTCGCAACAACGGTTCCCCATCGGCGTCCGCGAGTTCGAAATCGACCGCGAGAATCCCTACGCTGGCGAGGTACGATTTTTCTGGAACGTCGGGCGGCCCTTCATCCACGAGGACGCTGCATACGTCCCGCTCCATAAGGTGGGCCGATTCGGGCAGGGCTTCCTCGCTCGCACCGAAGGCGTCCTGCTCAAGAGCGACGAACTCCTCACCGCATCCGATCCCGCTCACGCGACCTGGCAGACGCTGCCCGATGGCGACATCGGCCTGCGCGCCCCCGCTGGCGGTGGCCCCATCGCGGAGGAGCAGAACGTCTGCATCCTCAGCGATGGCTCGTTCTTCTGCGTCTACCGCACCACCGACGGGCACCCCGCCTGCACCTACAGCCGCGACGGAGGGCACACCTGGAGCCCGCCCGAGTCCATGCGCTATGCCGACGGTCGTCTCATCAAGCACCCCCGCGCTGCCAACTTCGCCTGGA
>CAZTGH010000385.1:2765-5320 GCA_964612985.1 uncultured Pirellulales bacterium
ATGGCAAGTACCTCTATTGGTACCACAACCATGGAGGCCGCACCTACGACGACCGCAACCCCGCCTGGCTCTGCGGTGGCGTCGAAACCGACTCGCCCGCTGGCAAGGTCATCCGATGGTCCCAGCCCGAGATCGTCCTCTACGACGACGACCCGCGCGTCCGCATGAGCTATCCCGACCTGATCGAAGACGATGGCGAGTTCTACCTGACCGAAACGCAGAAGACCATCGCCCGCGTCCACCCCCTCGATCGCACGCTGCTCGAAGGCCTCTGGAACCAGTTGGACCACAAGACGGTCGCGCCCGATCGACCGATCCCAGGCCTTGAGGGCCTCGCCCTCGACCTCTGGATCGAATTCGAGACCCTCACCCACGGCCAGACGATCCTGGACAGCCGCAACGAACGTGGTCAGGGGATCTGCTTGCAGACGGCGTCCGACGGCGCCGTCGAAATCGTTCTGAACGATGGCGATACGCAAAGCCTCTGGAGCAGCGACGTCGGACTCCTCGCGCCCGACCGCCTGCACCACATCGTCGCCAACGTCGACGCCGGGCCCAGAATCATCACGTTCGTCGTCGATGGCAAACTCTGCGACGGCGCCACCGCCCGCCAGTTTGGCTGGGGACGCTTCGATGCTGACCTGCGCCTGGCCGACCTGAGCAGGTCGTTCCGTACGACGCCGCAGTTCGCCGGACGCATCCACTCCCTACGCATCTACCACCGCCCCCTGCGCACCAGCGAAGCCATCGCCAACTACCACGCCGGTCGAATCGACAGCAATGGAAGGGAGGTTCGATAATGTCTGTACGCGCCAGAACTGTGCTTGTCTTGCTGGTTCTTCTCCTGCCGCTTCTTGGCTTGGTGGTGGATGGCTGGTCCAGCCAGGGGGCTCCATCCCCTGCGCTATTCAAGGTGGCTCTGCTACAGATGGACCCGGCGGGCAACGACCAGCAGCGCAACATGAACAAAGCCGAACGGTTCTGCCGCCAGGCCGCCGCCCGCGGCGCCGACATTGCCCTGATGCCCGAGATGTGGAACATCGGCTATACGCGATTCGATCCGCAGAAAGCCGGAGCCCGCGAGGCATTCTGGAGGCAGGCCGTACCGCGCGAGCATGAATCCATCCAGCGCTTCGCCCGCCTGGCCAAGGAACTGGACATGGCCATCGGCGTGACATACGAGCAGGCGTGGGACCCGATGCCGCGCAACGTCATCACACTGTTCGACCGCTTTGGCGAAGAGGTCTTCACCTACGCCAAGGTCCACACCAGCGACTTCAAGCCGCTGGAGACCTCGATGACGCCCGGGGAGGATTTCTACGTGGGCGAGTTGCACACCCGCCTGGGCACCGTGAAGGTCGGCGCCATGATCTGTTTCGATCGGGAACAGCCCGAGAGTGCCCGCATTCTAATGTTGAAGGGGGCCGAGTTGATCCTGACGCCCAACTGTTGTGGCCTGGACGACTTTCGCCTCGATCAGTTCAAGGTCCGCGCGGTAGAGAACATCGCGCACGTGGCCATGGCCAACTATCCTGAACCCTACCAGAACGGTCGGTCCGTGGCCTACAGTTCCAGAGGTGAGTGCGTGGTTCTGGCCGGGAAGGCCGAAGGGATTTTCATGGCGGCCTTCGACTTGGAGGAGGTGCGTCAACGGCGCGCCAAGAGCATCTGGGGTAACGCGTATCGCCGTCCGCATCGATACCAGGCGCTGGTCTCGCCCGCTAAGGACGAAGTCTGGCGTCGCACGGACGGATACGGCAGGCCCTGGAATGCCGCTGAGCGGTGAACATCGCGACCGCTGCGTCGAGGTGGAAACTGGATCTGAAAAACGCGACGCGGTAGTATACGCGGTACGACATAAGTCATGGGTCCTGAAAGGGATGATCGTCATGGGTTTTCCCGAAATCCGAATGCGAAGGTTGCGCAGCAGTGCCGCGATGCGCCGGATGGTGCGCGAGACGAAACTCAGCGTCGACGATCTGGTCTATCCGCTCTTCGCCTGTCCCGGGCGCGACGTCCGAAAGCCGATCGCCTCGATGACCGGCTGCTACCATCTCTCGCCCGACCGCATCGCCGACGAAGCGGCGCAGGTAGCCGACCTCGGCATCCCCGCCGTCCTGCTCTTTGGCCTGCCCCATGAGAAGGACGACAAGGGCTCCGAAGCCTGGTCCGAGAGCGGGGCGGTCCAGCAGGCCATCCGCGCCATCAAGAAGCGGACCCCCGAACTGCTCGTCATCACCGACGTCTGCCTCTGCGCCTACACCACGACGGGCCATTGCGGCCTCATCCAGGACCTCCGACTCGCCAACGACGCCACCTGCGAACTGCTCGCCAGGATGGCGCTGTCCCACGCCCAGGCCGGCGCCGACATCGTCGCCCCGTCCGATATGATGGACGGTCGCATCGCCGCCATCCGCCAGGCCCTCGAAAAGAACGGCTTCGACCACGTCGCCATCCTGTCGTATGCCGCCAAATTCGCCTCTGCCTTCTATGGTCCCTTCCGCGACGCCGCCGAATCGGCCCCCTCGCCCGAGATGGTTGCCGCCGGCCTCGCC
>CAZTGH010000386.1:0-5295 GCA_964612985.1 uncultured Pirellulales bacterium
GCCCAGTACAACCAGTGTATGAGGTGGCTCGCGTGACGCGACCCAGGCTCGTACGTGTACCTGTTCCACGTGGTATTTGGATAATCCCGGTTTGCGGGAGGGATGGTCACGCCCTCGAAGTGATTGGCCGCCATGTTGGCGACGTGGAAGTGCAGCGCCGCATCGGCCGCAGCCTTCACCTCGGGGTCCATAGCGCAGTCATAGAGCGCGTAGTAGGGGAACAGATGTACCGGCGCGTAGTTGTGCGAAAGATTCTCTTCGTACCCCTTGTCGTAGAGGCTGCGCATCACCGTGAGTATATTTTTTCGGGCGGTCCGTTCCAGTTCGGCGCTGGTTATCTTGCCCCGCAGCCACCCAGTCTCGTCGGGCCAATACTGGGCGAAAAGACAGGCGGCGGCGCCCTTCATGATGGCATGGTTTTCGGTGCCGTGTCCCAGAAGATCCCTGAAGCTCTTGAGCCTGGCCTTCAGGTGGTCGCGTTGTGCCGGGGTGAACTTGTCCCAGTACTTGCCCAGCACCCAGGCCACGCCAGGGTAGGTGAACTGCTCGCCGTTCTTCCCTTCCGGCACACGGTCATAGAAGTGGGTGATCCTGTCAATCACTTCGGCATCGTCGGGGTTCAGTGCGAGGCGCGCCAGGGCCGTCGCAGGTCCGAACTTGGCGTTGGGAGGGATGCTTTCACCGCGGCGCTGTCCGATCACCCAGGCGGCGCGCGCCTCCCGGGTGGGCAGGTCGTGCGCGGGGGCGAAGGCCGGCAGCAGGCTGGCGATGAGGGCGAAAGCCATCCAGACTACGACCGTCAGGCGGGCAAACTGACCTTGGTTTGTCATGGTAATTCTCCGTTTTGCAGGTGCTAAACCGGGGAGAGCGACAAATTGTCTCCATTCTTTATCTTTTTGTGGTCGCACGACGGGCCACACGGCGATACAGCCCGCCGCCGAATCAACAAGCGTCGGCACAGGTGTAGCACAGCAACGGTTGTCGGCCGTTTCTTGTTTCTGGTGCCCCGTGTGTCTTTAGTTCATTGATTATGGAGGTGATTGGGGGGGAAGGCACGGACAAAATGGCTGGGACAGCGTTTCTCCCGTGTCTCGTATCTCGGGGCTTGTATCTCGAGAGGCGGGGATTTGGGATTTATGATTTGCGATGTGAGGGAGGGCGGAGGGTGGAGGGCGAGGCATGCCTCGCCCCTACGGATGGGGGTAGTGCGGGGCGAATCTCTTCTTCGCTTCGTCGCGTATGACTGCCTGCGCCGCCAAGCTTACGGCAGTGCCATCCAGCCCCCCCGTCGTTCCGTGACGGGGGGGCATCGCACGGTGTGCTGCGGGCGACCAGATGGTTCTACCGGGGCTGGCTGGGCATTTGGGGGGGCGCCGGAGGCAAGGCGTTCTGCTGTTGCTCGGTTTCGGCGCTGAGGGCATTGACCAGTTGCGGCGTGACGTCCCTGACGGCGACGTCGTCGTCGGTGTAGACGACCTGCAAGGCGACGACCTTGACGCCGGCGGCCTGGGCGGCGGCAGGGAGGGCCTCCGTGACGTCCTGTTGGAAGGCTTCGATGATCTGTTGTCGCTGCTTTTCGTACTGTTGTTGGACCGCCTGCAACTGCTCCTGATCGCCCTGCTCCTGGGCTTGCTGGATCTGGGCCTGGGCGGTCTGGAAGGCCTCGAGGACTTCCTGGCGGGCGGGGTGTTTGTCAAAGGCAGCGTTGGCGTTGTAGGTGCCCACTTCGAGGGCAGGCTGGGGCGCGTTGGTTGCGGCCTGCGGCGTTTGTCGCAGAGGCGGCAGTTGTGCATTGGAATGACCGGTGAAAAGCGTTACGCCGATCACGGCGGCGACGACGAGAATCATCGAGACAATCAACTTGTTTGCATGTCGCTGAATCATGGTGATGGCTCCTTAATCGAAAAGACTGCTGGTTTATGTAGACGTTCACCTCTTGCGTGGGTCGGCCGGCGCCCGGTTGGTCGGCGGTGGCTCGATGCGTCGAATCACTCGGCCGGCCGGGTTGCGGAGACCCCGAATTGGGGCGACTCCGGCGGCTGTTCGGGCGGCGGTTTCTGGTCACAGCCGAGGGCGAATATCCCGATGGCGATGAGGGCCATGGCTGTGATCGTGCGTATCATGTGTGACGTTCGCATTGTGGCACTCCTTACTTGAGATTCGTGTCAACGTTGGCCGGGCCCTTAACGGCGTCCGCTGCCGGACCCGGCCTGCCCCCCTGTGATTCCATCAGCGCAACATTGGCGGGGGTCGCGGCGAGGGTTTGTCAATTGTGGCCTTTATCATCGAAACGATCCTACCCTATGATTGCCATGGGCTTCTTCCAGACAGACCTTGCGGACCGCCTGTTTGACCTGCGGAATCTGGAGCGGGTTGACGCTCAATTCTCGAACGCCCATCGCCAGGAGTCGGGCGGTGACATCAACCCGACCCGCCAGTTCGCCGCAGACACCCAGAGGCCGATCATCGACGGCGTCAGCGATGGACTCCAGTAATCGAAAGATTGCCGGATGGTCCTGTAGAAAGTAGCCCTCCACGTGACCGTTTTCGCGTCCGGCGGCCATCGTGTACTGCGTCAGGTCATTGGTGCCGACGCTGAAAAAGTCACAATACTCGGAGAGGGCCTCGGCGCAGAGGGCGGCGGCCGGCGTCTCTATCATGCTGCCCAAAGGGGGGGGCCATTCGGCGGACAACTCGTCCACGGCTCGTACATACAACTCTCGGACGGCCTGCATGTCGCGCGTCAGAGTCACCATCGGCACCAGGATCCGGACCGAACGCTCTTTGGACAAACGAAGGAAACTGCGTAACTGGATCATGAGCAAGTCGGGAAACGCCAGAAGGACTCGCACACCACGCCGGCCCAGAAGCGGGGCCCGTTCCCTTGAATGATCGAGAAAAGGCAGCGGTTTATCGCCTCCGATGTCAAGCAGCCGTAGCGTGACGCACCGGTCGGCGTCAAACGGCGCGAGTGTCTTTCGAAGGGCCTCGATGAGTTCGTCTTCGTTAGGAAGGTTTTCACGACCAAAGTACACGGGTTCGATGCGGTAGAGACCGACACCGTCGGCGCCGTGCTCGACGGCCAGCGTCGCGTCTTCCGATGTGGAGATATTTGCCATGACGGCTACCTCGGTTCCGTCGCGAGTTATCGCCTTGTCACCGGCGTGTTTTGACGCCCGTGCCCGGTGGATCGAGATTTCGGCACGTTTTCGACGAAACAAATTCAGGCGTACATCATCCGGGTCGATGACTACCGTGCCTTCGCTTCCATCGACAAGGACCGTTCGACCTTCGGGAATCCTCCGTACGGCGTCGTCGATGCCGGATACGGCCGGGATGGCGAGCTCGCGGGTGAGTATCGCTGCATGACTGACCGGACCGCCACTCTCGACGACGACGGCTGAGACGGACTGCCGCGAGAAATACACGGTGTCCGATGGCAGCAGCCGCGATGCGATCAGGACGGTATTGGGAGGCAGGTCTGTCAGTTGGTGTGCCGTCTGCCCCGTCAGAGATCGAAGCACCCGCCTGGCCAGGTCGGCCACATCGTCGGTGCGCTCGGCCCACCGGTCGTCATCCAGGCTCCGGCGAAACTTGCCTTCCAGCTGGCGAAAGACTGCCATAACCACGAACTCGGCGTTGACGCGGCTTCGTTCGATCATCTCGTGCATCTGCCCAAGGAGCGAGGGATCTTTTAAGATCGCTTGGTGGGCCCGAAATATTCGGGCGAATTCTTCATCGAGCTTCTGCTCCACTTCGCTTTCACTCGCCTCCAACCCTAAGAGCACCTCATCGAAGGCGTTCTCGATGCGGCGATACTCGCCCTCGACTTCATCGGCGCCGATGCAATAGACGTTCTGCATGCGGTGTAGGATGTCGCGATAGACGTAGGCCGTTCCCATGCCCAGGCCCGGCGAAATGCCGTGGCCACCCAGTGTGAGATTCTCCACCGATGGAACCAAGTCTGATCCTTTTGCTTTCGTCATATCTACACCACCTCTCGAATCCTTTCGATCAGGTCATGGATATGAAAGGGTTTGTCGAGCACGGCGGCCGCACCCAGGGTCTTGGCCATCGCATGGGTCTGCTCGTCACCGAAGGCGGTGATGAGAATCGTCGGCGGACAGAACTCGTCACACCGGATGTCGCGAATGATTCGTAAGACATCCAGCCCGCCGATACTGGGCATCCGGATGTCGGAGACGACCACATCGTAGTCGGCGGTATCGGCGGACCCATTCGCAGAATTGTGAACGCAGAAGAGAAGCCACGGCAGTGCCTTGGCGCATTCGGTCACCTGGTAGCCCTCTTGTCGAAGGGCTTCGGCCAACATCTCCCGCATGACCTCATCGTCTTCGATAAGCAGAACACGAGGCGGCTTGTCGCTGCTCGGCACATTCGACCGGGACAATCCGTCCCCACATCGTTCACCATGGCCATCGATCATCCACTGATTCCCCATCTCGTCCGGTTTAAAGCCTGAGTTTCAGTTGTTTGAGGATTGGCAATCCACATGCCATGACGAGCCGAAGAAGAGGCCCATTCAGGCTAAAGGCTTGCAATGAAGGAATTTACAGAGCGGAGAAAAACTTCTGGTCCGGTGGTCTGGGCTGCTGGAGCGCAGTTATGGGGCGGCCGACGCATTTCGAGGTGTGTCCGATCAGCACGGCGTGTCAATTTGACTCAGTCGGCGATGGACGGTGAGATGGCAGAAACAGAGGTTAGAGCCCCCATTGCTCGATCTTGCGGTACAGGGTCCGTCGGCCGAGGCCCAGCACGCGTGCGGCGGTGCTCTTGTTGCCTCCGACGACCTCGAGGACGTGCTGAACGTATCGGCGTTCGACCTCCTCCAATGGCAGCAGTTCGCCGGAAGAGTCGCCGCCGAGGACCATGTGTGACGGCTTGTAGTCTCGGACCGTCTCAGGCAAGTCCTCGACGGCCAGCTCTTCGAATCGCGTCAGCGCGACCGCACGTTCCATGGCGTTTCTCAGTTCTCGAACGTTGCCGGGCCAGCGATAGGCAAGGAGCTTTTCGGCGACGCTGGGGGAGAACCCCTTGACCGGTTTGCCGCTGCGTGCGGCGATGTCCTGGAGGAAGTGCTGGGCCAACAGGAGAATGTCGCCTCCACGTGCGCGCAGCGGGGGGACATCGAGGCGCACGACGTTGATGCGGAAGAAGAGGTCCTTTCGGAAGCGGCCTTCTTCGACGGCGGTCTCGAGATCGCGGTTGGTGGCGGCGAGCACGCGGACATCGCAGTGGACCTCGGCGTTCTCTCCAACGGGGCGGACGGCTCCG
>CAZTGH010000387.1:0-5275 GCA_964612985.1 uncultured Pirellulales bacterium
GGAAGCGGCCTCGACCCGGGCGTTCGTTCGAGACGCCTTCTTCGGCGACCAGCAGCGTGCGTCGCAGGCGCACCTGGCCTTCGCGTACGACGGCGTAGTTGAGGGCATGGCTCTGGCGGACGTCGGGGAAGAACTTTTCGCGGAGGCGTTCGTCCAGGGCGCGTTCGGTCCAGAGGACGTGGACGTCGCGGTCGGGGGCGATCCAGAGGTCGCCTGGGGTGACCCAGCCGCAGGTGTCTTCACGGCCGGCGATCTCGACCCAGGGGCGGAACGGTTCGCTGGTGACGTCGGGCGTCCAGGTGTAGAACAGCCTTCGGAAGTCGTAGTCCCACTGGCGGCCTGTCAGCTCCTTCTTGTAGGCCCGCCAGGTGAGGTTGGGCTCGACGATGTCGCTGACGCCACAGAAGTGGACGGCGCGGTCGTCGAGGGCGACGTTGGGGTAGCAGACGCGGATCGGCTGGGGCTTGTCGTATTCGGCGCCCCAGGGCCATTTCAGTTGGCCCTGTGCGCTCCATCGGCCATTGCGGTCGAGGAAGGACCACTCGGCATGGATGTAGCCGATGTTCTGGAGCAGGATCAGTTCGCGATGGGCGGCGTCGGAGGCGAAGCTGCGATAGGAGTGCTCGGTGAACTTCGGCTCGCCTTGCCAGATCGGCAGCAGGGTGCGGGCGGGCTGGTCGGGGGAGGCGACATCGAAGGCGAGGACCTCGGGTCGCGCGGGGCCGGAGTAGGCGTTGGGGTCGAGGGTGGGATTGGCGGAGAGAAACAAGGGGCCATTGGCGAAGGCGGCGAGTGGAGAGGGCTCGCGGGTACGGCCCGTCTCGTCGATGCAGACCTTCGTCCAAGGGGATTGGTGGGCAGTGCCCACCCTACGAGGTTCGTTACGGGCGAAGAGCATCCAGCGGCAGTTATTCAATGGTTTGGCGTTTTCAATGGTCTCCAGCCCGCTGGCGAAGACCTGGTCGCCAATACGGACCAGGCAGGTGGAGCCATGGCACCACATGGGCCCGGCGCCGTTGTCGGCGGGCTGATACCGGTAGACGTCTTCCTCGACCTCGACGACGGGCGAGACGGCGCCGGTTGCGGCGGCGGCCAGGGCCAGGCACAGGCTGGCGATCAGCGATCTTTTCATGGCAGGGCATCCTGTTTGTAGCGGTTGGCAGGGCAATGCGAACGCTTGACACCGGCGCATTGTACCGGGGTCTGGAGGGGAATCAAGGGATTGGTGGGCGGAGCCTGGAGGGCAAATCTGAAATCCGAAGCACGAAACTCGGAAAAACTACAAAGAACGAGATTCGAATGTCTCAAACCGCCTTCGTTTCGTTGACATTGCCACGTGCCACACGGAATCGGCGGGTGGGAGTCGGAATACGGTGGCGCTTTCCGCGGGTCGGGCGCACACATCCGCCACCATCTGTCGACCACATCCCTCGGAGGCGTGCTGACGCTGGCTGAACCTTTGGATGCATCGATCTCGCGTTTTCGGTATGATAAGAGTTGGCACCCGGCGACCGATAGCGGCGGACTCTTGTTGACGGTCGATGATCCGGCGGCAGCCTCGGTGGCCTGGAACCGCCCGGAAGGCTGGCGGGCCTCGGCGCCGAGCCCAGGGCAATGGTAGTGATTCCAGCACGCGAATCGAGAAGCGAATGAAACGGATATTCATACTCTCGGCACTGGTGACCTTCTCGATGGCGGTCTGGGCGGCCGCCGGCCCAGCGCTGGCGATCAACGAGTTCATGGCCGACAACGAGAGCTTTCTCCGGGACCCAGCGGGAGATTTCGACGACTGGATCGAGATCTACAACGGGGGCGACGAGCCGGTCGACGTGGGCGGAATGTACCTGACGGACGATCTCTCGAAGCCTGCGAAATGGCAGTTTCCGCCAGACGCTGCCTCACAGACGACCATTGGCGCTTATGGCCATCTGGTGATCTGGGCCGACGGCGAGCCGGCGGAAGGGGCCTTGCACGCGGGCTTTCGACTGAGCCGGGACGGGGAGGAGTTGGGGCTGTATGACAGGGAGGGTACGCTGATCGACAGCGTGTCCTTCGGGCCGCAGACGACCGACAGCTCCTACGGACGTCTTCCCGACGGCGGCGCCACGTGGCATATCTTTGCTACACCGACACCCGGCATTGCGAACGGAGGCTACGGCGCCGGCATCGTGATCAACGAAATCATGTATCACGCCTACGCGGACGGTTCACAGAGCGAGAATCTCGGCGCCGAATACATCGAGCTGTTCAACCAGGGCGGCGAAGCGATCAATCTGACGGGCTGGCAGTTTGCCCGAGGAATTGAGTTTACCCTTGGCGATGCGGTCGTGGGGCCCGGCGAGTATCTGGTGGTGGCGGCCGACGTCGATGCGTTTCGGGAGCGGTATCCCGATGCTGTCGATGCCGTGGGAGGCTGGGAAGGGCGGTTGAGCAATTCGGGGGAGACGATCGAACTGCGCGACATCCGGGGGGATCTTGTCGATGACGTTTCGTACGCCGACAACGGAGACTGGGGCGTTCGGGAGTTGGGTCCGAACGATCGGGGCCATCGCGGCTGGCAGTGGCGCAAGGACCACGACGGCGGCGGCGCGTCACTGGAGCTGCTCAACCCGGCTCTGCCGAACCAGTACGGCGCGAACTGGGCGGCCAGCAGGGTGGCGGGGGGCACGCCCGGCCGTGTCAATTCCGTCGCGACCGACGACGTCGCTCCTCTCGTAGCAGAGGTGCAACAGGCGCCGGTGATTCCGGGGCCGCTCGATCCTGTTATCGTTACCGCCGCGGTGATCGATGAATCGTCGTTCGGTCCGACCGTGAATCTGCGGTATCGTGTCGACCGCTCGGAGTATGTCGACCGGGGCAGCTATCCGGTTTTTGACGCCAGTGAGTATACGTTGATACCGATGTACGACGACGGCGCGCACGGTGACGGGGCCGCTGGCGATCGTGTGTACGGGGCAGAGATTTCTCGCCAGCCGGATGGCGCGGTCGTTGAGTTCTATGTCGAAGCGATCGACAGCGGCGGACACGTCCGCACCTGGCCGGCTCCAAGCCTCGTGGACGATCAGTTCGCTCAGGTTGCGAACGCCCTCTATCGTGTGGATGCGGCGTTCAATCCCTATACCTACTGGCAGATCGGCAGCCAGCCTCTCTATTACATGGTGATGACGGAGATCGAGCGCGGCCGACTGGCCTATCTGGGCGCTCACAGCGACGACGCCTTCTCCCACGCCCAGATGAACGGGACCTTCATCAGCGTCGATGGGACCGATATCCTCGTTCGCTACAATGTCGGCATTCGCAATCGCGGCAACGGTTCGCGGACGCCCCCTCCGAACAACTATCACGTGAAGTTTCCGAACGACCGCCTCTGGAAAGGCGTGTCGGCGATCAACATCAACAGCAAATACACCTACAGCCAACGGCTCGGTCATGCCCTTTTCCACATGGCCAACCTGCCGGCGCTCGACGCCAAGCGCGTGCAGGTGCGGGTCAACGGGCAGGATGCGGCGCCGACGGACCCGGGGCGGATGTACGGATCGTACGTTCACCTGGAGGTATACGACAGCGACTGGGCGGACAGCCATTTCCCGGACGACAGCCAGGGCAACCTCTACAAGTGCGTCAGTCGCCGACGATATTGCGATCTGCGTTATCGGGGGAGCGATCCCGATGACTACGGCTTTGCCGACGGTTACGTCAAGAACACGAATGCCGCCGTGAACGACTGGTCCGACCTGATTGGATTGACGTACGCGCTGGATCGGTCGCCCGACGAGCGGTATGTGGAGGAGGTGGAGCAGGTGGTCCACGTCGAGCAGTGGGCGCGATGGTTTGCCCTGGAGGCCCTGTTGACCAATCGCGAGACCAACCTGAGCAACGGATATGGCGACGACTACTGCATGTACCGGGGTGTGGAAGACCCGCGTTTCGTGCTGTTGCCGTACGATCTGGACAGCATCCTGAATTCGCCGGACCCGAACACGTCGATCTGGCTGGCCGGGCGGCTCAACAGTTTGCCTGTCATCCGGCGCTTCCTTACGCACCCTGCATTCGTCGGTCTCTATTATGCCCAGCTAAAGGAGTTGGCGGAGACCCTCTTTGCACCCGAGCGGTTCAATCCGCTGGTCGAACAGGTGCTCGGGGACTGGGTTCCGGTGCAGACCATTGAGGCGATCCAAACGTTCGCGGCTGCCCGGCGGCGATACGTGCTCTCTCAGATTCCGGTGGAGTTCACCGCCGGCAGCGATTCGCCGCTGGTTGCCGGCTATCCCACCAAGTCGATCCCCTATGCGCACGATAACGATGTTTGCGGTACCGCCGATGCCACGCGAACGCAGTCTGTCCTCGTCAACGGGGCGCTCGCATCGTGGTTCCCTCGTCAAGGCCGATGGGCTTTGGGCCGGACGATGCTGGATCTGTCGCCTGGGATCAATCGGATGGTGGTCGAGGCCTTTGACGGTCCGGAAGGAACGGGCAATCGACTCGCCGAGGGACACACGGATGTCTACTACCAAACGGGGTCCACGAATGACTATCCCCAGAGGTCTTCTGTATTTGGCGATGTTCCGTCCGGCGCAGAACCCGGTATCTCAGGCGAGTTATCGCTCTGTACAGGTGCGACAGCCTCGGATGATCGGGCAGAGGGGCTCGGCTACGACCGGAGCATTCGGTCGGCTCCGTCGACAGGGCCGGTGGATGCCGACATGCTTTGGATGGCGGAGGAGGGGCCGTATCGGATCACGGCCGACCTGACCATTCCGGCTGATGTCACGTTGACGATCGGCGCCGGCACGACGGTCTTCTTTGACCCGAATACGAAGATGACCGTTGAAGGCCGACTGGTCGCGGAGGGGACGAAGTACCGGCAAGTTCGTTTGACGCGGACGCCGGAGCTGGACGGCACCTGGAGCGGTCTGCAATTCGTCGATTCGCAGCAGGACAGCCGGATCCGCTATGCGGTCATCGAGTATGGGCGGACCAACGACGGCATGGTGGGTCTGGAGAATTCCGAACTGCTGCTCGATCACGTGGTGTTCGAGCATACGGACCTACGCCGCATTCGCACCATCGATTCTTCGCTGGTGGTGCGGACCTGCACGTTTGCCGATATGGTGCCGCCGGGAGAGCCACCTTCGACCGACAATTTCAGCGAACACCTCTGGGGTTGCGGCGTGCCGGCGGCGGGGCAGCTCATCCTCGAGAACACCGTCTTCGGCCGCACCCCCGGTCACAACGCCGCCATCGATTTCGAAGGCGCGAGTCGTCCCGACGCCAT